>NZ_JCAHZJ010000001.1:0-2862 GCF_059489795.1 Nitrosospira sp. CT
AACGGAAGGGGTGGGCAATGAAGCGCTCGGCGGTGAGTTGCGGACGGTTGAGGTAGCCGCGTGCCAGTCCTTCGCCCCCGATATAGAGTTCTCCGGCCACACCGATGGGCACCGGCTGGAGCCTGTCGTCAAGCACATAAACTTCAGTATTGGCAATCGGCCGACCTATGGGGACAGAGGGAACAGAGGGAACAGAGCGGGCAGAGGGATCGGGAGAGACCGCAATGCTTGAAGACCCGGTTCCAGTATGGTTGCGGAAATCACTGCCTGCCGGAACCTTGTAGATTATCGCTGTGATTGTGGTTTCGCTGGGACCATAGGCATTGATCAGAGTGATGTCTCCGTGCGTATGGCGGAGCCAGTCCACCAGCCGTGCCGCGATCACCGGTTCGCTGCCGACCACAACCAGTCGAAGGCTTTCGGGCAAGCGCAGGGAGGAAAGTTCGGCGACCCATCCATGCCAGTAGGAAGCTGGGAGATTCAGGACGCTGAGGTGACGGTTATCCACCAGATCGATCAGATCCGAAAAGGCCGGAGGACCTGTATCTGTCCATGCGACGACAGTTGCTCCACTCAGCCATGAAGGAAAAATTTCCTCGGCAGCCACGTCGAATGCGGGGGACGCGATTTGCAATACCCGATCCGAGGAACAAAGCTCATAAGAACGGGAGATAGCAATGGCATGATTGACCAGCGACCGGTGGGGAATCATGACGCCTTTTGGGGTTCCGGTGGAACCCGATGTGTAGATGATGTAGGCAAGATCGTCCGGTCCGGCATTTCCCGTGTCGTCCGCCTCTGCGCCGCTCGTTGTTTCTGCTTCGTCGGGCTTGGCGTCCTCGGGGCAGATAACCCTCCCGCTATAACCTGCGAGCCGATGCCTGAACTCAGTCTGGGTTACAACGGCGGGTGCAGCAGTATCGGAAAGAATGAACGCGATGCGTTCCGCTGGAAGCTTGGAATCAAGGGGAACATATGCTGCGCCCGCCTTCAGGATGCCGAGAATGCCGACAGCCATTTCTATGCCGCGATCGATCAGTAGCCCGACCGGAGTACCAGGCTTAATCTCTTTCAAGCATCGGGCCAGTTGATCGGCGCGATGATTCAGTTGCTCGTAGGTCAGACATTCATGATCCGCTTCGAGGGCTATGGCATCCGGGCTTCGCATTGCCTGGAGTTCGAATAATGTATGGATGCAGCAATCGCGCGGAAACAGGGCTGCGGTAGCGTTCCAGTCCACGAGTAGCTGCTGTTGCTCCAGCGCGGAAAGCAGAGGCAGCCCGGATAGACGCTGCTCCACGTTATTGATAATCCCGTCTATCAGCATCAGAAAATGGTCGAGCATTCGCCTTATGGTGGCTGGTTCAAAGAGATCCGTGGCATATTCGAAGGAAGCGGTGATGCCATCATTGAACTCAGTCATCGCGAGGGTGAGATCGAACTTCGCAGCCCCCCGGACTTCCACAAAATCGCTTGTGGCGCTGCTGATGGGCATGATGGGTAATAGCGTTCCGCTGTCGGAATTCTCCTTATCCAACGCGAACATGGCCTGAAAGAGCGGAGAATGGTCCAGATGGCGTGCCGGGGCGAGCTTGGCGACCAGCATCTCGAAAGGCATGTCCTGATGGGTGTAAGCACTGGTTGTCACGTTGCGCACGCGCTCAAGGAGCACGGCAAATGACGGATCCCCCGAAAGATCGAGGCGTAAGGCAAGCGTGTTGACGAAAAATCCGATCAACCCTTCCAGTTCGCTGCGGGTGCGGTTTGCGATGGGAGTGCCGATCACCATATCGGACTGTCCGCTGTAGCGCGACAACAGCACGCCAAAAGCTGCCAACAGCGTCATGAACAAAGTGACGCCTTTCCGCTGCGAAAGATCCTGCAGACCTCTCGCCAATCTGGGTGGCAGTGTCACCGACAAGGAAGCACCGCGGAAACTCTGTACCGCGGGGCGCGGGTGGTCTGTTGGTAGACAAAGTTGCTCCGGCGCGTTCTCCAGCTGTTTTTTCCAATACCCAAACAAACCGTTGAGCTGCTCTCCCTGGAGTGTCCGCCTCTGCCAGCAGGCGAAGTCTCCATACTGAATCGGAATCTCCGGCAGCGGTGATGCTTCATGACTGGAATAAGCTTCAACAAGAACGGCCAGTTCTTGTTTGATAATGCCGAGGGACCAGCCATCGGCAATGATATGGTGCATTGCCAGCACGAGCAGGTGATCCAGTTCTCCGATGCGCAACAGCGTCGTGCGAAAAAGCGGTCCTGTTACGAGATCGAACGGTATTTCGGCTTCCGTGTTGATTATCCTGCGCGCCTCGGCCGCTGACGCTTCGGGAAGATCGATGACGGCAAGCTGGGGCGGTGAAGGCGGCATGACCACCTGGATGCCCTGCCCATCAATGGCAGTGAAGGTGGTACGCATGATTTCGTGACGCCGCACGATCTCGCCCAGGCTCTGCCTGAGTATTGCCGCATCCAGCAATCCCTTAAAGGCAAACGTAGTGCAAATGTTATAGGCGGCGCTGTTCGGTGAAAGCTGATCGAGGAACCACAAACGCTGCTGGGAGAAAGAAAGTGGGCACGGTCCTTCCGGACGGCGCTGAATTGGCTCTGACGCTGTGCGGGGTCCCAGCCTTAGCGCCAGTTCTCCAACCGTGGGGGCGTCAAAGAGGACATGAAGTGGGACCGTGGCGTGCAGAACGTCGCGGATTCGCGAAACTGCACGCGTTGCCAGCAGGGAATGACCCCCCAATTCGAAGAAATTATCGTGGATGCCGACCTTTGGGATACGCAACAGCTCGGCGAATATATCCGCCAGGCGCTGCTCGTCCTGGGTTCGTGGCGCAACGGCTTCGGTTTCCCTCA
>NZ_JCAHZJ010000002.1:0-67936 GCF_059489795.1 Nitrosospira sp. CT
GACGCCTTCAAGTTCTTTGAGCTGCGCCTCGAAACCGGCACTCTGATCGATCGTTGAAGTTCTCGCGTAACCGATGATCATTTACTCTCACAAGAATTAAGTATGCTGTGATAGAGCACCGGTCATGAATCAAAACGGTATCTAGTGATAGGTTTTAGGTGGGTTAGACGATCTCTCACTAGGGCCAGCTCCAGTGAGAGATCGTCTTGCTCGCTCATACCTTGTCTTCGTTAAAGCTCCAGCAGCAAAAGTTAGCAGGGATGCCATTTTTTGGCATATTCCGGGAGTACTGCAGTTAGGATTTAAGGTCCGTAATATATAAACAAAACATTATGATCATAATCAAAACACCTGAATCTTATTTATAGTAATACTGAGTACAATGTTCCAATGTCATGGGCCGCATCAGGATGGAGCGGCTTTCACTTCATCCATTTCATTGGAGTCTGCCTTCATGCAAAAAGAAATAAGGAAGTTTGTAGCGGTGATATCCACGCTGGGCCTACTAGCGGGCTGCTCGGAGACCGGTACAATCGAAGCAAAGAAGGATGACACGAGCGCGCCAGCACAAAATATCAGACCTTTTGTCGACCACGACGGCCTCGCAAGGGGGTATGAAAACCGGGCCAGGAAACTGCTGGAAATAGCAGCGAAACACGAGAAACGGCTCCAGTATTACGAGGACAAAAAGTCCCTCTACGGGAGACACGGGCAGGATTCAAAAGCGCAAGCCATCGCCCTGGTGCAAAAATACAAGCTGGCGTGCAAGCTGGCGGCAGAGAAAGCCACCGAATTTGCTTTTCACCACAGGACGGGGTCGCAACTCGCGAAACGCAATTATATTGCTTCTACGGCGTCACATTGATTTGAATTGCCCCGCGAGCTCAGCGGTGAACCTTGGCTGGAACTGGATGAAACAGTACGACTTGATTCTTGTGGCACTGGCCGCAGATTAGCTGTTCGTATCTCATTGGAGCTCTCTTTTGAATGCCGCTACATATTGAAACACCGCTAATTGAATCCCATTTGATCAGCCATAAAGTGGGCCAATCTATTTGGCTGAAAATGGAGTCTGCCCAACCATCTGGCTCTTTCAAAGCCAGAGGAATCGGCTATGCATGCGAAGAATATTTAAAACGAGGAGCAAAACGTTTCATTGCATCATCGGGCGGTAATGCGGGGCTAGCAGTTGCTTTTGCTGGACGCCGCCTTTCGGTACCTGTAATCATCGTGGTGCCTGAAGCAGCTTCAAAGCGGGCGGTGAACTTGATGCGCTTAGAGAATGCGGAAGTTATAGTCCATGGGAAGTCTTTGGACGAAGCGCACCGATTTGCGCTGTCACTCATCCAATCTACCGATGCATATATACATCCTTTCGATGACCCTCTGGTTTGGAGAGGGCATGCCAGTCTAATTGATGAAATATTCCGTGCTGATCTAAAGCCTGACGTAATCGTTCTGTCAGTCGGTGGTGGCGGCCTTCTTTGCGGTGTTATAGAAGGATTGAAGAGGAATGGAGGGGCCGGTGTGCCCATCATCGCGGTTGAGACTGAAGGTGCCGACTCCTATGGGAAATCGTTAAACGCGGGATTCCTTGTCGAGCTTGCATACATATCGAGTATTGCGACGACGTTAGGAGCGCGCATTGTTTGTGAACAAGCACTGGCGTACTCCAAAGATCACCGTATCGAAAGCGTTGTGTTGCCGGACAAGGTGGCCGTTTCTGCTTCTTTGCAGTTTTTGCAAGATCATGGAATTGTCGTTGAGCCTGCTTGCGGGGTTGCGCTTGCTGCGGTGTACGAAAAAGTTGCAGCGTTATCAGGATATAAAACGGTATTAGTTATCGTATGCGGTGGCGTTGGTTCTACCGCTGATGACTTAGTCGAGTTGGCACGTGTGGAATGTGACGTAGCAAAATGTTAAATACTCAGTGCGCCCCATTCTCAAGGAGGACAAGGAAGAAAACGTTTGGTAAGAACAATTAATTTAATTTGCTGTTTTACCCATTTTGCTCAACATGATCGTGCGCCTGCTTGCGGAGCGCATCGAATTCGAAGGCGGACGACCCAATTGCAGTTCCTGTAACATCTTACAGCTAGGCTCAGGACTCATTAATTGAGATAGAAGATGACGGTT
The DNA here is from genome assembly GCF_059489795.1 of Nitrosospira sp. CT. Lineage (NCBI taxonomy): Bacteria > Pseudomonadati > Pseudomonadota > Betaproteobacteria > Nitrosomonadales > Nitrosomonadaceae > Nitrosospira > Nitrosospira sp. CT. The sequence continues at coordinate 2,137 of NZ_JCAHZJ010000002.1, forward strand.
ACGGCAATGCAGATGGCTGAAAAGAAGGTGTGGCAATAAATACCATTTGACATCAGATATTTATGATACCCACTTGGCGGAAGAGGTGGGATTCGAACCCACGAATGGTTGCCCATTGCCGGTTTTCAAGACCGGTGCCTTCAACCGCTCGGCCACTCTTCCGAAACCCTGCGAATCATACTCGTTTGGGAAATGATTTGCCAGCAGCCCCCGTTACAACAACGTTGTACATGATAGGGTGCTTGCTTGCCATAACAAATGATTACAAAGGAGACTTGCGCAAGTAGTACGACTTTTCCTCAAATAGATAGAGTACCGGCACGCCTTGTGTTCTGTTCTCCATTTTGAGAGCCATCCCAGATTGTTATGTTCTGTTGTTCAGCTACGAAAAAATGCAATCTAAATAAATGCACTCTTCTACTGAATCGGCAGTTCCGGCAACTCAATCAATCAGAACGGGAGGATAAAATGGCGACTTCTCATGACAATTATATATTCTTTGATGTAGCAGGGATGAAAGCGTTCAGCTTTACCGAAACAAGTCATTCGATAACATCTGGACAGCCATATCACGGCGTTTCATCTGGCGTAAAAAAGGAGGATGGTCACGACCAGGCCTACATTATGGTTAATGCCGGGAGGAAAAATTCGGCATCGGTTGCAAACTGGTTCAGAACGGCTGCGAGCAATGGTCAGACCGTAGTTTGTGACAGCGCCGGAACTTATCCAAACGAACTGAACTTCGCGGTACAAGGAACAATGAAGATTACCAACGAATCCAATCAAGTAATAGTTTGCGAAAACTTGATCGTAGCTCAAGGTCATTTTGTCACAAGCGATAACTGGTGGATTTCCAGCCCAACCATGCAGGGCGCTCATGTTTCCATCTCGGGTGCAGCCATGCAACGATGTACCGTAGAAGGCAGCTTCCTTCCGGTAATGGCTATTTTCAGTCCAAAGACACCTTGCGTGAATCATTTTAGTATCGGCATTATGAGCATCTAGCGGGATTGATCTTCGCGCCAGCATCGTACACGAATGTGCCGATGGTCAGCGATCCGCGTTTGTTTGCATTGATCCTCGTTCCTGATTGTTGATATATTGTATTTTCGGAGAGGCGGGATCTTTGAGATTGCAACTTTCCTTAAAGATGAGTAGTCTTATGCGTGTAAACTTTCGTCAACCAAGGAGACGTCATGCAACCTGAACTTCGATATTCCAGCCCGACTGTGCAAACCGGACTTGCAGTCGATCGCAACAAGGTACTGCGCAATACCTATTGGATGCTTGGTCTGACCATGATTCCAACGGTGATCGGCGCGATGATCGGAATGAGCACCAACTTCGCGTTCCTCGCGCAAGCGCCTATCATGGGACCGCTGGTGATGCTGGCCATCATGATGGGATTGCTGTTTGGAGTGAGCGCCACCCGTAACAGCGTGGTGGGAATCGGATTGCTGTTTCTGTTTACTTTTGTGGCCGGGTGGTGGTTAGGCCCGATGCTTCAGTATGCGCTTCATTTCAAGAATGGGGCGCAAATCATCACAACCGCCGCCGCGGGAACAGGAGCAATCTTCTTCACGCTGGCGACCATCGCCACGGTGACAAAGAAGGATTTCAGCTTCATGCAGAACTTCCTGTTCGTGGGGCTGATACTCCTGATGATCGCGTCGATCGCCAATCTGTTCTTTGCCATACCGGCAGCCTCGCTCGCCATTTCGGCAGTCGCGGTACTGCTGTTTTCCGGCTTCATTCTGTTCGATGTAAGCCGTATCGTGAACGGCGGGGAAACCAACTACGTGATGGCGACCATGGGCATCTACCTCAGCCTGTACAACCTCTTCACCAGCCTGCTGCACCTGCTGCTGGCTTTGTCCGGTGAGAAAGACTGACGCGAAGAGCGCCATAAGGATAAAACTACAGGGTAAACCCGGCGAGCAAGCCAGGGAAATCCGGGAATACCTCCGGGGCGGCTGGAAACAGTCGCCCTTTTTCATACCTTTTTTATGTTTGCTCGCTGGCTTTCTCGAACAGCGCGATAGACTCGACATGCGCGGTGTGCGGAAACATGTTGATCACACCCGCTGCCTTCAATGAATATCCATTCCTGTGCACCAGCACGCCCGCATCGCGCGCCAGTGTAGCGGGATTGCAGGAGACGTAAACAATCCGCCACGGCTGGGACTGTTGCTTTTCGAGGGCAGTCACCACGGTGATAGCGCCCTCCCGTGGAGGGTCGATCAGCATCTTGTCGAAATCCCCCTGTTCCCGCATCCAGCTTTCATCGATTTCAAACAGGTTGGCTTCCATGAATCGTGTATTGCCCACCAGCCCATTGCGTTGTGAATTTTGACGGGCCTGGGAAACGAGCGCCGCGCTGCCTTCATAGCCCACTACCTGCGCGTCGCGTCGCGCAATGGGAAGGGTGAAATTACCCAAGCCGCAAAACAGGTCCGCGATGCGTTCTCCCGCGCCGGGATCGAGCAGGTTTAGCGCCCGCCGCACCAGTATGCGATTGACCGCCGAATTCACCTGGGTGAACTCAGTCGGATGAAACGGAATGGTTACATCGAATTCCGGCAGCGTATAACTCAATTCTGGCGCGTCTTTGGGGTAGAAAGAATAAGCCGTTTGAGGACCGCCGGGTTGCAGAAAAAGCTGAACGTGATGCTGATCGGCAAAAGCCTTGAGCAAGGCTTCATCCTGCGCGGTCAAGGGTTCAAGAATGCGCAAAACCAGTACATCCACGTTCTCGCCCAATGAAACTTCAATCTGCGGCAGACGCTCGCGGATGGACAAATTTTCCACCAGCTTTCGTAATGGCATGAGAAGTGCAGAGATATGCGGCGGCATGATCCTGCAGATCTGCATGTCGGCAATGAAGCTGCTGCGCTTTTCATGAAAACCCACCAGCACTCCGCCTTTTTTTGCCACATAGCGGACCGACAGCCGCGCCCGGTAGCGGTAACCCCAGGGTGATCCATAAACTGCCGGCAATATCAGTTCGGGTGCCACCTTGCCGATGTGCTTGAGATTATCTTCGAGCACGCGCTGCTTTGCTGCCACTTGGGTACGAGCGTCCATGTGCTGCATGCTGCAACCACCACAGATGCCAAAATGATGGCATTCCGGCGTTACCCGCGAAAACGCGGGCTTGAGAATCTGATTGACCTGGGCAAGCTCGAAGCTCGGTTTTTTGCGATAGGCGTTATAGGTGACAACCTCTCCCGGCAGGGCGCCTTCGATGAAAATGACCTTGCCTTCAGCGTGCGCAACGCCCCGGCCTTCCTGATCCAGGGATTCGATAAGAACGGGGGCAGTCATCTCACATTGGCAGGTCCGAAATCGAGAACGGGTTCAGAAGGATTTGATATTCTACCCTCGGTTCTACCCACGGATGCCTTCCGGAATCTGACGCACCCCCATGCAGGAGAATGAGCAGCCTGAGCAGCTGTCGATCAATCCAGAAATGAAGAAGCTTCGCTCAAACAGAACCACTGTTCGAGAAATTCCTGCCAATGCGGCTCGGAAGACTTGCTCTGGGTGAAGCGAACCAGCTCGCATTCACGTTGATACTGTTCTTTATTGAAGGTTCCACGCATAAGCTGAAAGCGCAGGAACACAAGGTAGGTATTCACCACGTCCGTTTCGCAATAGTTGCGAATGGCGGCAATCTCGCCTTTCTGGAAAGCGCTCCAGACCTGGGAGCCATCCATCCCCGACTTCCCCGGAAAACCCATCAGCTTCGCCAACTCATCCAGTGGAACATTCGCACGCGGCTGATACAACGCCAGGATATCCATCAAATCCAGATGGCGCGTATGGTAGCGGCTGAGATAGTTGTTCCATTTGAAGTCGCGGTCATCATCGCCCATGTCCCAGTAGCGCCGGGCCTTCAGGCCGTGGATAAGGCTGCGGTAGTGGAGCACGGGCAGATCGAACCCGCCTCCATTCCAGGAGACCAGTTGGGGACTGTATTTCTCTATGCCGTCGAAGAAGCGCTGTATGAGTTCAGCCTCGGAATCCGCCGGGCTTCCCAGAGACCATACACAGAATTCATCCTTGTCGCGCAGCGCACAGGAAATCGCCACCACCTTCTGCAGGTGCAGGGGAAGAAAATCGCTTCCGACAGTCTGGCGGCGCGACTGAAACGCCATCTCGGCGATATCCGCGGCCGGAAGCTCATGGGGAAGATTGTAGAGCCTGCGCAATCCCTCTGTATCGGGAACAGTCTCGATGTCGAAAACCAGTACGGGAGTCACGCTAGACGTTCAAATAAATCCTGCACATCTGTTTTTGAGGGTACCCGGCCGCCCGCCTTTACTTCTTGACCCATCCGCCGTCCGCCCCCTGATACCACCAGCCGCCCCGTGCCAGTTCGATCCAGCGTTGGCCAAACGTGGAGCGAATATCGGCTTCCCATTCCGGGTGACTATTGGCGCGAGCGATCTCGCGATAAAGCGCGTTCCTGTCCTGATTTTCCGCTGCGATCAATCCATTCACCGACTGCCGCGCTGCCAGTGGCACTGCGTTGGCGTCCCGCATGACAATGAGACCGTCACGCGTGAAGCCTATTGCTCCACTTGAATAATACGGCTCCAGTTGGCTATGGCGTTGCTGCATGCTCCGCTTGATGCTTGCTATCGCGGGGGTATCGATTTCGATATTGGCCTGGGTATGCCCGGCAAGCGGCATCAATGACAATAGAATCAGCAGCGCTGCCCGGAAAATCGAACTGACCATGATATCTGCCTTTACTGTTATGGCTGCTGCTGCGGCTCTACCGCAGGTTGGGAAGAAGATGGGGGTGAAACGGGCTGCTCCGTCTTTTCACCCGCTTCAGGTTTCTTGAGTTGCCACACTTCTTCTATTATCTTGTCTGCTGCTTTTTCGGCTGCTGCGGCAGGGAAATAAATATTGATGGTGACGCAGCCGGCTGGCATCGCGCTGACCAGGGTCAGCAAAACTGCCTGGAACAAAAGGTTCTTCATTGTTTATCCTGTTGAAGGACAGGCCTGGCATTGGCGTCCGTAATCCGTTGAAGACGACTTACCAATTCCCGCCAGTCCACCCTGCGATTATAACCTATCACTGTGATCGCCGGGATTCCGCCGCCTTTGACGATCAGATACCCGTGCGGCATAGGTTCCGATTCTATCCCGCCCATACCGCAGACACCATTGCGCAATGTACAGCTCCACCCGATCTGCGAATAGCCGAATTCATCAAAGACACGCAGGAAACTGCGCTGGATTGCAGCGGCAGCGCCGACTCCACCCAGTGATGAAATGCTTTGCACTGCCCGCTGGCTGATGCGGCGGCTGTAATCGCCCGGGCTGCTCATGAGGCGGGCATCGAATTTCACCGGTTTCCAGTCAAAAAGCTCGAGATCATGCACGGCCACATCTATGCGGCCTTCCATATTGCCAAATGAGAATGCGCCGGTGAGCAGGTCAAGATCGAGATTGCGCATGTCCACATCCGCCATGAGGGAGGGTGCGGAGCCGAATGGCTCCAGCGCTTTCAGATTCCACACCAGCACCGTGCCATCAAACACGTTGAGAAGCAGGGCGCCCTGCACTTCAATAGCGGAGCCGTCGAATGTTACCTTGGGGATTTTTCCCGAGAGAGTGCCGCGCATCGGCTGCATCCCGAGCGCGCGGGTGAGTTGCTCCATGGATATGGGCGAGAGGTCGCCGCTAAACTGCCAGCGCCAGCCGGGGGGCGATTCCTGCGCCTGCCTGATGGCGCTGAAGTTCTCCAGGGTCAGCTTGCCGTCCAGCAAGGGTGCTTCCATTCGGGGTATGCGAAAACCAGGTTCATTTAATCCGGTTATCTCCAGGGGGATATGGACCGGCCCCACCGGTAGCCGGCTTACGTGACCACCCCCTATCGTAATGGCGGCGTGCGTCAGCCCAGCTGCACGCAGGGGTATGCGCGTATTGATATCGCGCAGTGCAAAGCGCCCGCCCTCGTCCTCCAGCGATACGTCACGCAGATCGACATCGAGCATTTCGCTCACACCATTCCGGAATCGCCACTTTACTCCCGCCTGGCCGGCGGTCTTCAATGCGGAAAAAGAAGTATTGACCAGAAAAGGTTTTACGATCTGGCTGTACAACCCCGCCATTTCGAGATCGGGCGCATCGAGGTCGAAATCGTGCAGCGTGCTGGCGCCCCAGTCCATACTGCCGGACAGATCGATCTCCCCGATCTTCGCCAGGGAAAGTTTTCCCGTCCGGAGACGAAGGATGCTGTCATCGAGTTCGCCACGCCCGGTGAAACGATGATCCTGGGCAGCAAAATAGAGGGGCTGCCAGAATACTTCCCCTTGCGGCCAGTGAGCATCCACCTGCCACTCCCATAACCCAGGGTTCTGCGAGGGAAGCTGGCCAGACTTGCGTTTGGCCCTTGCATCGACGGTAACACTGATATTCTCGCCCGCATGTAAACCGCTGACATCGCTGAAAGCTACGCCCTCCACCGTCAGATGGGCATCAATGGCAGCAGCTCCGTCAAGGTCAGCCCGCAGTTTCGCTGCGCCATTGATTTTCCCTTTTGTGGATGAAGGCAGAATGGCATTCTCGCTGACCGGCAGCAATTGCACGATCTGCGCGGTCTCTCCGTTAGCTGCGGTAAGCGTACCTTCCCAACCTGCTCTTCCCGTGCGAAGCGACAGCTTCCACCCCTCGCCTGTCTTGCCTGCGCTGTTTCTGATTCTCACATCGAGGATTTTTACGTCGGAAGTTCTGCCTGGAACAGATAACCGAAATGACACAGGCAGTGGCGCGGACTCCGATAACCTCAGGGCACCGCTATCACAGTTGATCTCTTCCCTGCTGGTGCGAAATCGATCACATGAAAAATGCAGGTTATGCCAGGTCTTTCCCTGTATCGCCACCTCGGCCAGCTTCATTCTCAGCGAGGACGATGGAGGAGCGCCAGCGAGGGTGATCTGGATTCCCTTGATATTGGAAAGCGGACCGCGGATATCCTCTGCGGAAAGGGTAAGAGACGCAGCCTGCACGGATACCACTGCGGGAAAGAACGCTGCCAGTATCCTGATGAGGAATTTCATCACGAGCAAGCCATTTTTCGTTCGTTCTGGGCCCTATTGCCGGTACCCTGCTACGGCTATCAGACCCTGCCTACCCCCTGAAACCGGTAATCACGCAGGGAAAACACCCGTAGAAAGATAACGGTCGCCTCGGTCGCAAACAATCGAGACGATCGTTGCATTTTCTGCTTCTGCAGAAACCTTGAGCGCCGCAGCGAGCGCACCGCCGGACGAAATCCCTGCAAAAATCCCCTCCTCGGACGCAAGCCGCCGCGTCATTTCCTCGGCTTCATCCTGGGAAACCAGCATGATGCGGTCTACCCGGCTCGGATCATAGATTTTTGGCAGATAGGCTTCAGGCCATTTTCGGATACCGGGAATCTGGGCGCCTTCTTCCGGCTGCACGCCGATGATCCGGACCTCGGGTTTCTTCTCCTTGAAATAGCGGGAGCAACCCATAATGGTTCCGGTCGTGCCCATGCTGCTCACGAGATGAGTAATCTTTCCTTCGGTATCCCGCCAGATTTCGGGAGCGGTGCCTTCGTAATGGGCGCGCGGGTTATCGGGGCTGGAAAACTGGTCGAGGATGATTCCCCGCCCCTCGTCGCGCATGCTCTCGGCCACGTCGCGGGCTTCTTCCATGCTGCCCTCTCTGGAAGTCAGTATGATTTCCGCTCCGTACGCCTTCATTGATTGCCGGCGCTCCACGCTGAGATGCTCGGGCATCACCAGCACCATGCGGTAGCCCATGATTGCCGCGGCCATGGCGAGCGCAATGCCGGTGTTGCCGCTGGTGGCCTCTATCAACGTATCGCCGGGCTTGATTTCCCCGCGCTCCTGCGCACGCGTAATCATCGACAAAGCGGGACGGTCTTTTACCGAACCCGCTGGATTGTTCCCTTCCAGCTTCAGGAGGACAGTGTTGGTAGTATTCCCGGGCAGGCGTTTGAGCTTGACCAGAGGTGTATTGCCGACAAAATCTTCTATGGTTTTGAACATGACCTGTCCGACTTGTGAAACGTCACAACGAATTCCCGCAGTAGCCGGAGTGGCGCGTAGTGACCGTAAGAGATGGGGTAAAAGCGTAACTTATCGATAGTAGATGGGTGTGGTCAAGCCTTCACCCACCCGCAACCTGCGACACTAACCGGCAGTGAGAGGATTATTCTCTGGCAGCGGGTTTGTGCTCCTTCCTGCCTGTCGCACCTCCGCTGCTGCCGCCGACAGTGATATCCTTGCGCAGCTTCTGAACCGTGGCGGGACCAATGCCGCTTACGCCCTGCAAATCGTCCACGGATTTGAAAGATCCCTTCTTCTTGCGATAGTCGATGATCGCCTTGGCTTTGGCCGGACCGATTCCCTGAAGACTTTCCAGCTCGGCCTGGGTAGCGGTATTGATATTGACAGCCGCGAATGCTGCTCCGGTAAATACAAACAGCGTAATAAGGAGAAGAAACAGTTTCGTCATATTTTTAGCAGATTCGATCATGCAGCATCTTGCACTCATGCCAGGGAAAACGATGTCAGAACGGAATATCATCATCCATATCATCAAACCCGGTGCTACTTCTGGCAGGCGCCTTACTGCTGGATGTGCTCGGTGCAAAACCACCTTCATCTCTATCGGGCGCTTCATAACTGGCGCCGCCAGGCTTACTCCCTAGCATTTTCATATCGGTGGCGATGATATCGGTGGTGTAGCGTTCGACACCCGACTTGTCGGTCCATTTGCGCGTCTCCAGCCGTCCTTCGACATAGACCGATCGCCCTTTCTTGAGATACTCACCTGCGATCTCAGCCAGCTTGCGGTAGAAAGTGACGCGATGCCACTCGGTTTTTTCCTGTTTTTCGCCGTTCTTGTCTTTCCAGGTCTCGGTTGTTGCCACGGTGATGTTCGTTACCGCGTCACCATTCGGCATATAGCGGGTCTCAGGGTCCTTGCCGAGGTTGCCGATGAGTATAACTTTGTTGACTGATGCCATTTATGCTTCCCCTCCAAGTAATTGAGCAACGCCTTGCTCATCAAAACCGCGCATATCTACTTTCAGGTAAGCCACCCCTTCGCTCGCAAGCACCAGCGCCTCATGCACACCGGGCAGGGCCGCCAGTTGCCGCGAAAGCCCGTGGGCGGTGCCGGTATCCATTATCTGCACGTGATACATCCTGGTACGAACAGCTGCGGGCGCCTTCATGGTAACGGCAAATATCAGCCAGAACATGAGGAGCGCGGCACAAAATGCAAACAGTGCGGTACTCCCGTAATGTTGATAGAGATAGCCACCGGCGCTGGCACCAATAAACGTACCCAGGAACTGGACGCTGCTATAGACGCCGATGGCGGTGCCTTTTGCCCCCACCGGGGCGATCTTGGAAATGAGCGAAGGCAGGGTCGCTTCCAGCAGGTTGAAGGCGGTGAAGAATACCAGCAGCGCACCTGCGGTGCCCCATATCGAATCGAATGTATAGGCCAGCAGGATCTGGCTTATCAGCAGCACAGCCACGGATATGACAAACACCTGCTTGAGCTTTGCCTTCTTTTCACTGTAGATGATCACTGGAATGATCAGCAGCATGGAAATGACCAGCGCAGGAAAATAGATTTGCCAGTGATGATCTGCTGCGAGCCCTGCCTGCCGCAGCGACAGCGGCACCACCAGCCACAGTGCCATCAATACCGCGTGCAGTGCGAAGACACCAAAATCGAGCCGCAACAGTTCGGGATTTCGCAAAACATTGGAAAATCGCCCCGCGGATGCTTCCGTATCCGAATGAAACCGGCTGTCTGTCGGGTTGGGAACCACTCGCGAAACTACCACCATCGCCAGCAGCACCAGCACGCCTGTCATCAAAAAAATTCCGGGCACGCCAATCATGCGGTTGAGTGACGGCGCAATGACCAGCGACAGTGCGAAGGTAGTGCCTATCGTCATGCCGATCGCTGCCATTGCCTTGGTGCGGTGCTCTTCGCGTGTAAGGTCCGCGGCAAGCGCCATCACAGCCGCCGAAATCGCCCCTGCGCCCTGGATGACACGGCCAATGATTACCCAGTAAATATCCGTTGCCGCGGCTGCGACAAAGCTGCCTAAAGCGAACAAGAGCAGGCCACCATAAATCACCGGTTTGCGGCCGAAGCGATCAGACAGCCAACCGAACGGAACCTGCAATATTGCCTGCGTCAACCCGTACGCCCCCAGTGCAACCCCGACCAGCGTGTAATTGTCGCCTCCCGGTAGATGTTCGGCGTAAAACGCGAATACCGGAAGAATGATGAACATTCCCAGCATGCGCAGGCCGTAAATACTCGCCAAGCCCGCGATCGCGCGTACCTCTGTGGGTGACAGTTTCTCGGAAGATGATGAGGGGGACATGAATCAGATTGGGAAAACGCGGAAACTTGAGTATATTAACAGGTTTGGCCGGTTCTCAGGTAGCCTTGCCCCGGTGGATGAGCAGGCGCTGGACCGTCAGCGAAAGGAGTCAATGGAACTCATCAAGATCCGTGGTGCGCGCACGCACAACCTGAAAAATATCAACCTCGATCTGCCGCGCAACAAACTTGTCGTCATTACGGGTCTGTCGGGATCGGGCAAGTCTTCGCTGGCATTCGACACGCTCTATGCGGAAGGCCAGCGGCGTTATGTGGAGTCGCTTTCGGCGTACGCCCGCCAGTTCCTGCAATTGATGGAAAAGCCGGATGTCGATCTGATTGAAGGATTATCGCCCGCCATCGCCATAGAGCAGAAGGCGACTTCGCATAACCCGCGCTCGACTGTCGGCACTGTCACTGAAATACACGATTACCTGCGCCTGCTTTTCGCACGGGTAGGAGATCCGCAGTGTCCCGATCATGGCATCACGCTGACTGTGCAGAGCGTTTCCCAGATGGTCGATCATGTGCTGCGACTGCCGCCGGATACCCGGCTGATGATACTTGCGCCACTGGTAGTGGGGCGCAAGGGCGAGCAGGTGGACTTGATCGATGAGCTGCGCGCCCAGGGCTTCATCCGGCTGCGGGTCGATGGGAACGTATACGAAATCGATGCCCTGCCCAGGCTGCAAAAAAACCAGAAGCATACGATCGAGGTGGTAATCGACAGGCTCAAAGTTTCGCCCGATTCGAAGCAGCGGCTGGCGGAATCGTTCGAAACAGCGCTGCGCCATGCCGAGGGGCGCGCACTGGCGGTAGAGATGGATTCCGGCGCCGAGCATCTTTTTTCAGCCAGGTTCAGTTGCCCGATATGCAGCTATTCGCTACCCGAACTCGAACCGCGTCTGTTTTCATTCAACAACCCGATGGGTGCCTGCCCCAAATGCGATGGACTGGGCAGAATCACCTTCTTCGATCCCAAACGGATCGTCGCGTTTCCGCATCTGTCGTTGGCTTCCGGCGCCATCAAGGGATGGGACAGGCGCAACCAGTTTTATCATCAGTTGCTGGTGAGCCTGGCGAGCCATTACGATTTTGATCTGGAAGTGCCTTTCGAGCAACTGAACAGCCATATTCAGGACATCATCCTGAATGGATCGGGCAATGAAAAAATCATGTTTTCGTATCTGAACGAAAACGGGTCGAGAAATTATCGCAAGCATACGTTCGAGGGAATCATTCCCAACCTGGAACGGCGCTACAAGGAAACCGATTCAGTTGCCGTACGCGAGGAACTGGCGAAATATCTGAATTCCCAGGTCTGCCCTGAATGCACTGGGACGCGCTTGCGGCGGGAAGCACGCCATGTGCATGTAGGCGGCATGGCAATATATGAGATCAATGCCTTGCCGCTTAAAGAAGCAAAGTTTTTTTTCGACCAGGTGACGCTGACTGGTCATAAACTTGCCATTGCAGAGAAGATCATCAAGGAAATCTCCAGCCGTATATCATTTCTCAACAATGTCGGACTGGACTACCTGTCGCTGGATCGGTCCGCCGATACCTTGTCCGGAGGGGAATCCCAGCGCATCCGGCTTGCCAGCCAGATCGGATCAGGTCTCACCGGTGTGATGTATGTGCTCGATGAGCCTTCCATCGGCCTGCACCAGCGGGACAACAGCCGCCTGCTGAAAACTCTCAAGAACCTGCGCGATCTCGGCAACAGCGTGATCGTGGTGGAACACGACCAGGATGCGATACTGACCGCGGATCATGTGGTAGACATGGGCCCGGGGGCCGGTGAGCATGGAGGCGCCATTATCGCCCAGGGTACGCCGGAAGCGATCCAGCGGGATGCCGGTTCGCTTACCGGAAAATATCTCTCGGGCGAATTGACCATAAGGCTACCCGAAAAACGCACCGAACCGAAAAATGACCGCTGGCTGCGGATTGAAGGCGCCTCGGGAAACAACCTGAAAAACGTCACCCTGAACCTGCCGGTGGCATTGTTCGTTTGTATCACCGGTGTATCCGGCTCGGGTAAATCCACGCTTATCAACGAAACCCTCTACCAAGCTGCTGCCCGGCATCTTTATGGCAGCGCAACTGAACCGGCTCCCTATCAGAACCTGGAAGGGCTGGCGTTTTTTGACAAAGTGATCAGCGTGGATCAAAGCCCCATCGGACGCACGCCGCGCTCGAATCCCGCAACTTATACCGGGTTGTTCACTCCGATTCGGGAGTTATTCGCCGGTGTGCCGCAGGCGCGGGAACGCGGCTATGGGCCGGGGCGGTTCTCGTTCAATGTGAAGGGGGGCCGTTGCGAAGCCTGCCAGGGTGATGGCATGATCAAAGTGGAAATGCACTTTCTTCCCGACATCTACGTATCATGCGATGTCTGCCACGGCAAGCGCTATAACCGCGAAACCCTGGAGATTCAATACAAGGGAAAAAACATTCATGAAATCCTGCAGATGACGGTAGAGCAGGCGCATGAATTCTTCAGTGCCGTACCCGTGGTGGCGCGCAAGCTCCAGACCTTGCTGGATGTCGGCCTGGGTTACATCAGCCTGGGCCAGTCCGCAACAACGCTTTCGGGCGGCGAAGCGCAACGGGTGAAGCTGTCGCTGGAACTCTCCAAGCGAGATACCGGGCGTACGCTCTATATTCTGGATGAACCCACCACCGGGCTTCATTTCCAGGATATCGACCTCCTGCTCAAAGTACTGCATCGATTGCGCGACCACGGCAACACCGTGGTCGTGATCGAACACAACTTGGATGTGATCAAGACTGCGGACTGGATTATCGATCTCGGCCCCGAGGGCGGTGAAGGTGGTGGGGAAATCATCGCACAGGGGCCGCCGGAGGAAATAGCAGCGAATGAAAGGAGCTTTACCGGGCATCACCTCAAGGACATGCTGGAGAATTTTCACGCGGCCACCTGAATACTGGCGTGAGGCTGGAAGGTGAAAGTACTATGAATCCCCGGGCACTCCTGCTCAACAGTTTCAACGCTGCGCTCACCGCCGCCGATCCGCTGCGCGTCGTACCGCCGCATCTTGCTTCCGTGTCATCTCGCGCCCTTGCAGTCAAACAGCATGAGGGCTGCATTAGAGGCCATATCAGGGACCGTGTTGAAGGACGGACCCTGGTGGTAGGTGCGGGCAAGGCCGGGGCGGCAATGGCGCAGGCTGTGGAAACTCATTGGCCCCAAGAGATGCCTTTGAGCGGAATCGTGCTCACCCGCTATGGTCACGGCCTGCCCCTCGAGCGAATCCAGTTGATAGAAGCAGGCCACCCGCTGCCCGACGAAAGCGGGGAGCAAGGGGCGCGGGCCATTCTGGCAGAAATAGAAAAACTGAGAACCGGTGATTTCCTGTTGTGCCTGCTGAGTGGAGGCGGCTCCAGTCTTCTGTCGGTACCGGTAACCGGCATATCGCTCGATGATCTCCGCGATGTCACTACCCAACTGCTGAACAGCGGGGCGCCCATCCAGGAAATCAACATTGTACGAAAGCATCTCTCCGCGACAGCGGGCGGACGGTTGGCGGCTTCGAGCCGTGCTCCGGTGCTGGCACTGATCATTTCCGATGTAACAGGAGACGATCCGACCCATATTGCTTCCGGCCCCTGTGCACCTGATCCCACGACGTTCTCCGATGCGGGCGCCATACTCGAACACTATAAAATCAATGCGTCGGCCGCCGTGACGGAAACGTTGCGTGCAGGAGTGGAAGGCAGAATCAGGGAGACACCCAAACCTGGGGATGCCGTTTTCGATCAGGTAGAAAACCGGGTGATTGCAACGGCACATGCTTCACTCGCGGCAGCAGCAGAATATTTTTGTGCCCAAGGAATTCCAGCTGTAGTGCTGGGGGATTCCGTTACCGGGGAAGCGCGCGAGGTGGCCAAGGTCTTCGCGGCAATGGCGAAGGAGGTGCGTCAACATGGGCAACCGTGGAAGCTGCCGATAGCCCTGATTTCAGGAGGCGAGACGACAGTCACATTACGGGAAAATGAACAAGGATATAAGAGGAGCGGACGGGGCGGCGGCCGCAATACCGAGTTCCTGCTGTCGCTCGCTATCGAACTGAACGGTGCGTCAAACATCTACGCGCTCGCCTGCGATACTGACGGCATAGACGGCACTGAAAACAATGCAGGCGCACTCATTACGCCGGACTCTCTCAGGCGCGCCGCCGAGCGGCGCATGAACCCTTCGTCTTTGCTAACCTGTAATAATGCCTATGCCTTTTTTGAAGCGCTGGGCGATCTGATCACGACGGGTCCGACCCGAACCAACGTCAACGATTACCGCGTTATACTGATTCTGTGAATCTGCGACAGGAGGTTCGAATCCCCTTGATGCGGCCGGAAGCCTCTCTCGGCTTGACGATACCGGCTGCGGAATCTCTCGCTGCTTGCAAATGTCACAAAACCGCAATACTGTTTACATATCATCGAAATATAAGAAAAAATCAAAAACGGAGAAGATTCTGACGATAGAAGGAACTATCTAATGGCAGCAACAATACTGGTGGTGGAAGATGAACCCGCGATCCAGGAACTGATCTCATATAGTCTCCGGCAAGCCAAGCATACGGTTTCCTCGACGAAAAACGCAGAGGAGGCCATGAAAATCATCAATGATACGCTGCCCGATCTAGTGCTCCTGGATTGGATGCTACCTGGGATGAGCGGCGCGGATTTTGCCCGCATGCTGCGGAGAGCCGCCCGCACAAAGGATATTCCCATTATCATGCTCACCGCTCGTGCAGACGAGAGCGACAAGGTGACCGGACTGGAAAGCGGCGCCGACGATTACATTACCAAGCCTTTTTCACCCCGGGAACTGCTGGCGAGAATCAAGGCAGTACTGCGGCGGCGCGCTCCCGAAGCCGCTGACGATGTGGTGGAGATCGGTGGACTGCGACTGGATTCGGCAACCCACCGCGTCACTGCGAATGAGACTGAAGTCGTGCTCGGGCCCACCGAATTCCGCTTGCTGCACTATCTCATGACTCATTCCGAGCGGGTACATAGCCGCTCCCAATTGCTCGATCAGGTATGGGGCGATCATGTATTTGTCGAGGACCGTACTGTCGATGTGCATATCCGCCGCCTGCGCAAGGCTCTCGAAAACGTCGACAAGGATGGATTGGTGCAGACGGTACGGGGCTCCGGCTATCGCCTCTCGGCAGGGCAAGCGGTGAACGCGGGATGAAAGCTGGAATGATCTGTTGTAATCGTTCCAGCTGACGTTTGTGTCCGGTTTCTGGGGGCATTTTGCCACTCTCGTACTGATTACCGTTGTAAGCGGAGTACTGATGGCTGTGTCCGGCGCAGCTGCGGCGCTGACCTTTTATGTCATCGTTCTGTTCCTGCTGGTCCTGCGCCACTCGCACAATCTGAAGCGGCTGGACCGATGGCTCCATAGTGAAGAAGCTGGGCTACCCGACAGCTCCGGCAGATGGGGAGATGTATTCGCGCGTCTGACCCGGCTCATGCGCGATCAAAAACAAACCCACCAAAACCTCAGCTCCGCTTTGGAGCGTCTGCGGCGCGCCACCTCAGCCATGCCTGAGGGAGTAGTCATCCTCGATGAAATGGACCGCATCGAATGGTGCAATCCAGTGGCCGAAAAGCATCTGCGCATCAATGCCGGTCTCGATACCGGACAGCATATTACGCATCTGATGCGTCAGACCCAGTTCGCGGAATATCTCGCCTCGCGGAATTACAAGGAACCCCTGGTGATTAAACAGCCGCGGCAGCACGAGTTGATGCTCTCGCTGCAGTTCGTTCCTTATGGCGACAAGCAGAAACTGCTCCTCAGCCGTGATATAACCAAGCTTGAAAGAATCCAGACCATGCGCCGCGATTTTGTCGCCAACGTCTCGCATGAACTGCGCACGCCTTTGACGGTCATCGGTGGATTTCTCGAAATGCTGTCGGACGATAATCAACCAGATCCTGATACACGCCGATGGGCGCTGGAATTGATGAGCGAGCAGACACGACGCATGCAGAGCCTGGTGGAAGATCTGTTGACCCTGTCGCGACTCGAAGATACGGAAAACCAGGTGCGCGAGGAGCACGTCAATATACCGGAAATGTTGCGAATGCTGTATGAGGAAGCGAAATCCCTGAGTGCAGGACACCATCGCATCACGCTCAAGCTTGATACAACCACAAAGCTCCTGGGCAACCTGTTTGACCTGCGCAGCGCCTTTATCAACCTGATCAGCAATGCCATACGCTATACTCCGAATGGGGGAAATATAACGTTGCGCTGGGCTGTTCAGGACGGGCAGGGTGTATTTTCGGTACAGGACACCGGGATAGGGATCGAACCGGAACATATCTCGCGCCTAACGGAGCGTTTTTATCGCGTGGATCGGGGCCGCTCGCGCGAGACCGGAGGCACGGGCCTCGGTCTTGCCATTGTCAAGCACGTGCTCAGCGGTCATCAGGCGAAGCTGGAAATTACCAGCGAACCAGGCAAAGGCAGCCGCTTCAGCGCAGTGTTTCCGACTACCCGGCTTCTGATACAGCAAGATGAGTGAATAGCGGCCTGCCGCGCGGTATAATCGGCTGCATACCACTTCCCCGGAAAGCGGATATCGGACGCAACGAACAGTGGAATAAACAGATCCACTGCGGACAAGATATCGCTATCCATTGCATGAAGAAACGTACCGTTCCTATGTCCAGAACCCGGCCTGAACATCCCGACCTTACCGAAACCACTGTCAGCAGCCAGAAGGTTTTTGAAGGCGACCTGCTGCATGTCTACCAGGACCATGCACGCCTCCCCGACGGCAAAGTGAAAATACGTGAGTACATCGCGCACCCCGGCGCGGTGGTCATTATCCCATTGC
This sequence comes from Nitrosospira sp. CT, assembly GCF_059489795.1. Classification (NCBI taxonomy): domain Bacteria; kingdom Pseudomonadati; phylum Pseudomonadota; class Betaproteobacteria; order Nitrosomonadales; family Nitrosomonadaceae; genus Nitrosospira; species Nitrosospira sp. CT. Next base: position 19,445 of record NZ_JCAHZJ010000002.1, read on the forward strand.
TCGACAATGGCGAACTGGTGCTGGAACGTCAGTTCCGTTACCCGCTGCACCAGGATTTTTACGAATTGCCCGCTGGAAAAATCGACTCCGGCGAGGATCCGCTTGTGTGCGCACAACGGGAACTGCTGGAAGAAACCGGTTACACCGCAAAAAGCTGGCGTTATCTCGCTACCCTGCATCCCTGCATCGGTTACTCGAATGAAAAACTGATCTATTACCTTGCACAGCAACTCACCTTTGAGGGCGCAAACCTTGATGATGGAGAATACCTGGAGATATTTACCCTGCCTCCGGCAGAAGCACTTGAATGGGTAAAAGAAGGAAAAATTACCGACAACAAATCGGTTTCAGGTTTGTTCTGGGCGGAGAAGATATTGAGGGGCGAATGGGTAATAAAGTAATAGAAGAGAAAAGTAGCAGAGATTGTACAGATCAGGTGGGCTAGGACCTGCTCAAAACTTTTACTCAAAAAACTTGGCCTGCCCCTATTAATCTGCGCGCGATCGCAGTCGCTGGGGCGTACACAGTTTATTGAGCAGGGTAACCGCAGAGAACTTGTTGCTTCCACCCCGGCCTTTTCCTGCCTGATCATGGACTCTGCTTATTTCCAGAGTATCTCCCTGTACGTGCGCACTTACAGTGTAGGCATCGAAACCGAAATCTTTACCGAAGTCGATCCACTCGATGGGTAGAATAAACTCCGCTCCGTTTACTATACGCCTCGCATTCAAACCAGCAGGCAAGCTACTCTCTTGTGGCGCTTTCAATGCGTGGGGCAGTACAGTGTTATCGGGCTGAAGCGCCGTTTTATACATCAGAACCTTATTTCCATTTTCTTTATTTATCGGAATGAGGAAAACATAGACTTTTCCATGTAGTATACGCAGCAGTAAGTGATCCGCAACTTCCCCCTGCGCTCTTTCTCCCCTAGTCTTAACTTGAAATACCAGGTGATCATCTGGAGAAATATCTGTAGCCACAGATAGAATATCGAGCTCCGGAGACAGCGCCTTGTCCATGAAAGAGACGATCGTACGAGGATCGGCATCGATCTGCATGGCGGGTGCAGTGAGAGAGAAGACCATCAGCAGTGGGAGCAGTGCACCAGGGCGAATCATGATTCGAACAATGTCCTGTTCCTGCGAAATAAATCTTCTATATCGGTGGCGTCCGTCAATGCATCGAATATCACTCTGATATTTCCTGCAGGATCGATCAGAAACGCAGTAGTGCTATGATCCACCTGATAATTCAGCATATTCCCGGCATTTTTCGTATAGAAGGCGGTTTCCACACTGAAAGCAGTCTTGAACCGCTCCAGTTCCCCACCCTTGAGCCGCAAATAGCCAAGGTCGGTTCCGAAGGTCCTGATGTACTGGGACAGGATCGCATCGGTGTCCCGGTCCGGGTCTATTGTTACAAAGATTCCACCTAGACTGATCCGCTCGGCAACGCCGGCTTTGACCAGCATGGATAGATTGGCAAGCGACGCCGGACAGACATCCTTGCAGTGGGCAAACCCGAAAACGACCAATTGCCACATCCGGAGGTCCTTGCCCGCATGTACCTGACTCAAGCGGGCAGCAGCCTCGGGAAGCAAGGGTATCGGGCGGCGCAGGAGAACGGTAGCCGCCTCACTTCCGGCACTCGCCGCCAGAAGCAGGATTGCCAGCATAGCGTTGACGTATTTCCGGTATATCCCTGGGCGGATTTCGCTGATGTATTTCATAGTGTCAATGAATTCTTCTGGTTGGCTTCCGGAAGCGGCCCATCCTGTTCAATCTTCGGGAAAAATCCTGGAGGAGAGGATGGGCCGGAATACGAAGGTATAAAGGAAAAGCGGGATTGCCGGGATCAGCGCAGACCGCCTGCGGCAAATATGCCATGCGGCTTGACAAGACCGTCACGCGGCCCCCATACCTTGGCTACCGTGTCAGTTTCAGTATCGATCTTCAGGACATATCCGGAAACCCAGCTTGCCACCAATAAATAACGGTGATCCAGTGTCGGGCTGATCGTATGAGCGACGGCGTACCCTTTCGGAAGTTCGAAACCGGGCCGCAGTCTCTTGATGAACTTCGGCTTTTCGCGGTCGGTCAAGTCGAATACCGAGATGTAGCCATCATTGCCGAATGTAAAATCAAGCGTGTCCTCTTCTGCGATGTAGAGCTTGCCATTCGCCACGGCGATATCCGATGCGGAGCGGAATACACCAGGAGCATTGGCGTGATGCGCAGTCTTGACTATTTCCTTTGCGGTTCCCAAGTGGGTGTCGATCAGCCACACGCCTGGCGGAATGATCTGCTGGGTGCTGGAGGGTGTCAGGGAAGTTTTGTCGAATTGCATCGATGCGGTGACCGCATACCGCTCATCCAGCCAGTATACGAAATGGGTAAAAGCTGCATGCCTCTTTTCGTCGCCCAGCATGATCTGGCCTACCGTCTGCAATTCACCCGTTTCCCTGTTCGGCTTGTATACATCGATCACGCTGTTATCGAAAAAATAACCTGTCCCAAGACCAATGGTGCCCGATTTGTTGAAGTTAACCCCATGGGTTTGCTCCGTGTAGCCAGGTATGACGATTGGATCAAAACTCAGGAACTGATTCGTTTTGTGGTTGATGACACGTATCCTGTCCGATGTAAATTCCGTAAAGTAGAGAAAATCGGAGTACGGCAACAGGGTTGGGCCATGAATTTGCGTTCCCCTGCCTATGAGCCAATTGGGAACGGCCTGTACGGGATTGACCGGCGTGACAAATGGTAATTCGGAGGGATTATTGGGTGAATCAGTCGCCAGCACGGCATCCACCCTCAGAGAAGCGTAGCGAGTATCCCAATTGATTTCGTTCACACCCAGGGCGATGATATAGGAAGGGTGATCCGGCGTATTGTCGGAAGTGAGATAAATCCTGTTTCCTTCGGGCATCACTACCGTATGCTGCAGGGGAACATTTCCGGGCCAACCGGGAAGTGTGGTGGGATCCAGGATGATCAGCCCGTCGTTTTCATAATTGAAGAGATAAACCATCCCGTTGTGGTAGTCGATCGCGGTTGCGATAGGCTGAACATAACCGTTATAGACGTTGGGATACTGGTCGAACGGCAACGGCTCGCGAGCCCCTCTTCCACGCCCCTTATCCGCATAATCGTCATCGTCGGCGAGCGCCTTGTCGTCTTTTCCACGCAAGCTGTCGATTCTGGTGCGCATTTTGCCGGCGTTTGCCGTCGGAACAGCGATGCTTGATGAAGTGCTCTCTTTTAAGAAGGAGGGATTATCTGCGGCATGAATTGCGCTCACAGAGAGCGTCAGCATGCACAAGCTCGCCTGTAAAAACAGGCGAGAATTCTTCTTGATTAAAGTCATTTGAGATTCCCCTTATATGCTTTGAATGAATAAATCCAACGTACTGGAAGAAATTTCCATCCATCAAGGAACCGGGATGCCAAAAGCAGCTTCTTCGGTTTGATACCGATCACTGACAGAATGAGGTATTTCCAGCACGCTTCTTTTTCTTGGATTATGAAAGCGCAGTGCCCGAGTCTCTCGCCCCAAGGAAGCGACATCGATACAACTGCGTTCCGAAAGGTTAGCACCGCCGGGCTGGATTCAAATCGGGGAATAAGAAGGGGAAGACTCCGCTAATTGCTGGGTATGAGCTTGTATGAAACGACGAGGATGCGTACTACTGTCCGGAATAAAATGAGCGGCAATCTGGAGAACTGCATAGGCAAAAGACAGCTGCTTTGTAAGGGCAGAATCTTTTGGAAAAAACCTTGATCGTCATTCCCGCAAAAGCGGTCTCCAGATCTTTTTAACGTAATAACAAACCAACGGATTTCCGCTTTTGCGGGAATGACGATACCTTGATGAATCCGGGGCAGAATCATCACTCCGGTGTTCCCGCATATGCAAATGGTTTTATGAGAACTGCCCGATTTGCGAAACCGAACCGGAACGCTCTCTAGTGCAGCAAAGGGGAAGGATATCAGTCAATGTGGGAAGCTACACTGACTCTGTGGCTTTGTAGCCTCGAATATAGGGCCTGTTAACACTTGTTTCGCACCCGCGACGGAGGTGGATTTTATTCAGCACGAGGCGTGAGCCGCGCCGCAGAGTAAGCCTCTGTAAGCGGCGAGTAATGATGGGTTGGATAAAATCGGTCCCGTCCCTTCGGGTTGCCCATGAAAAAACGTGGAGGCTGCGTTGCAAAGCTTGAGCATAGGTTCACTATGCCCTGCGCTTCGCGCCTTGTCCTACGCTTTTTCTTGCAGCAACGCAGGCCGCGAAACAAGTGTTAACAGGCCCTCTGCAATCACTCTGCAAAGAACTCCCGCACCTTATCCATCCAGGATTTTGCGCGTGGGCTGTGACGAGAACCGTCTTCCTGGTTGATCGCTTCCAACTCCTGCAACAGTTCTTTCTGCCGAGGGGTAAGCTTGACCGGCGTCTCCACCACAACATGACACAACAGGTCACCCGGGTTATTGCTACGCACGCCCTTGATCCCTTTGCCGCGCAGTCGGAAAATTTTTCCGCTTTGTGTTTCCGCCGGTATCCGGATTTTGGCATGCCCTTCCAGCGTAGGAATTTCGATCTCGCCTCCCAGCGCTGCGGTCGTGAAACTGATGGGCATTTCACAGTGCAAATCGTTGTGGTCGCGCTGAAAGACTGAATGAGGCGTCAGGTGAATGACGACATATAAGTCCCCTGGAGGACCACTGTTGATCCCTGATTCGCCTTCTCCCGATAAGCGGATGCGATCGCCTTCATCCACACCCGCCGGAATTTTTACGGATAACGTCTTATGGTGTTTGACGCGGCCGGAACCGCCGCATGTATTGCATGGGCTGGAAATGAATTTGCCGCTGCCATGGCACTTGGGACACGTCTGCTGGATCGAGAAGAATCCCTGCTGCATCCTCACTTGCCCGTGGCCATTGCAGGTAGGGCAAGTGGTGGGGGAGGTGCCAGGCTTTGCGCCGTTGCCATGACAGGTGCCGCAGGCATCCATGGTGGGAATACGAATCTTCGTTTCGGTTCCGCGCGCGGCCTGTTCCAGTGAAATTTCCAGGTTATAGCGCAGATCCGCCCCGCGATAGACATTGGCTTGCGCGCCGCGCCCCCCGAAAAGATCACCGAATATATCGCCGAATGCGTCAGCAAATCCCTGGCCACCACCACCCATGCTGGCATCCACTCCGGCATGGCCATGCTGGTCGTACGCTGCCCGCTTTCTCGGATCTGAAAGTATTTCGTAGGCTTCTTTTGCTTCCTTGAAGTGTTCCTCTGCTTTCGGGCTATCCGGATTGCGATCCGGATGATATTTCATCGCCAGCCTGCGATATGCTTTTTTTATTTCATCCTCGCTGCTGTCGCGATTAATGCCCAGCACTTCGTAGTAGTCGCGTTTGCTCATATAGTCTTCTTGAAAATTTGGCAGCACGGAGAGTAGCAGAGTAGCTTAAACCAGCTCCTCTCCGGCACGCCAAAACGCAGGATGCGGAAAGGAATGCTGCGCCTTTCCTGCACCGCTGCGCTTAGAATGTCTTGATGCTTTTTGGCTGCTTCGCGGATTTACTTCTTGTTTTTTACTTCCTCGAACTCCGCATCGACAACTTCTCCTTCGACAGGTTTTTCGGTCCCGCCGCTCTGGCCGGAAGGTTCCTCACCGGGTCCGGCCTGCGGGCCCTGCCCCTGTGAATACATCTTTTCCGCCAATTTATGCGAAGCCTCAGCCAGTGCCTGGGTTTTGGCTTCGATGGTTTCCTTGTCGCCGGACTTCAAAGCTTCTTCCGCCTCTTTCAGTGCCGCCTCTATCCTGGATTTTTCCTCATCGGCCAGTTTATCCCCATGCTCCTTCATGGTTTTCTGCACAGAGTGGATCATCGCATCGCACTGATTGCGCGCCGTGACCAATTCCATTGCCTTATGATCTTCCTCGGCATGGGCTTCGGCATCCTTGACCATGCGCTGCACTTCCTCTTCCGACAGACCGGAACTCGCCTGAATCTTGATCTTGCTTTCCTTGCCTGTGGCCTTGTCCTTGGCCGACACATGCAGTATGCCGTTCGAGTCGATATCGAATGTCACCTCGATTTGCGGCATGCCGCGCGGAGCTGGCGGGATATCGGCCAGGTTGAATTGGCCCAGGCTCTTGTTGCCGGATGCCATCTCGCGCTCGCCTTGCAGCACGTGAATGGTTACGGCGGTCTGATTGTCATCCGCGGTGGAAAATACCTGTTGCGCCTTTGTCGGGATAGTCGTGTTCTTCTGGATCAGCTTGGTCATCACGCCGCCCAGCGTTTCGATACCCAGCGACAACGGCGTCACATCCAGCAGTAGCACATCCTTCACCGCACCCTGCAACACGCCACCCTGGATCGCTGCGCCCACGGCCACCGCCTCGTCAGGATTCACATCCTTGCGGGGCTCTTTGGCAAAAATTTCCTTGACCTTTTCCTGTACCTTGGGCATGCGGGTCTGACCACCCACCAGGATAACGTCGTCGATATCGGAAACCTTTATACCCGCATCCTTGATGGCGGTACGGCAGGGCTCCACTGTCCGCGTAATCAAATCCTCCACTAGGCTTTCCAGCTTCGCTCGCGTGATTTTTACCGCGAGATGCTTCGGACCGCTGGCATCCGCCGTGATGTACGGCAGATTGACTTCGGTTTGCTGGCTGGAAGAGAGTTCGATCTTGGCTTTTTCCGCAGAGTCCTTTAACCGCTGCAAAGCAAGCATATCCTTCTTGAGATCGATACCGCTTTCCTTTTTGAACTCATCCACCAGATACTCGATGATGCGAGCGTCGAAATCCTCACCGCCCAGGAAAGTGTCGCCATTGGTCGCCAGCACTTCAAACTGATGCTCGCCTTCGACTTCTGCGATTTCGATAATGGAAATATCGAATGTTCCGCCGCCCAGATCGTACACGGCAATCTTGCGATCTCCTTCCTTTTTATCCATTCCGAAAGCAAGCGCAGCCGCGGTTGGCTCGTTGATGATGCGCTTGACCTCGAGTCCCGCGATGCGGCCTGCGTCTTTTGTGGCCTGCCGCTGGGAATCGTTAAAATAAGCCGGAACGGTAATGACGGCTTCGGTCACAGGTTCGCCCAGATAATCCTCCGCCGTCTTTTTCATCTTCATGAGCACTTGCGCCGACACCTCGGGTGGCGCGACTTTCTTGCCGCGCACCTCAATCCATGCATCGTTGTTGTCGGCTTTGATGATGGTGTAAGGCACCATTTTGATGTCCTTTTGCACCATCTCCTCGTTAAAGCGCCGACCGATCAGGCGTTTCACCGCGAACAAGGTATTTTTCGGATTGGTGACCGCCTGCCGTTTGGCAGAGGCGCCCACCAGAATCTCGCCATCTTCCGTGTAGGCAACGATGGAAGGCGTAGTGCGTGTCCCCTCGGAGTTTTCTATCACCTTGGGCTTGCCGCTCTCCATGACGGCGACGCATGAGTTAGTGGTTCCCAGGTCGATTCCGATAATTTTTCCCATAATTGATCCTTGTATTAGTTGATTCTTGATATCCGTTGTTATAAATCCGTCGAGTAATTCGCTTGTTACCGCTGAAATGGGGGTAAAGATCGTGATTTCAAGACTCTTTTCCCTTCGAAACCGAAACCAGCGCCGGCCGGATAACGCGATCATTCAGCACGTAGCCTTTCTGCATAACCTGCACTACGGTGTTGTGCGGAAGCTCGGACTCCACCATGCACATGGCCTGGTGCAAATGCGGATCGAATTTTTCACCCTGGGGATTGAGCTGCTTGATATTGAACTTGGCGAAAGCCGCAGTGAGCTGCTTGAGCGTCAACTCCATGCCGCTTTTGAAATTCTCGACGGTTGCATTTTCCACCGCCAATGCAGCGTCCAGACTGTCCATGACCGAAAGCAGTTCAGTCGAAAAATTTTCAATAGCGTATTTGTGCGCGTTGGTGACATCGATCTGGGCGCGCTTTCTTATGTTCTCGCCCTCAGCCTTGGCGCGAAGCCAGGCATCATAATGTTCCGCTGCATCGAGTTCGGCTTTTTTCAGTAACTGCTCCAGGCTGGGCATGGTTTCGCCCTCCTGCCCAGGCGTCTTGGCCTTGTTTTCCCCGGTTTCCTGTACGCCGTTTTCGCTTGTAACAGTCAATTCGGGCTGGTCTGGTTGAGGTCGGTTTTCTTCTGTCATGGCTTTCTCCTGATTTTCTATCCATAAACATATCGGGATGGTTTCTCGAATTTCAAGCCCAAAAATTTCCAGGCTCGACAATGTATGCAGGGGGCAGCTTGATAGAAAAAGACGTGAAAATCAGTGTTCCACGCTGATTTTTCTCGCTAATGCAGCAGCGTTCCCCAGGTATGTTTCAGGTCTCAGTTCACGCAATCGTTTTTTTTCTGTATCAGGAAGGGCAAGACCATCAATAAACTGATGCAGCGCTGCCTGGGTGATGCCACCTTTGCCACGGGTCAGCTCTTTCAACCGCTCGTATGAATCCGGCATGCCGTAACGGCGCATCACTGTCTGAATAGGCTCGGCCAGCACTTCCCAGGCATTTCTCAAATCCTCCTCCAGACGGCCTGGATTGATTTCCAGTTTGTCCAGACCCCTGCTGCAGGAGTCATATGCCAGTAAGGTGTGCCCTAATGCCACACCCATGTTACGCAGCGCAGTGGAGTCGGTAAGATCGCGCTGCCAGCGCGATATTGGCAATTTCTCGCTCAAGTGCCGCAGCAGCGTGTTGGCAATCCCGAGATTGCCTTCGGAATTTTCAAAATCTATCGGATTGACCTTGTGCGGCATGGTTGAGGAACCGACTTCATCTTTTCGGGTTTTTTGCTTGAAATACGCCAGCGAAATGTATCCCCATATATCACGGTTGAAATCCAGCAGGATCGTGTTGATCCTGGCATAGGCATCGAACAGTTCAGCTATGGTGTCGTGCGGTTCGATCTGGGTGGTATAAGGATTGAATTCCAGGCCGAGCTTTTCCACAAAATCCCGCGCAAATTTCTCCCATTCGAAGTCGGGGTACGCTGCCAGATGCGCGTTGTAATTGCCCACCGCACCATTGATTTTTCCGAGAACAGCCACCTGCGCAAGGTGCCGGCATCCCCGTTGCAGACGATAAGCGAAGTTAGCGAACTCCTTGCCCACTGTCGTGGGCGTGGCAGGCTGCCCATGCGTGCGCGCAAGCATGGGTACCTCGGCCAGTTCGTGCGCAAATCGGATGAGACTGCCAATAATGTTATCCAGCGCCGGCAACATGATATCGTCGCGGCTGTGCATCAGCATCAATCCATGGGAAAGATTGTTGATGTCCTCTGAAGTGCAGGCAAAATGAATGAATTGTTCGATTCTGCCAATCTCGGCATTCCCCGTTAACTGCTTGCGAAGCCAGTATTCCACGGCTTTCACGTCATGGTTGGTGCGCGCCTCGATGAGTTTGACCGCTTCGCCATCCCTTTCGGAGAAATCCGTTACCAAGGTATCGAGCTGCGCAACCGTATCCGCGGATAACGGCAGTGCTTCATTAATGACAGATGCCTGGCTCAATGCCTTGAGCCATTCAATCTCAAGCTGGACGCGGTAACGGATCAGCGCAAGTTCACTGAAATAGGGCCTCAATGCATCGACTTTGCCGTGATAACGGCCATCAAGGGGAGAGAGTGCGGTGAGAAAGGATGAATTCATAGCTTGGTTTCCGGCGAAATTTTAACACAGGTAGGCTTCGGTCCCGTTATGCCATGCAGTGCGGAAAGCCGATATAATGCGCGTTGACCACTCTCTTCAAGATTCGCCATGAAGCTTATTGGATCGCTTACCAGCCCCTACGTACGCAAGGCACGTATTGTCCTCGCCGAAAAGCACGTTGGTTATACCTTCGAACTGGATGTCCCCTGGAACGATGATAGCCAAGTACCCGACTACAATCCGCTCGGCAAGGTGCCGGTGCTGATCATGGACGATGGGACGAGCGTGTTCGATTCACGCGTGATCGTCGAATATCTCGACAGTGTCAATCCCGTATCGCGTCTGATTCCGGACGGCAATCGGCGGCGCATCGCGGTAAAACGCTGGGAAGCGCTGGCGGACGGTATCTGCGATGCCGCTGCCGCCATTTTCCTGGAACGCAAGCGTAGCAAGACACAGCAAAGCGGACAGTGGATCTCCCGCCAGCAGAAAAAGGTTGAGGGAGGCCTGGAAGCGGCGGCAAGGGAGCTCGGTGACAGAAAATGGTGCGATGGAAATGCTTATTCGCTGGCTGACATTGCGTTGGGCTGCGCGCTGGGCTATCTTGCTTTCCGGTTTCCGGAGATCAAGTGGCGGGAGAATTTTCCCAATCTCGCGGATCTTTCCGACCGTCTGGAAAAACGGCCTGCGTTCATGGAAACCGCCCCGCGGGACTGACAGCGACATTGCCAGATAAGATGGATCATCCCTGCGGGAAGCAGGTATCCATTTTCTTACCTGGAGATAAATTTGGATTTCAACTTCCGTGAAAATGAGGATCATTACTTCCCGCAGCCCGCAGGATGGGGAGTGAAGCGTAACCCATCGAATTCTGGTGACGGGTGATGGATTGCGGCTTTCAGCCTCCACCCTCCACCCATCCTATCCCTACCACCTCTGCTGTCCGTTTTATCTGCTTTCCCTCTCAATCATCTTGCCTAGCGGTAATTATACCTCCCCCCAGACACACTTTGCTTTCGTATACCACCACTGACTGCCCCGGCGCCACGGCCCACTGCGACTGGGCGAACTCGATTTCGCATTTGTTGCGGTCGAGGGAAGTGATCGAGCAGGGAGCGTCCGGTTGGCGATAACGGATTTTGGCCGCGTACACCCAGTTGCAGCGAGGCATCTTGCCGCTCACCCATGTCAGGTCGGTTGCGATAAGCGCGGGCCTGAGCAGGTCGGGATGATCATGCCCCTGAACCACCGTCAGAATGTTGTGCTTCATATCTTTGTCTGAAACAAACCAGGGTTCGCCGTCTCCCCCCCTTGTTCCGCCTATGCCCAATCCCTGTCGTTGCCCGATGGTATAATACATAAGGCCGGCATGCGTGCCCATGAGGTCCCCGGAAGGGGTTTGCATTTCCCCTGGATCATTCGGCAAATAACGGTTGAGAAATTCGCGAAAGGGTCGTTCACCGATAAAGCAGATGCCGGTGCTGTCCTTCTTGGAGAAATTGGGCAACCCGTAGTCTTTCGCGATGCTTCGCACATCGCGCTTATAAAGATGCCCGATAGGAAACAGTGTCCGGGACAGCTGCGCCTGGTTGAGCCGATAAAGAAAATAGCTCTGATCCTTCGTTCCATCTTCACCCTTGAGTAACTGGAATACGCCATCCGTATTGCGCACCTGCGCATAATGGCCTGTCGCGATATAATCCGCGCCCAGCCCCGCCGCATGATCCAGAAACGCTCTGAATTTGATCTCGGCGTTGCACAGCACGTCTGGATTGGGTGTCCGGCCTGCCTTGTATTCGGCAAGAAAATGGCTGAATACCCGCTCCTTGTACTCGGCGGAGAAATTTACCGCTTCAAGGGGAATTCCAATGACATCCGCCACGGATGCCGCATCTATCAAATCCTGTCGGGATGAGCAGTATTCATCCGTGTCGTCATCTTCCCAGTTCTTCATGAAGAGGCCGATTACTTCATACCCCTGCTGTTTCAACAACAAGGCAGCGACAGAGGAATCCACCCCGCCGGACATTCCGACAACTACGCGCGCTTTGCTCATTTCAAGCCAAATGAGTAAGAATGTCGAGCGGACAGCCCTTCCCCGCCAGGTGGTCTTCGATGCATTTCATGACGAGTGGGCTACGGTGGCAATAGGTCATGCTGCGAATTTCATCGATGCCGAACCAGTCAGCGCGTACGATCCCAGAATCCAGATTACGGCCGGGATCGTGGTCGCTCACTGACCCGGAAAAAGCGAAGCGTATGAATGTCGTATCTTCCGCCGGGGAATGCCAGTGGTAAATGCCGAGTACGGATCGGGGGACAAACGTGTAGCCGGTCTCTTCCAGGGTTTCCCGTATCGCGCCGTGGATGATTGACTCGCCCGGCTCCAGATGACCCGCCGGCTGATTAAACAACAAGCCGCTACTGGTTTGCTCTTCCACCAGAAGATATTGCCCGTCTTTCTCCACTACGGCTGCAACCGTCACATTGGGTTTCCAGATCATGATTTCGTTATTTCAACCGTTTTAATTATCAAATAGCGGAACGTGGATACAACCGGATACGGGCGGGAAATGTCATCCCCCTGTTTATTATAAAGGAAGCCGTCCTGCTGCTGCCGCCTGTAACGCTTTTCGGGATATATAGGAAAGCTCGCGGGCAAAAGCAAGCGCTTCTGTCCGAAACGCGGGAAACGCGGTTAAAATGTATAAATTTTGCCGATCCGGTTCCGGCTTGTTCTGGATTATGGAACCAAGCCCAGCTCAACAAATGGAGATAGCATGTATCAGCACATCAGCATACCAGCGGAAGGTTCAAAAATCAGCGTAAATCCGGATTTTTCCCTGAATGTGCCGGACAATCCGGTCATACCCTATATAGAAGGCGACGGGATTGGAGTGGACATTACGCCGGTAATGAGGAAGGTAGTGGATTCCGCTGTAGAAAAAGCTTATGGAGGCAAACGTAGGATTTCCTGGATGGAAATCTATGCCGGCGAGAAATCGACGCGGATTTATGGCGAAAATGTCTGGCTACCCGAGGAAACCCTGCGGGCGGCGAAAGAGTACGTGGTTTCGATCAAGGGGCCGTTGACCACCCCGGTGGGAGGCGGGATCCGCTCCATCAATGTCGCTTTGCGCCAGGAACTGGACCTGTACGTATGCCTTCGTCCTGTTCGTTATTTTCAGGGAGTGCCTAGCCCCCTGAAAAATCCGGAAAAAACCGACATGGTCATTTTTCGCGAGAATTCGGAAGACATCTATGCCGGTATTGAATGGGAAGCCGGATCAGAAGGTGCAAAAAAAGTCATCGATTTTCTAATGAACGACATGGGCGTCACCAAGATACGCTTTCCCCAAACTGCAGGGATCGGCGTAAAGCCGGTATCCCGGGAAGGGACCGAAAGGCTGGTACGCAAAGCAATCCAGTATGCGATCGATAACGGACGGCGCTCGGTAACACTGGTGCACAAAGGCAACATCATGAAATTTACCGAGGGTGCGTTCAAGAACTGGGGCTACCAGCTTGCAGCAAAAGAGTTTGGGGCAAGCCTGCTCGACGGCGGTCCATGGATGAAGCTGCCCGAGGATAAAGGCGGTATAGTGATCAAGGATGTGATCGCCGACGCTTTTCTTCAGCAGATTCTGCTGCGGCCGGAGGAATATGATGTCATCGCCACACTGAACCTGAACGGTGATTATGTTTCCGATGCTTTGGCCGCGCAGGTAGGCGGCATCGGGATCGCTCCCGGCGCAAACATGAGCGACTCGATAGCCATTTTCGAGGCGACCCATGGAACCGCCCCCAAGTATGCCGGCAAGGATCAGGTTAATCCAGGCTCCATCATTCTGTCCGCGGAGATGATGCTGAGGCATATGGGCTGGGCGGAAGCCGCTGCTCTCATCACGCGGTCGATGGAAAAAACCATTCAGGATAAAACCGTAACTTATGACTTCGCCCGCCTGATGGCCGGCGCGCAAAAAGTCTCCTGTTCAGCATTCGGGCAGGCCCTGATCGAAAACATGGCCCGTTGAAAACTTGGCGCATTGAAAATCTGGCGCTCTGGGGGCGGAAGGGTAAGCAAGCGTCAAGCGCATTGCTGAGCTTGCTGCTTATCCTCGACAAGAAAAAGCCCCTTGCTGATTTACAGCAAGGGGCTTTGTATAATTCTGTGATGGATCACATGCTGCTCAGTGCGCTCGCACGCCCCGGCATGAAATCTTTAAGCAGACTGAATATTTGATGCTTGCTTGCCCTTCGGACCCTGGGTAACCTCAAACGTTACTTTTTGACCTTCTTTGAGAGTTTTGAATCCGGACATATTGATTGCGGAGAAGTGCGCGAATAAATCCTCGCTTCCATCATCGGGTGTAATGAAGCCAAAACCCTTTGAATCATTGAACCATTTTACTGTACCAGTTGCCATTATTGCTTCCTATAAATAAAACCGGGCCGGAAACCCGAACACTGTTTGAGTTTCAAGACCGCAAAACGGCTGTAACCGGTGCTGCAGAGAACTTGAAGCCAAACGCCAAGAGCTGTTTTACGCAAATCCATTGTTCAAGTCAAGTAGTCGGCCCCGTTATTTGGTAGAAATGCAGCAGAAAATTTTCTAAAAGGTACTTGAATATTTCAGCGCAATCATCAAATATAAAGACTGGAAGTTGTTATATTTCCGTTTTAATTGAAGGCAAGAATACAGGATCATGGCTGCAGGAAATCATGGTGAGGTTGTACTTGAGGCTAAAAAGAGTAAACTCAAGCCGCCACCAATGTTCAAGGTTATTTTGCTGAATGATGACTTCACGCCGATGGATTTCGTGGTGACTGTATTACAGACTTTTTTTTCCAAGAACCGAGAACAGGCGACACAAATCATGCTCAAAGTCCATATGGATGGAGCTGGAGTATGTGGAGTTTATCCCAATGATGTGGCTTCCACAAAAGTCGAGCAGGTAGTTGCATTTGCAAGGCAGCATCAGCATCCGCTACAGTGCGTGATGGAGGAGAACTGAAATGATTGCTCAAGAATTAGAGGTAAGTCTGCATATGGCATTCGTGGAATCGCGTCAGAAGCGCCACGAGTTCATTACGGTCGAGCATCTGTTACTGGCCCTGCTCGATAATCCGACTGCCGCAGAGGTATTGCGCGCCTGCTCGGTTGATATGGACGATTTACGCCGGCTGCTGACTGAGCATGTTACCGAAAACACGCCGACTGTAGGAGGGAGTGGAGAGGTAGATACGCAGCCTACTCTTGGTTTTCAGCGCGTTATCCAGCGCGCGATTCTGCATGTGCAGTCCTCGGGGAAAAAAGAAGTTACGGGCGCAAACGTACTGGTAGCGATATTTGGGGAAAAGGATTCCCACGCAGTTTATTTTCTTCATCAAAAAGGGGTAACCCGACTCGATGTCGTGAACTATATTTCTCACGGCATCAGCAAAGTTCCGCAGGGAACCAGCGCCAAAACCGAAAGCGAAGGAGATACCGAGCAGGAAATGAATGCGGGGGGCGCGCTGGAAAGTTACGCGGTCAACCTCAACGCCCAGGCGCTGGCAGGCAAGATCGATCCGTTGATCGGGCGAGAGCGCGAACTGGAGCGCCTCATACAGACGCTGTGCCGCCGGCGCAAGAACAACCCCCTATTGGTAGGGGAGGCAGGGGTAGGCAAAACAGCTATCGCTGAAGGTCTGGCGCGGCGAATTATCGAGAACGAAGTTCCCGAGATCCTTGCACATCATCAGGTCTATGCCCTCGACATGGGCGCATTGCTGGCGGGTACCAAATACCGGGGTGATTTTGAGCAACGCCTGAAGGCAGTACTGAAACAGTTGCTCGAGAACTCGAATGCTATACTGTTCATCGATGAAATTCACACCTTGATCGGGGCTGGAGCGGCTTCCGGAGGCACCCTGGATGCCTCCAACCTATTGAAACCGATACTGAATACCGGGCAGCTGAAATGCATTGGCGCCACCACCTACAGCGAATATCGCGGCATCTTTGAAAAAGATCATGCGCTTTCGCGGCGCTTCCAGAAAATTGATGTGCCCGAACCAAGCGTGGATGAAACGGTTTCCATACTACGTGGCTTGAAAGCGCGTTATGAGGCCCATCATGGTGTCAAATATACCACTACCGCGCTTACAACCGCCGCGGAATTGTCAGCCCGCTTTATCAACGACCGGCATCTGCCGGATAAAGCAATCGACGTAATCGACGAAGCCGGTGCGGCCCAGCGTGTTTTGCCGAAATCCAAGCAGCGCAAGGTAATCAGCAGGCACGAAATAGAAAGCATCATCGCCAAGATTGCACGCATTCCGGCGCAGAATGTTTCCAGTGATGACCGCAACACGCTCAAGACTCTGGACCGCGACCTGAAAGCGGTTGTGTTCGGGCAGGACAAGGCCATAAATGCGCTGACCGCAGCGATCAAGATGGCGAGAAGCGGCTTGGGCAATCCGCAAAAGCCAGTCGGTTCTTTCCTCTTTTCCGGCCCGACCGGGGTCGGCAAAACCGAGGTTGCACGGCAACTCGCCTACGCGCTTGGCATTCACCTGCACCGTTTCGACATGTCCGAATATATGGAGCGGCATGCTGTTTCGCGTCTGATCGGCGCGCCGCCGGGCTATGTGGGATTTGACCAGGGTGGTTTGCTCACCGAGGCTATCATCAAGCAGCCATATTCCGTACTGCTGCTGGACGAAATTGAAAAAGCGCACCCGGATATTTTCAATATCCTGCTGCAGGTGATGGATCACGGCACGTTGACGGACAATAACGGCCGCAAGGCGGATTTCCGCAACGTTGTCATCATTATGACCACCAATGCCGGAGCGGAAGCCTTGAGCAAGGCTACCATGGGCTTCACCAAGGCCGCGCAAACAGGTGACGAGATGGCCGATATCAAGCGGATGTTTACGCCTGAGTTCCGTAATCGGCTGGATGCGATTATTTCCTTTGCGCCGCTGGATAGAGAAGTGATTCTGCGCGTGGTGGATAAATTCCTGATGCAGCTTGAAACACAGTTACAGGAGAAGAAAGTGGATGCGATATTCACCGATGCACTGAGAGAATATCTTGCCAGGAACGGTGTGGATCCTCTCATGGGCGCACGGCCGATGGCGCGTCTCATTCAAGACACCATACGCAGCGCCCTGGCGGATGAGTTACTGTTCGGACGTCTGGCCAATGGCGGCAGAGTGACTGTCGATATCGATGCCGATAGCAAAGTAAAGCTTCAGTTTGAGGAAGAAGCAGCGGCAGCGATATAAACTTGATTCAGCAGGGTAGAAAAAACAAAGGAGGCGCGAATTTCCGCGCCTCCTTTGTTTTTGTCTTTTTTACTTTGCCTCGGCTGTTGTTCCGATTATTCTTCGCACCCTGATTCAGCAAGACCAGCGGCATCCCGGTCCATCTAGCTCTATGGGCCCTATGAGCTCTTTTGCCTCATGGTGCCGGAAAGCCGGTTATTTACCGGTCTCGTATTTGAAAGACAGGCTTACCCTCGCACGATAAGCCACCACCTTGCCGTTTTCGACTACCAGATCCAGCTTCACTATTTCAGCGACGCGTAAGTCTCTCAATGTCTTTGATGCTGTTTCCACGGCGTTCTTGGCGGCGTCTTCCCAGGAAGTCGTGCTGGTTCCGATTATCTCCGTTATTTTGTAAACGCTATCTCCAGCCATGAAATTCTCCTTCGTAGGTGAACAACATAAACTCAGCACCGGACAAACCGGTATCTCTACTGACGTGATTTTCAGTTTAGGTTCAATTTTTGTGGATTGCAACCGATAAGGAGCTAAAACTGCCCACTCTCCCCACCTCTCACCGGAAGAATGCGGATTCCGGAACAATAGAGGGGAAATGGATTACCTTTGTCGATTCAGTCTTCGATCCTTCTTCAAGCTCAGGATCGGGCGAACAGAGAGAAGGACTCGACGTTTTTGCGTAAAACCGGAGTAAGAAATCCTTGAAACGCTCGGATCAAGAGTGTTCCGCGAATCTCGGGGAATGGATAACTCCCCTATCAGCCAGCTACCACCCGCTTGGTGATATATCCCAGCGCCTCATCCACCTGATCGATGAGAATAAGACACAATTCTCCCTCTTTCAGATCGTCAAATGCGGCATCAATGGCTCCAAGCTCTCCGTAGATTTCCTTGATCTTCCGGGTGCGTTTCGCCTTTTCCAGGCCCTGCCGCAGCAGGCTCAATACCTCCCCATTCGCGCGACCGCGCTGGCACTGATCCTGATAAAGCACCACTTCATCGAAAGCATCTCCCAGTATTTCCGTCTGCTGTCGAATATCCTCATCGCGTCGATCGCCAGCACCGCTGATAACCACAGAGCGCCGTTTCGCCGGAATCTTGTCAATTGCATTTACAAGTGCGCGAATCGCATCGACATTGTGGCCGTAGTCGGCAATAAGTGTAGCCCCCCGATGAGTGAAGAAATTGAAGCGGCCGGGGGCAGTTTGCATGTCGCTGACAAAATTCGCGAGACCGCCGCGAATGATCTGCCAGTCGAGACCCAGCGCCCAGCCTGCTGCAACGGCCGCCATGGCGTTTTCAATCTGGAATGCGATCGCGCCATTCTGTGTCACAGGTATGCCTGCAAACGGAAGGCGATATTCGAAATTGCCTTCCGCAGCGATGATTGCGTCGCCATCGACGTAAACGACACGTTTACGTTGGGCGCGATGCTTCGCGATCACGGGATTATCCGGATCGCGCGCAAAAAAAGTGACCTTGCCAGGGCAATGAGCCGCCATGCCTGCCACAAACGGATCAGCGGCGTTCAGCACTGCCACACCTGTCCCGGGCTTCACATTCTGCACGATGATGCGTTTGACGGCGGTCAGATCCTCCACGGTATTAATGTAGGAAAGACCGAGGTGATCACCGACTCCGATGTTGGTAACCACCGCGACATCACAACGATCGAAAGCCAATCCTTCGCGCAGCAGACCACCTCTCGCAGTTTCAAGCACTGCCGCGTCCACATCCGGATGAAGAAGCACTTTTCTTGCACTCTTGGGACCGCTGCAATCATCGGTGTCGATACGCTGCCCCTCAATATAGACGCCGTCTGTGCTTGTCATGCCGACACGCAGCCCCTGACAATCAAGAATATTGGCAATCAGCCTGACAGTAGTCGTTTTGCCGTTGGTGCCTGTTACCGCCACTACCGGAATGCGGGCATCATCGCCCTTCTTGAACATGTTTGCAATGATCGCCTCTCCCACCGCCCGCCCTTTGCCGAAGGAAGGCTGCAAGTGCATGCGCAAGCCTGGCGCTGCATTGATTTCGATAATGGCGCCTTGTCCCTCCAAAGGTCTGGACACGCTTTCGCAGACAACATCCACTCCACAGATATCAAGGCCAATCATCTGGGCAGCTTCGCCCATACGCGCCGCAAATTCCGAATGAACTTCGTCGGTAACATCTGTCGCTGTTCCGCCGGTCGAAAGATTCGCATTATTCCTGAGAACTACTCGCGTTCCCACCGGCGGTACGGATTCCGATGTCAGACCCTGAGTTGCAAGGTGGGCAAGAGCGATTTCATCAAAATGGATTTTTGTAAGCGCGTTGGCATGTCCCTCACCGCGTCTCGGATCACTGTTGATCTGCTCCACCAATTCTCCAACCGTGTGAATCCCATCTCCTGCAACCTGGGGCGGCTCACGTCGTGCTGCGGCGACCAGCTTGTTGCCAATTACCAGCATGCGATAGTCGTGCCCGGGAATGTAGCGCTCAACCATTACTTTTCCAGTGACTTCAACCGCAACGGCGTATGCTGCTTCCACCTGCTCTCGGCTCACGAGATTCACGCGGACCCCCCTTCCCTGATTGCCGTCCTGCGGCTTGACGACGACAGGGCTGCCGATTTCACAGGTCGCCACCCATGCATCCTCCGCACTTGTAACCGGCCTTCCGGGTGTGACAGGTACGCCGGCAGCATCCAGCAAGAAGCGGGTAAGCTCTTTGTCCTGCGCGACCGACTCGGCTACCAGGCTGGTGAGGCAGGTTTCTGCAGCCTGAATACGCCGCTGCCTGCTACCCCAGCCGAATTGCACCATGCTACCATCAGTCAGCCGGTGGAAGGGAATGCCGCGGGCAACCGCTGCCCGCACTACTGAACCGGTGCTCGGCCCCAGGCGTATGTCCTCATAGAGCTCACGCAGATGCTGCAGGGCGTCGGGCAGATTGAAAGGGGTATCTTCGATAGCCGCGCTACACAGGGCTTGTGCAAGATCAAAGGCGAGCCTGCCAACCGCCTCTTCGCTGTATTCCACGACGACCTGGTAAACCTCGGCTTCAAGCGTCGGAGCGATCTTGCTGAAAGCCACCGGGCAACCCACCTGTACTTCGAGTCCGAGTGCAGTGCGCTCGAGCGCATGCGCAAGCATTTCCGCTTCAGGGCAAGATGCGACTCGAAGCAAATCGATTTGCGGGAATCGCGCGTACAGGCGATCCAGAAAACCCGGCATGCCCCCCGGCAGAGATTCAGGAGTGTCGCAGGAAACGACTGCCTCTATGGCTGTCTGACGGCTCCACAAATTGGGCCCGCGCAAAGCGCGGAGACGTGATACTTGCATCGGCAGTTCTCCTAGCGTTTCTTATTCAGCGGAGGTTTACTGATTCTTTTTACGCCTTGTTAAACGCGTGAAAGTTTCCAATCCCCGCGCGTATGACGGCCAGGTCGATGCCGAGTGACCATGCGGCGCCTACTGCCGCGAGTACATTTTCGACCTCCAAAACATCCTGCCCGTTACATGTAACCGGAACATCGTTCAATTTACTCAGTAGCAGTTCACCGGACCCGTCAACAAGGAAAATTTCTCCGTCTCGAACCGTTACCGCCCGTTTGCCTTGGACGCCGTTTATACCAGCGGTACCGTGCAAGCAATGCTCTTTTATTACCGGAAGATCGGAATCCAGGCTGAAGTAAATAATTTCCCCATTGCACAGCGCAGCCATTTCCACCAGCATCGGCTCCCTGGCGTTGAGCACTGCCGCACCTGCGGGCACGACTACATCCACTTGGGTACGCAACAGGTCGAAGACCTGTTTGGGAGTTTCGATATATTTTCCATAATGACGGGTCAACTCCACATTGGTAACGATGCCGACATGACAACCATCGTAGGCCAATCCCTCGCGCAGCATGCTGTCACTGCCGTTTTCAAAAACCGCCGCCTCGATTGACCGGTTCATGAGAATGTTACGCGCTGTCTTCCAGTTGGCCTGATCACCTTTTTTCACTTGCCTGCGATCAAGATAGAAGCCGTCGCTGCATGCCAGGCCCGTCTGCTTTCCGGATAGCGCGAGCAGTTGAGCAATGAGATGAGCCAGAGTGGTTGTACCATAACTGCCGGTAATACCTACAATCGGAATGCGGCCGTCCTCGTAGCTCGGGAAGAGATGCTCGACGATCGCTTCACCGACCGGACGCGGGGTACCAATAGCGGGCTTGATGTGCATCAGCAAACCGGGCCCGGCATTGACTTCGACAATGGCTCCACCCTGTTCTGCAAGCGGCCGCGCAATATCCGTGGCGACAAGATCGATGCCCGCAATATCCAGCCCGACAACACGCGCCGCCAGCGAAGCCGCCGCCGCGGTACTGGGATGCACCTCGTCAGTAACATCGAAAGCATGGTTACCGTTACGCTGAATGATGACTTCCTGCCCGACAAGCGGTATTGAATCCGTGGTGAAACCTTGCCGCAGGAGTTCCATTATCGTTACCCCATCCACATTGACCGGATTCAGCGGATGATCTTCACTTTCCCCCCGGCGGGGATCAGAGTTGAGCTGCTGCTGGATCAGTTCGTTTATGGTGGAAATCCCATCGCCTGTAACCGAAACGGAATCACCCCGGCTTGCGGCGACGAGACGGCCTCCGACTACCAGCAGGCGGTGTTCCGTACCGGGAACATAACCCTCGACCAGGACACCGCTGCCCTCTTCCAGAGCTACCCTATAAGCGGACTCGATTTCTTCACGCTTGCTCAACTCGATAAAAACGCCGCGTCCATGATTTCCGTCACACGGTTTGATCACCACCGGCAGACCGATTTCCTGGGCCGCTTCCCATGCATCCTCGGCGCTGTGAACGATGCGGCCCTCAGGGATAGCGACACCGCACGATTGAAGCAGTGTCTTGGTCAGATCCTTATCGCGCGAGATGCTTTCTGCAATTGCGGGAGTGCGGTCCGTTTCGGCTGTCCAGATGCGCTGGCTTCGGATGCCATAGCCCAACTGTACCAGGTTGCCCTTGGCAAGAAGGCGAATCGCCGGAATGTTGCGGCTGGCGGCAGCTTCAACAATGCAGGCAGTGGATGGTCCCAGCCACAGCGAATCGATCATCCCGCGCAGATGCGCAACAGCGCCTCTCACATCGTAAGGTTCGTCCCCCGGCGAATAATCCATTGCCGCAAGCAGCAATTCCCTTGCTGCTGCGAGAGCATTGCGCGTGACATCCTCATGCCACGCGCTCACAGCCACCTTGTAGACACCGCGCAGGGATGTTTCGCGCGCCCGGCCGAAGCCACCGGGCATTCCTGCCAGATTTTGCAGTTCAAGCGTAACGTGCTCGAGAATATGGCCAGTCCAGGTACCTTCCTTTAAACGGCGCAGAAATCCGCCCCGCTCCCCATAGCTGCAGCGGTGCTCAATGAGCGAAGGAAGCCAGGAAGACAGGCATTCATAGAAACCGGGGATTGTGTCGGAGGGAAAGTCTTCGAGTTCCCCGATATCGACAATGGCTTCAAGTACGGGACGGACACTCCAGATATTGGGGCCGTTGAGGTGACGTATTTCAATAAACTTGATATCCCGATTTACCGTTATGTAGTCAGGTTTGCTATCTGCGTAAGCCAGCATAAAGTGAGATTCTCACAAGAAATAAGTTAAGGTTGAACTAACGCGGCTGACTACAATAGGTTTACAACCAGGTAAATTAATATGAAAAGCAAATGATTTTTCTCACGAGCGTCTGGCTTTCAGTACGGAGTCCCCATCCGCAAGAAATCAAGCATGGATTATGCCAGCTAAAATAATCTTTGAAAAACAGTTATTTGGAGCAGGAGAGGAGGCTATTTTGTCGCCATTTGCCGACAATCGGTTTCCCGGCAAAAATATACCGTTGATATCACGCAATGTTGTATGTCTCCTGTCAGCGACAGGCTTTGCAGAGGGCGCTGTAAACACGCAACTGCGAAACAATGCTCCAACTGCAAGTGCCGGAATCGGTACCCTTGCTTTGAATCAGAGGAAGCGATCGAGGACCTTTCGGCTGTGATGATCGAGCGCCGTACGGTCGCGTATCAGGAAATTGATGTTCTGACTGTCGGTGATCAGCAAAGCGATTGGAGTCAGACGGCGAATGTATTCTTCGCCCTTGAGAACGAACGACGTGCTTCCGCGGTCGGTTTCAACCCGCCAGGTGCTGGGGGTGGCAAAACTTGAAACTGCCTCGATGCGTTTGATTTCCGGCATGAACTCCCGGTTGGCAAGATCCGTTTCAACATGCCTGCGCGTCTCATCGGGAAGGCCGCTCAACACCTCGATCCACGCCAGCTCATGGCCATCCGTATCGACCAGCGAGATACCGCGGCTGGGAGCGGTAATGGGAAAAGCCCGTACCGGAACCACACCCTCTCGTACCTCCCCGTTCGCTCCGTTAAACACCAGTCGTCCAAAGGCATTGCGGCTCAGGGAGTAGTGTAAGGGCACTTTTCCCGTCATTCCCGGCCACCTTCAGCCCTTGGCTCCGGGCTCAGCCCGCGCAGATCGTCCTCTGTGTCCACATTGCGCACTTGCGCCTGGTAAAGCCGGTAATAATGCCCTTCACGCGCCATGAGTTCATCATGATTGCCTACTTCGATAACGCTTCCGCGATCAAGAACGATAAGCCGGCTGGCATCACGCAATGTGGAGAGCCGGTGGGCAATCGCGATGGTAGTCCGACCGCGTACCAGGTTTTCGAGCGCTTTCTGGATCTCTTTCTCGGTGGTCGTATCCACGGAGGATGTCGCTTCGTCCAGGATCAGAATACGCGGATCGATTAGCAGTGCCCTTGCAATCGATATGCGTTGCCGCTCTCCACCCGAGAGCGCCTGCCCCCGTTCGCCGACCAGAGAGTCATAGCCGTGCGGCAGACGGAGAATAAACTCATGCGCATGCGCAGCTCGTGCGGCGGCGACAATTTCCTCCTCTGTCGCGTTCGGTCTGCCGTAGGCAATATTCTCGGCAATGGTACCGAAAAACAAAAAGGGTTCCTGAAGAACAAGCCCGATATGCTTTCGGTATTCCGCGACCGGAAGCGCGCGTATATCTACGCCATCCAGCAGGATTGCGCCTTCCGTCACGTCGTAGAAACGGCAGATCAGATTGACGAGCGTGCTCTTGCCTGAGCCGCTATGTCCTACCAGACCCACCATTTCACCCGGCTCGATGGTTATATTGATGTCGTGCGTGACTGTGCGGGTACCGTAGCGGAACTCGACATTTCGCAACTCGATTCGCCCCTCTACGACGGGCAGGTGCACAGGGTGGGCCGGCTCCGGAACGCTGGAAACGTGATCGAGAATTTCGAAGATGCGCTTGGTGCCGGCAGCGGCCTTTTGCGTAAACGAGACGATACGGCTCATCGAATCTAGCCGTACATAGAAACGGCTGATGTAAGTGAGAAAAGCCGTCAGCACGCCTACCGTGATTTCATCTTTTGATACCTGCCAGATACCGAAAACCCACACCACCAGCAAACCGATCTCGGTCAGCAGCACGACTGTTGGCGTGAACATCGACCAGACTTTGTTGACCCGGTCATTGACTTCACGATTGCGTTCATTGGCAGCGCGAAAGCGGGTTGCCTCCCGCTTCTCCTGCGCAAACGCCTTCACCACCCGCACGCCGGGAATAGTGTCGGCAAGCACGCTGGTCAACTCGGCCCAAACACGATCGACCTTCTCGAACCCGGTTCGCAACTTATCGCGAACCAGATGGATCAACCACGCAATGATCGGCAATGGCGTCAGGGTGACCAGCGCAAGCCACGGCTCGATCGAAACCAGGATAATGGTCGTCATGCCGATCATCAACACGTCGGTCGCGAAATCGAGCAGGTGCAGCGACAGGAAAATGTTGAGGCGATCTGTTTCCGACCCGATACGCGCCATGAGATCCCCGGTGCGCTTGCCGCCGAAATAGGCGTGCGAGAGTTTGAGAAGATGCTCGAAAGTGGCTGTACGCAAATCAGCGCCAATGTGCTCGGAAACCAGTGCGAGTACGTAAGTGCGTGCCCATCCCAATCCCCAGGCCACAATCGCGGCTCCGAGCAGTCCGGTCAGATAAAAACCAACCAGTTCAACGTCGATGGGCTTACCGTTCTGGTAGGGAATCAGTACGTTGTCCATCAGGGGCATGGTCAGGTACGGAGGCACCATCGCCGCTCCCGTGCTGCCAAGCGTCAGAAGAAAACCGGCAAAAAGTCTCCACTTGTAGGGTCTGGCGAAACGCCACAAGCGTAACAGGGTCCAGGTAGAAGGAGGGGCATGTACTTGCTTGCGGCACGCTTCGCACTCCTCCTGCCCCGGAGCCAGTGAAACATCCAGTATCCTGTGACACTTGGGGCAGAGAATCTGTACAGGTAAAGGGCGAAACTCCCCTGTCAAGTGATAATGAAGTTGCTCACGGAAATTATCGATGAGCCGGCTGGCCGCAGCATCCCTCCCCAATGTGTAGCGCCAGCATGCAAGTAGCGCGTTCTCATCAAAAAGCTCAAGACTGCCGACGCCTGCATGATCGCTGCGCACAAGCGTCAGTCCGGGCCGGTAACTCCACTCCTGTAAGGTTGTCGCCGCCTCCGCCGCCGCCTTGGCGAGCAGACGTTTATTGGTGACGACTACAAGTCCAGGATCAAAATGCAGTTGGTCATTGAGGTCAGTTTCGAGCCATGCTGCCACCTTTTCTCCCTTGGAAAGCCGGGATTCAACAGCCCCAATCCAGGCAGCCGGCAGAGCAGGCGCCACTGCGTCTGGAAGCATGTCATCGGGAGAAATCGGCGAAAGCCCGGATTCCGGCATTACTCTATATAGGGGAAATCAGTATCAGATATTCAAAAGTAGCGAACAGGAGCAGTTCTGTCTCTTCGTCCGTTCCAGTTCGCAGCAGGCCTCTCCGCCTCGCTTTGAAGCGTCATCGTTCAAGAACAATTCGCAGAGCGAGATTCACATGTACACGAGCAATGACGCAGTTCCTCCACCCCGAAACCCGAGTATGGTCAGCTGGAGTATCAGATAGTGCTCATTATGCCCTTATCGGGATACTATGTCTGAGCATTTACTCCCCGTCCAATATTTATGCCTGGCGCGCTCCTAGGAGAGCGCCTATGGTAACCGCCCCCAATCCTGCCAGAGTGAGCAAAGACAAGGGTTCTCCCAGGACAGGCACAGCCGCCAATGCGGATACGACGGGCACGAATGCCATCAGCAGGGCGACCGTTTGCGACCCGAGGCGACGCACGGCGAACGTATAGAGCAGCATCGCGATAAAGACGACCAGCACACCCTGATATGCTGCCTGAATGGTGATTTCGCGGACAGAGGCCTGTGCAAGATTGCTGGGCAGAAATAACAGCCAAACGGGCAGGTAAATTGCGGCGCTGCCCAGGGTGGTCGTTACAGTGGCAGCAAGCGGCGGCATCGGATAGCGCGCAAGCAGCAGCGTGAATATCGCCCATAATGAGGACCCGCAAAGAAATAGCACGTCCCCGAGAATCTGCGTGGGAGATACATGTGTTCCGAGTGAGAGCGAGTCAGCGGCGGTCAGCAGGATGCCGACAAAAACAATAAGCAGCGCTATCTGGCGCACGACTGTAAATCTTTCGCCGAACCACAGCCATGCAATAATCGCAGTCAGAAAAGGCAGTGTGCCGGGCAACAGAACGGAAGCATGAGCTGCCGGCGCCCAGCGAAAGGCAGCGTATACCACCGCAGCGTAACCGATGCCGCCGAACAGCGAGAACAGGGCTATCACCTTGAGGGGGGGCAACAGGATTCGCGGCAAAAAAAAGACGGCGATCGAAGCGCCTACTCCGAATCGCAGCAGGGCAATATCCCAGCTTGTCAACGTGCCCATCCCTCCGTATCGGCTGACGAGAATGAAGCCGGTCCAGATGCATATGGAAAAGAAGACCGCTATCCAGCCGCTCCAGGATTTGAGTGTTTCGCTCATGTATTGAAACAGCGCTTGTTATTGTCTGGTTGTTCTTTGTTGCGGCTGTTTCATGAGTACGAGCGGAGCTTCCCTTCCTGGGAAAACAGAACTGTCGGGACCTCCATACGCTCAGGTGCTCCCCTGCTTCGCTTTGTTCACAGCTTTTCTGATACTTTCAAGTGCTGCTTCAATGATGCTACGGGGCGCACCGATATTCATGCGCATGAAACCGCTGCCTTCTTCGCCAAACAAAGTGCCCGGACTCATACCGATACCCGCTTCATGCACAAAAAAATGCCTGAGCTGGATATCAGTCATCCCCAATTTATTCATCAGCTCGTGGCAATCAAACCAGAGCAGATACGTGCCTTCGGGGTCGATGAGGTGGATTTCAGGGAGGTGGGTCGCCAGATACTCTGAGACAAAATCACGGGTTTTCTGTAGATAAACCAGCAATTCATCCAGCCAGACTTCACCTTCCCGATAGGCTGCCTCGAAAGCAGCAATGCTGAAAGGATTGGATGCGCTGACGTGCAGGATATCGAACGTCTGCGCAAGCTCTTCCCGATGCTTGGAATCCGGCACGACGAGAGCGGAAAGATTCAATCCGGGAATGTTGAATGTCTTGCTGGGGGCGACAGCTGTTATGACATTTGCCTTGCTTCCGGCCCATGCTTTCGCCAGCCGTGAGAGCATATGATGCCTGGCTTCGGGATAAACCAGATCAGCGTGGATTTCGTCGGAAAATACCACGAGGTTGTGTTTATCCGCTATCCGCAGGATGCGTTCGAGTTCTCCCCTGCTCCACACCCTGCCGACGGGATTATGCGGCGAGCATAGCAGCAGGACACGCGCGCCTTGCGCACATTGCTCGAGATGATCGTAATCGATCTCATAATGGCCATTCCGCAACCGCAGCGGATTCTGTACGAGTTGCCTGCCGGTACTGGTGACGGCAGAAAAAAAGGGGAAATATACCGGCGGCTGCACGATAACCGGTTCTCCGGGTTGCGCAAAGGTCAGGATAGCGGCATGCAACGACGGAACCACGCCGGGGCACATCATGATCCAGTCTCGCTCGATCTCCCAGCCATGACGACGCCTCAGCCAATCAATCAGCGACTCATACAAACTGTCGGGAAAGACAGTGTACCCATACACCGGATGGGCGGCGCGTCGAGAAAGCGCCTGGGTAACCGCGACTGGAGCGGCAAAATCCATGTCCGCGACCCATAGGGGAATTACTCCCGCTGCGCCAAACATGCTTTGGCGCTTGTCGAATTTCAGGCTGGCTGTCCCGGTCCGGTCGATTTCCTTATCAAAATCCTGGTTCCCGATGGAAGAGCTTCTGTTCAAACAACTTTCTCCCAGATTGTTACTTCCGAGAGTGTGTGCTGGAATTTACGGCGTGTTTCGCGAATGACAAATGGAACTTCCGTGGGTCCCTGAATCAGCTTGAAGTGGGTACTCAGAGTTTCTTTTAGGCCATCGAGCGTTCCGAAACTTTCACCATCCCGCTTGAATCCGCCGATCCAGGCTTCCCGCTTGGTATGTTCCTCCAGCCAGGTATAGGGAGAGGCAATCAGCAGAATACCACCGGAATTGAGGCGAGTGTGTATGGATGTGAGCAGTTTGGCCGGATCATACAGGCGGTCTATGAGATTCGCCGCGAGAATCAGGTCATAACCCGTATAGAGCGGCTTGAGATTACAGGCATCGCCCTGATAAAACGCCACTTTGTGCCTGACGTTATCGAGGCCCAGTCCAGTCAGCGTCCGCTCCCGGTAAAAAACCAGATCACCTTCATCGGCGAGGGTATAGCGCAGTACGCCTTGTGACGCCAGCTGAACTCCCTGCCCAATGAAGCGGGCAGAGAAATCAACTCCTGTCACCTCATCGAAATGCCGCGCCAGTTCAAAGGCGGCTCTCCCCGATGCGCAGCCCAGATCGAGCGCCTTGCGGGCCGGCTTGTCCCCGATGGCGGCAATAGCGAGTTCGGCCAGCGCTTTCGGAAAATTTGGCACACCAAAATAGGTGTCTCCATAATGGAATTCCGCATATTCGGAGAGCAGCTTGTCGGTTTCATAGTGCGAGCCATGCTGTATCGCCGGGGCAGTGCCGACCACATAGCGAAAACCCGCGTGCTGAAAGAAATGGCGGCGAAACGCGTAACGTGAGTTCTTCAGGGATTCATTGCCGCAGGAAATCCAGGAGCCTCCCTTGATGAGGTTGTGCCTGCCATCGAAGGTCGGGGTTGTGAAATCATCATAGTGGGGATGAACATCAAAGCCGTCGAAAGGATAAATAGGCGTTTCGGTCCACTGCCACACATTCCCGACCACATCGTAAAAATCGCCCTGAGCAAATTCGTTGACAGGGTGGCTGGATGCACCATGATCGAGATGAATGTTGGCTTCGGCTGGTGCGGCAGCCAGAACCTCGGATAATCCCGCCACCTCATAGAGGCGGTACCATTCATCCTCTGTCGGGAGGCGATAAGGCTGGTTGCTTACAGACGCTTTCCAGTTACAGAAGGCCTTGGCTTCGTGATAATTCACCTCCACGGGCCAATCCCAGGGCATGGGAACTTCCTTGGTCATCAGGCGCAACTCCCATTCGACGCCTCGCTGGAGCCAGAAGGTAGGATGCTTCGCGCCAGCATGCTTCAGCCAGGCGCGCCCTTCCTCTTCCCAGTAACTTTCGGTTCCATAGCCGTCCGCCTGAACAAATTCCAGGAATTCCTGATTACTCACCAGGTATTTGCCGACTTCGAAGGCTGCAACGTCCGCAATATGGGTACCGTATTCGTTATCCCATCCGTAGAAAGGATCGTCTTTTTTCTTGCCAAGCTGCACGGTGCCTTCCGGTACCTTCACCAACTGATTGTCGGGCGCAACCCCGGATTTACGGTAGGGCTCCCACGCAGGATGGGGAGCGACATGTTCCAGCGCATGCTGCCGGATAAGGACGGACGAAGTCTCTAGATGAATGCGCTCGTGTTCGATACCCATCATGATCGTCCACCAGGGGCTGTCCCATTCAATGGGCAGGGTCAGAGGCGTTTCACGAATGAGTCGATCGACGGTTTCCCGCATCCTTCTTCGATAGACTCGCACCTCTTCGACGGAAGGCCAATCGTAATGCGTCGTATCCAGATCGTCCCAACTCATTTCATCGACGCCAACCGCGAACATCGATTCCATTTTTGGGTTGATGCGTTCAGTAATCAGACCCGCAAGCAGCAATTTGTTAGTAAAGAAGGTTGCCGTATGGCCGAGGTAGAATATCAGCGGATGACGTAAGGAAATGGGTTTTTTGAAGTAGGCTGCATCTCCCCGCAACGTTTCGAAGAGCTGCTCGTAACGATCCAGTGTGGAATGAAAGTATTCGCGTATTTCCTCGCGCTTTGCCGCAGCATTATCTCCAGTAAGAACAGGAGTTCGGGAAAAGAGCTGTTTGGGCATTACACGCAACTTGGGGTTTTCAGAAGCGGATTGCACAGCTGCGGTTGTTTTCTTTGCATTCAAATTCATGTTCGCCCTCGGTTATGGATAGCCTCTCAATATAAAATAAACGAAGTGTACACTTGGATACATTGCCTCACTATTGTCAAGCATCATGGATCAGAGAACTCCGCACTGGAAAGCATGACTGCACACAGTGAAGAGGAATTTCACCGGAATTGCTGACGCTCGCCCGCCCGATGCTTCATACCGCGGTGCTGCGTAAAAAGGCCTGAGGTTACTTCCTTCAACTCCTCGCAACCTTTCAGGGACTTGATTATTCTGGTGCCTTCGATTGCCCCGGCGAGCGCGAGTTCCACACTTATTTCAGTGACGAATCATTGGACCAGCAGAGCATCGGGACGTAATTTTAGCTGAACATGTCCGGACTTCCCAAACGACAAGTGAAGGAAGGGAGAAATAGTGGCAGCCATGAACTGCAACTGCCCAGCCTGCAAGAATAGTGTGCGTCCCACACATTTCCACCCCAGGTGGCTGTGCGCCCGGCGGGAGGCGATGTTCGTCCGGGTGACACGGCTGAAGGTATATTTTATCCCTCGCTCGTTAAGATATTGATTGGCTCCGTTCCACATACCGATAAATCCGCGGCCCATGCGATATTCGGGAAAAAGGTAGAAGTCGAAATCGAAGACCGCTTCGCCGATCGGCGATACCAGGAAGATGCAGCGAACCTCGTCTTCTTCGTAAGCATAGGGACAGAACCACATATATCCGATAAATTTTCCTTTCTGAAAAGCGCCAAGGCAAACCGCATTCTGCTCGAAACGGGCTTCCTTTATGTCTGACCCCGCCGGCATGAGATCCACTTCCGGATCACCTCGTTTGATCTCGCGAATTTCAAGATTCCTGCTTAACCGCTCGGGGATAAGTGGCTCTTTGTGAATCGGCTGGACCATAATATCGTAGAAATACAGTCGCAGGCCGGGAGAAATACTCGCGAGAAAACGATCTGACACATACAACAGGCCAGCAAAAAATCCAAATTCCTTAAAAAGTGCAGCAAGTTTTTGAAGCATTTCGTAGTTATGGGCAGGATAATTTTGGCGAAATTTTATATCGGCGAAACATTGCCGGTTTAATCTTTTGCGAACTCAAGTGGATGGCGACAGGATAAATTTATCTTAAATAATGCCGGGAGAACACAGGAAAATGAAAAAAGAATACTGGCTGGAACGCTGGAGGCAGGAAGAAATCGGTTTTCACCAGAGCGAAGTCAATCCGTATTTGCGCCAGTATTGGCGTGAATTAAAGGTTGAGCCGGAGAAACAGGTTCTCGTTCCCCTCTGCGGTAAAAGCTGTGACATGATATGGCTTCGCGAACAGAATCTTTCCGTGCTGGGCGTGGAATTAAGCCCTTTGGCAGTAGAGGCGTTCTTCAAGGAAAACGCATATTCTCCTCGCCACACAACCGTGGGGAAATTCGATCGCTGGGATGCGAACGGCATCCGCATCCTGTGCGGAGATTTTTTCGACTTGGAAAAAGATGACCTGGCAGAGGTGGGCGCGGTGTATGACCGTGCCTCCCTGGTCGCGCTGCCCCCGGAAACCCGCTGTGCATACGCAAACCACTTGCTGCGCATCTTGCCGCCCGCAATCCCGATACTGCTCGTTACTTTCGATTATCCCGAGTCCGAAATGTCCGGTCCGCCTTTTGCGGTTTCCACACGCGAAGTAGAGGCGCTTTACGGAAAACACGTGGATATTCGCCTGCTCGCAAAACTCGACGTGCTGGCGGAAAACCCGCGCTTTCAGCAACGAGGCATAAGCCGACTTCAGGAAAGCATCTTCCTGCTCACGACACTGACGGATAAACCCATCCGCTGACAGCCTGCCAGTCGTGAGAAAGTATTCAAAGGCGCCCTATTAATGGGTCGTATTTTTAACCCAGATTAAACTATGCTTGTAGTGGCTCTATTAAGAAATTCCAATTCTAGGTGAAGATGGTAAATAAACAATCCGTGGGCCGTGTTTTCATGAAAGGAAAAAAAGATGAGACCATACTTGTTATTCGTCTGTATCTCCTTGAGCGCGTGCGTCGGACTGCCGGCAGCAGTGCGAGACGTACCGGTGGCAAAAGTCGGTTATGGCGAAGTGAGTCAGGACCCGAACAGCTATAAGGATACGTCCGTCCGTTGGGGAGGCGTGGTGATTGATGTTGAAAATGAAGAAAACTTCACCCTGGTGCAGGTGCTGTCCTATCCCCTCAATTATTCCGGACGGCCACAACTGAACAAACAGAGCGAGGGACGTTTCGTAATCAAGAGTTCCGAATTTCTGGATCCCGCAGTTTATGCAAAGGATAGAGAAATCACAGTTGCGGGAACAATCGAAGGTGATATCGAGCGTACGATAGGAAAAAAACACGTACGTCTGCCTCTGCTTTCTTCCAAAGGCATTTATTTATGGCCGGTGTACCAATATCAGGCTTACACTTATGGCGGGCCGGGCTACGGCTTCAGTCCATACTTCGGATATGGGTATTATTATGGCGGACCCTACTGGGGAGGATTCTACCGCCCCTACTGGTGGTATTAGAAACCCTTTGATAAGTCCTCCTTGAGCATTCTCGGTAAAGTCGGGATAATCATCACCCGGGATGGGCATGCGTCGGCTGCACGGCGCGGTTTGCATGCCATTGGGATTGTTGTGATCTGTTCCGCCTTTTTTGAGAAAGCGATTTGAGTATCGGTCAAAACGTCGTTTTTCTTTATCTTCCCTCAGCAAATCTCCAAGGACGTAGATGCCATGGTCCGGAATACGGCATCGTGCGCCCTCTGTCCTGAGCGACACTTCAATAAAATTTCATGCGCAAACTTCTGATTGTCTCGGCTGGATTGCTATTGAGTTTTTCCCTGGTCCTAGCCGTCGTAATCTCGCTCGCCATTGAAGATCGTCCACGCGTCAACCGTCAGGTCGTCCTGACACCGGATCACATAGAACGCGCAAAGCGCATTGTGGATAAGCATCGTTACTGGGTACGTCCGGGAATGTTCGCTGCTGCAAGGATAATGCCGGCGGATGCGGATCTGGCCGTAAATTATCTGGCGCGCAGACTCCTGAAAGGCAGCGCTCACCTCACCCTTGCCCATCGAAGCGCAGGGATCCGCCTCAGCATCCCCCTTTCCGAGACTCCACTCAGGCGCTACTCGGATAGATATCTCAACATTCAGGCATCTTTAGTCGAGACCGATCGCCTGCCACAACTCAGATCGATCCAGATCGGCAAACTTTCGTTACCCGACGCGCTTGCGGACATGCTCATGCCCCGGCTACTGGAATGGTTAAGAGAAAGCCCGGAATATAAGGCCAGTTTGGACTCACTTCGGATGGTAAAGGTTTCTCCGGATGAATTGACCATTGTTTATCGTTGGCGCGGCGGCCTCTCCCACGGCATGAAGGCCTCGATCATAGGCGAAGAGGAGCGCGAACGTTTGCTTCGTTATCAACGTCTGCTGGTGGAAAGCAGCAGAACTGGGGAGAAAGAATTATCGCTGTCGGACGTGCTTTCACCGCTCATGCGCGCAGCAGTTGGGCAATCGACGGAGACTGACGCGCGTGCTGAAAACCGTGCCCTTATTCTGGTTGCCACAGCACATGTGCTGGGTATTTCACTGAAGCGGATTCTTCCAGGAAAAACAACCTGGCCCCGAGCCCAGCCTCAGGTTGTAACACTGGATGGCCGTGATGATTTTGCCAAGCACTTCATGGTTTCCGCCGCTATCGCTGCCTATGCCGATACGGCACTCGCGGATGCAATCGGGTTGTACAAGGAATTCGAGGACTCCCGCCATGGCAGCGGCTTCTCCTTTAACGATCTTGCTGCAGATCACGCAGGCACAAAATTTGGAGAAAAGGCGGTAGCAAGCGAGACATCAGCCCAGCAACTTCAGTATCGTGTCCTTTCCGACATTGGGGACACGGATCTGATGCCCCCCTGGTCCGACCTGCCGGAATTCATGACGGAGGCCGAGTTCAAAAAACGCTTTGGGGGAATCGGAGCGCCCGCCTATGAGGAAATGATGCGGACTATCGAACAACGGGTGGCGGATCTGGGCGTGTTGCAATAAGCGTTTTCTCGACTCAACCGAATGGTTCCATCGGGAGCATCGATACTCTTCAGCAATACTCTTACGGCCGGGCTTTCACTTCCGTCGAAGGCAACGGTCGAACTTGGCTCAGGCTGAGAGCGCCTTCTGACAGGTTTCCCCGGGTTATGGAAGATGGTATATGAAAAACTGACATGCTCCGGTCGGCAATATCCGGTTTTTTGCCGCCCGGAGTGCTCAGGAAAAAATGCTTATAGTCTGTTGAGGAACGATGAGATCGTCGGCCAGGTCCACGCATCGATCTCGCGGTCTCCAACGGGTTCAGGCAGTTTGGAGGGGATCTTGTCAGAATCTCCGTGAATAAGCAGTACAGGCATTCTCGCATCGTAGGCGCAGCGCAGTTCCCATTGCTGCCCGTCGGCTCTGACATAGTTTTTGGTAATCAGGCCAATCACGCCATCACATCCCTTCACCGTCTCCCGGCATTCGTCTTTCCAGGAAGGCTCCCAGGACTGTTTGACAGGCATCTCCACAAAGGAAAATGTTGTTTGCTCCTTCAATTGCTCCAGAAGCTGATCGTGAGCACTCCTGTCCTTAAGTGCAAAACTGATAAAGATCCTGTTTGTTTTTTCAGCCATCAATTACCCCCTTCATTTGTTATTAGCGTGGAATCCCAAGTCCCAACCATCCTCTCTGCCAGCAGCGGCAGACCTCTCCCTTGATCGTTCAAATATCTCACGCTCCTGAGCCGCGCCTTGCGGTTACCTGTATCTCGATACGCATACGCGGATCTGACAGGCCAGCAGCCAGCATCATCGCCGCTGGCTTTACATCCCCGAGATATTTCCGGAATATGGGCCAGCACTTGGGGAAGTCGGCAGCATCAGGCAATATATAGGTGACGCGCACAATATCTCTCATGCTTGCCCCGGCCTCATCCAGAGCAGCGTCGATATTTCTGAAACATTGCTCAGCCTGCTCAAGAAGATCGTCCGAGATTGTCATTTTGCTGTAGTCAAAACCTGTCGTGCCTGAGACGAAGACCCAGTCACCCTCAACCACAGCCCTGGAGTAACCGATCTCCTGTTCGAAGGTGGATCCTGAACTGATCAATCTGCGTGTCATCTGAGGTTCCTGTTTTTTAGGGTCAGCAGGCGGATGAACCTCCACCGCTTTTCCGGATGTAGCCGATCGTGTTCCTCAGTGAGAGAAACACTGATTCTTGTCGGATACGACCGTGCATGCATATTTCATTTGCTGCACCTGGCCGGCACGATTGAATATGTATTCGGCCCGCAGCGCTTTAAATTGAGCATCTGTAAACGAAATCGAGTCAGCTACGTAACGTTCTTCATTCCAGAATCTGACCCTGCAGAAATCGGGTTCCGATCGGCATATCTTGCTGAGCGCAGCGCCATAAACCGCCTTATCCATATCCCGCTTGCCATCGATCAGGACCATATGGATATAGTTTTTTGAGTTGCCGAGCTGAATCGAGCGCACGAGGCGCCAGCCGTCTCCATGAGGCAATTCCCGCGATGAAGCCGATTGCGATTGTGATTGCGACTGTGATTCCGGTTGCTGCAACGAGAAGGCAGAGACGGGCCACGACAGAATAATAGAGAATGCAATCGCTATTACTCTCTTGTCCTTTACTCTCTTGTTCATGATACTCCTTTACGGAACTTCTCCGCACTGGTCAAAATCGGCAATAAAAAAAGAACGCGCCCCTCCACCTGTAAGGGAGAAACCGTGGCTCGCTCTGTTCTCAACCTGCCCTGTTCCCCTGGTTCTGGAACAAATAGCTCTGGTTCAAGAACTCTCAAGGGCTAAATCCAATTTATTCTATCAACAAAGAAAGGGGTCAACAAGAAAATACCAGTTGAGGAAAAGCCGTATTCCGGCGCCGCGGTGGGTAGAAATAATCTAGGAGCTTCGGTGCTGCAAGTTTAAATAGGCCTGATCGCCTGTCAGAAATCTTTACATTCTTCCCATATTTCTTCCATCAAACGTCTGTTCGGCCTTTGAAATCCGCGAATTAGCTCTTGGTATGAAGATTGCTTCATATAGTGTGAATGGGGTCTCCCGTAACCCGGATTGAATATTCCAGATGAACTTGCCGGCCTTTTTTTCTGTGGAACACGTGGAGCGGTACCACCATATCATCCAGGAATGGCTGGAAGTAAGCTGTCACTATGATCTATTGCTGTGGCTGCAAGGCGAGATGCAAGACTATCTGCCTCACGAGATCATGCTCGCTGCATGGGGAGATTTCGAGGCAGATGCTGTGTGTCATGACGTCGTCTCTGCCTTGCTCGAAGTGAGGAGCAAAAACTCCGATGCAAGGGCACTGCTACCCTTGCTCCAGGGTCTGTTCCGCCGCTGGCTCCAACTTGGCAAGGCTCCTTACGCTCTTGGTAGCGGCGAATATGGTTTCCTGATGGAAGAACGCGTCCTGCAATGTCCTCTGGGAGGGGCGCTGCAAGGTATGCATTCCATGTTGGTACATGGCATCAGCGACAAACGCGGGCAGCATGATTGTCTGTACGTGATGTTCAGTTCGAGCAGGAATATCTCCCCTTCCTCGATGAACGTCATCGGAATACTGCTTCCATACATCGACGCGGCATTCGGCCGCATCGATCCACCGCCCGGGAACAACGAAGCACCCTGGTTCCGTTAAATCCAGAGGAGTATGGATTCAGTCCTCGCGAAATCGCGATAATGGAGTGGACCCAGATGGGTAAAACGGTTTCTGAAACGGCTGCGATACTGGAGGTCAGCACTTTTACGGTAAAAAACTGCCTGCTGGATCTATTCCAGAAACTGCATGCTGCCGATCGTTCTCAAGTGATGCCGGCAGCAGAGAAAACATCGCCGAACAACAGATAAGCTTTCACAATTGACGACACGGCGCGCATTGGAACTGGTCTTTATTCTTTAAAAACGACATCATGACCGCCTTTTATTGGAGAAGCGCCTTTGCCACGGGCCGAAACTGCAAGTGATAGAACATGTTGAGGTAACGTATGGTTTCTTCGTGCTCCAGCTTACTGACGAACTTCCAGAAGCCGTAAATACGCGATAGCGTCATCATTCTTTCGGCATAGAGACGCCAGGTATAGCGCGCTTCGACCCTCTGCAAGGCCTTCTGGGAAACCTTGTCCCAAAAACCCGGATCGGCTGCCGCTCGCGCAAAAAAATCCGTCATGGCGGAAGCAGCCGCCAATCCATTGTTGGGATCGAAATGGTAGCCCGAAACTCCATGTTGAATGATTTCGCGCGGCCCCCCATAGCAGGTGGCAAATACAGGCAGGCCGGAGGCCATGGCCTCGATAATGGTCAGCCCGAATGCCTCGAATCGCGCCGGCTGAACAAAAATGCCGCGACGATCCGCCACGTGCCGGTACAACTCGCCGGCAAGATTCTTTTCCAGCCGGGTGCCAAGCCAGCGCATGCGTCCCTCCAGCTTGTACTCGTTCATGAGGGCATGCATGTGCTCGATCTCGGCACGCTCCTCGCTATCACTGGAGGCTGCTGGATCGATATGCCCGCCGATCACCAGAAGGTTGGCTGCGTCCGATAAGGATTGACACTGCCCGAACCATGCGACAAGGCCGGTAAGATTCTTCACCATGTCCAGGCGAGCCATTGTAAAAATCAAAGGTTTCGCAGGATCCGCGAAGTAGCCCCGGCAGGGCACGCCCGGATCATCCCTGTACAAGAGACGCTCGATGTCCGGAATCAGGGCGTCCAGACGCCGCTCGCGATCGAGATAAGAAAAATAAACTTCTGCATCCGCACCCGGCGAAACGATATTGAACTTGGGATCGAAAAGGTCAATGCCGTTCACCACCCGGTATAAGCCGGGCATCGTATAGTTCTGGTATGTTTCATATTGGCCTACCGTCTGCTCGGTACCGGCAATTTCCTGAAAGGTGCTGGTGATGATGAAATCAGCGCTGTTCATCGCAATGAGATCGGCGGTATATTGGCAGTTGAAGTGATACTGGGCTTCGTTCTCCCGCCAATACAACGCCGAGTGCAGGTACTTGCTCTGCTCCAGTGCATGCGCAATATTGCACTGCGTTACACCAATCCGTTTGGAAATCAGCGAGGCGACAAGATTTCCATCGGAATAGTTGCCTATGATCAGGTCGGGCCTACCGCTGAGTTGGGCCAGAGCTTCGCGTTCAATGTCATGCGCAAAATTTTCCAGGTATGGCCATATCTCGAACCGGGAAATCCAATGGCGAACGATTTCACCACTCCCTTTTCGGAATGGCACTCGCACGATCCAGGAATTCTGGGTACCGTGGATTTTTTCCAGGGGCTGGTGGCAAAGTGTATCGCCCGCGTCAGGAATGAGGCGCGTGCCAATCAGGATTTTTGGCGCGGCATCTATTCCCTGCAATATCAGGCGCTCGCTCATTTCCCGTTCCAGAGCCCGCACCTGATCGAGGATGTATACCACTTGGCCGCCCGTGTCCGGCAATCCCAACACGTTATCCTGACCGAAGTAGCCATGGGGAGACAGGATCAGCAGTTTCGAGATCATCGGAATACGGGCGAGGAAGCTTTCCAGGATCTGGGGAGAAGGGGCTTCCAGAATATCCACCAGCAAACTCATCGTCTCGCTCACACGGCCCACGCAATTTCCCCAGCCGGGTGCAAAACCGATACCTCCAAGGGGTTCGGCAACATCCTTCCACTCGGTATCCTCGGGATACTTCTCAAGCATGCTCAGAGCCCTGCGCAATCCGGAACGCAGCGCCGGCACATCGGCAAAATTGCCACCCAGCATCAACTGCTTCCCGTCCATGGAATGGACTGTCAGGAAATGCAGCAGCTTGTCCGACCCCAACCCCAGTTGCCCAAACAGCCCGCCGGCAAGTTGCTTGTTGAGGAAAATCACACCCTGCCCTATGGACCGGATTTCCTTGAGCTTTGGGGAACCGCGATTAA
Source organism: Nitrosospira sp. CT (assembly GCF_059489795.1). Lineage (NCBI taxonomy): Bacteria > Pseudomonadati > Pseudomonadota > Betaproteobacteria > Nitrosomonadales > Nitrosomonadaceae > Nitrosospira > Nitrosospira sp. CT. The sequence goes on from NZ_JCAHZJ010000002.1 coordinate 58,900, forward strand.
AAGGCGCAAAATCAATTTCCAGCACGGGCTCATTCGCCCCCTCCGGATTCACCAGCAGTTCCTTGAAAGCGAGATATTCCGACACGGTGACAGCCTCGGGAATTAGCCTATCCAGATGCAAGCGTGCGTACCACCAGCACCCCGCCTCCTCGCGGGCCGCCATGTAGACTAGTGGCGGCCGGCACACTGCTTCCTGCAGAGTGTTTACGATTTCTCGTACCTGCGAATCGGCAAGCAGATGGGCGTGGTCCGCGCTCAACGCATTAAAAACCGCTCCCAGATCGGAATGAAGCAAAAGCGGCCTTTCCAGTTCGAACCACCTGCGCAGAAGCGTATACATATCCCCGCGATGATCGGCAGCCCAGGCTTCAAATTTGTGCAGCATTTGCAGTCTCCATGATGGAAGTACCAAATTCATAATGCGCCATACCCTCTGCAATGCCGTCGGCATATGCGGACCGGGCAAAATAGATTTGCTCATTCCCTTTCAGGCTTGCGAGTTCGGAACTATGGTTGGCGACTATAACGCCGAGGGTGTCACCGATCAGCATTTCATGATCATTGCCGGAATCCCCCGCCACCAGAAACGCGCGTAGCGGCAGTCCCCACTTGTAGGCAAGATAACGTATTGCCCGCCCTTTGGACGCCCTCAGCGGCAACACGTCGAGATAAGTCTGTCGCGAGTAGATCAGGTGTGCTGACAGATTCTGCTCGCGCAACAAAGCACGGATTTTGGCTACTGATGGCATTTTTTCCGGATCCACGTTGTAGCTGAGCTTGAATTCGCGCTGGTTTTCGCCCGCCTGCAGCTTGAGTCCCGGCACTTTCTGCAATACGTTTTCAATGGCATCGCGGCGCCATAGATACTTGATCAGGTTTTGCCACCCGATATCCGGACGAAGTTCGGGACCATAATAGATTTCGCTGCCCACCGCGGTGATCAGCACATCGGGCAAGGGTACGCCCCATTCCTTCAATATTTTCACAGCGCTTTCCAGCGTGCGGCCAGTAGCGACACCAAAGCCCAGGTTGGGTGGCGTCGCCCGCAGGATAGCAAGAAGGCGACGCAGGGCAGCACGGTCGCCGAGCAGGGTATTGTCTATATCCGTGATGAGCATATGCGATATCAAGGGCAGCGGGCGCGGTTGCCTTTGATATATCGCCAGGTTCCGGCGGATGCGCTTGCGCTCCTGATGCAGCAGACGCGACAGAACGTGCAGATATCTCCTGACATGCGCCTCCCACGTGTAGTGGTTTTTTACCCCTGAAACGCCGTTCCGCGCCCAGCGCCGCCAGCGCATAGGGTCAGCAAGCGCATACTCGATCGCTTCGGCAATCGCGCCGGTGTCCGATGGATTTACCAGTATCCCATTTTTGCAGTTCGCCACGATATCCCGCGGTCCTCCATCTTCTGTCGCGATAATGGGAAGTCCACTGGCGGCGGCTTCGATCAGTGTAAGACCGAAGGGTTCGGTAAGCGCCGGATTGATGAACACGCCGCGGCGCTGGGCTGCGAGACGGTAGAAACCGGCGATGTCGGAAGGTTTGTGGTGTTTGGGCAGCGCCACCTTGCCCCATAAATCGTAGCGGTCGATATCCAGCAGCAGATCGGTCATCACTTCGTTCTGGGCAGCATCCAGTTGACGGATGTCATCCCGGTTGCCCGCCACGATGGCGAGATTGGCCTGTTCATGCAGTTTGGGCGAACTGCCGAAGGCGGCAACCAGCGCCCCCAGATTTTTTCGAATTTCAGGACGGCAAATGGTCAATACCAGGGGCTTGCGCGGGTGCGCGAGAAAGCGATCGATGAGATGCGCGGTCTCCACTTCCACTGGTTTTTGACGGCTGGGAGGAGAAAAACGCGATATATCAGTTCCCGGCGGAATGACAACCGCGCGTTCCGGGCGATAGTTGGTGTAGAGCCCATATTGCTCGACGCTTTCCTGAGGCGTGCTGGTTATGACCAGGCTAGCATGTTGCAGTACGGCTTCCTCTGTGGCTATTCGCCGGTAGAAGCTGAATTGGCGCTCCAGTGCCTGCGGCTTCCGGCCTTGTGCCAGCAGGCGTTGTTGCTTGCTGCGTCCCAGGGAGTGCCCGGTATGAATCTGAGGGATGCCCAATAGTTGGGAAAGCTGCATGCCGACATATCCAGCGTCGGCATAATGACTGTGAATGACATCCGGCAAGCGCTTCTGCCCGCGGAGAAAAAGCAGCGCGCGATCCACCAGTTGATCCAGATAGGGCCAAAGGCTTTCCTTGCGCAGATAGCGGCGGGGGCCGCACTGAAGGCGGATAATGCGCGCGTTGTTGCCCAGCGTTTCCTCAAGACGGGCATAATCCGCGGAAACCGAAGGATCTTCTATCCTTCGCGTGAGCAGATCCACCTTGCCGACCTGGGGCTGACGCGCGAGTGCTCGCGCCAACTCCACTACATACAGCACCTGGCCGCCGGTATCCGCATCGCACCCCAACTCCATGTCGTTTCCCCGAATCAGCCCGTGCAGGCTCAGCATCAGTATGTATAACTCTTTCATCCGTCTCCTAACCGTCCACTGACCACTGTCTGATGAACGGTTCGTAAAAATCATCGTGTTCGGGAATGGCCCCCCGTATTCCGCAAATTGCGCCGGCAAATTGCTGTGCCTGCTTCAAGATGATGGGCTTACCCCATCCCTGCAACAGGCCGAATATGAAGACCGCAGAGAACGCATCACCCGCTCCCACCGTGTCGACAACATCCACTGCCTTGTCCGGCGCGATCGATATTTTTTCTCCCGCTCGCTCCAGCCACCAGGCACCGGCTGCGCCGCAAGTAACGAGCATCCCGCGCAACTGATATCGCTCAATCAGCGCTCTGGCCTGAGCCTCGGCAACAGGCTCATCCATATTCAACAGTTGAGCGATGCGATCCAGTTCATCGTCGTTCGCCTTAACGATATCAGCATGCCGCAGCGACCAGTGCAGTCGTTCGCCATAAATCCAGGGATCGCGCAGATTGACATCAAAAAAACGTTGACCGCTGGTTGCGCGCAGCATATGGCGCAGCGCGCGATGCGAATCGGCGCGCTGCGCCAGTGTTCCGAAATAGACCATTTCCGGGTTTGCCGCAAGCGCAGCCACCCGTGCCAGACGTGGATGAATATGATCGTAGGCCTGGTTAGGGACAATATTGAACCGATGCCCTTCCGCCCCCAGATGAACCGCTACCACGCCTGTAGGATAAACCGAGTCAAGCTGTACACCATGCGTGCTCAATCCGGCCCTCTCCATCGTCTGCAACAGACGCGCACCCTCCGCATCCTGGCCTATCCGGCTCACGAGAACAGGTGCACAGCCAAAGGCGCGCAAATGGCGGGCAACATTGAGAGGTGCGCCACCGACCACATCCCCGCCGGGGAACCGGTCTATCAGTATTTCGCCAAAAAGGAGCACCGAGTGGTGGACGTCGAGCATCATGATAACTTGAAAAAATCGGTCGCGAATCTGCTCCGGGTTCGCCGACGCACATGAACGGGTCTTCCTTATACTTCCGTGGGAAGCCATGGGAAAAGAGGGATATTGCCTGCTATACAAGCACCTCCAGCAATACCTGCACAAAGCTTTTTTAAAGCGGGTGCATATGGCATCGATTCAGAAGCTTATTGCCTGTCGCGCTGCTGCTCCCGAAGCGCCTCCCTGCGGATAAAGGAAGAAGGAAGCATCAGGAGAAAATTCAGGGAAAAATGAAGAACACTCCGCTCTTATCTGCCATAATTACCGCTCCTTTTGCCTCTTTTCCATCCGCCTGCGAAAGCAGGAATAACAACAGGAAAAACTAACAATATTATCAGCTGCGGAAAGGATTTCTGTACGGTAGCAGACATACGGCGGGAAGAAAGCCTGCCAGCTTCCGGGCTAGTTTTTCGAAAGATTTCTAGAACTTGTACCCGCGATGCAGTGCTACCGCGTTTGCGGCAAGATTGAAATATTCCACGCGCTCGAATCCGGCTTTCTGCATCAGTTGCTTCAACTCCTCCTGCCCGGGATGCACGCGGATGGATTCGGCAAGATATCGGTAGCTGTCCGGGTCCTTTGCGACGAAACCACCCATCGCGGGAAGTACTTTGAACGAGTAGAGATCGTAGAGCCGTTGCAGAGGTTTCCATACCCTGGAAAATTCAAGCACGATAACGCAGCCACCGGGGCGCAATACGCGTAGCATTTCTTTCAACGCAACATCCTTGTGCGTCATGTTCCTCAGGCCAAAAGCAACGCTTACGCAATCGAAGTAATTGGTGGGGAATGGCAGCTTTTCCGCATCGCACTGTGCAACCGGCACGGCAGCACCTTCATCCAGCAAACGATCGCGGCCAATGGCCAGCATGGAATTGTTGATATCGGTCAGCCAGACCTCTCCCCTGCTCCCCACCTGCTCAAGGAAGAGCGAACTCAGATCCGCCGTTCCTCCGGCAATATCCAGCACACGGTTACCTGACCGGACTCCGCTCACCTCAACTGCAAATCGCTTCCACAGCCGATGCATGCCCCCAGACATCAGGTCATTCATCAGGTTATAACGTTCCGCAACAGAATCAAACACACCTGCTACCTCGCGTGCTTTCTCCGTTTCCGACACGGTCTTAAAGCCGAAATGGGTAGTTCTCGTCATCGATGTTCAAACTTAAATAAAGGGTAGAGGGAGAAGAAGCCTTGTTCCGGATAGTCTCAGCTTTTTGCCGCTGATTCCCGGTTCGAACCCGGTAAATGCCCGGCCGGTTCCCGGCTGGCTCCCGCTTCTTCCATTCGGCGCAGGTAACGCTGCCACATTTCATCCTGGTGCAGGCCATATTCGTAGAGCAGATCCCAGGAATAAAGCCCGGTATTATGGCCATCAGAAAAAGTCAGCTGGATCGCATAGTTGCCCACCGGATCGATACGATTGATATTCACCTCTTTCTTACCGGTCTGCAGCACTTCCTGGCCGGGGCTATGACCCCGCACTTCTGCCGAGGGCGAATACACTCGCAGGAACTCGCTGGTGGACCGGAACGTCTTTCCATTACTGAAAGTGATTTCCAGCAACCGTGATTTTCGGTGCAACTTGATTTCGACGGGAACAGGCGTGTTTTTACTCAAGCCAGCCATTGCCTTTCTCCAGTTTGATCCAGGTTGGGAATGGCAAATGATAAACCAGTAGGGGCAAAACTAAAACCTTGACGGCAACTGGATGTGATTTCCGGCAAAATCGGGTACTGCAAAGATTGCGATACGAAAATGCAGATCCCGACCAGAAGAACCAGGGACAGAAGAGAGGTATCCGGAAATAGGTCAACAGAATTCCGCCGGCTCCCGTGCCTTTACGAGAACCAGCCCAGCCTATCCGCGCGCACCTTTGCCCCTCACCGCGGATCAATGCAGATTATCTGCTGATAAAATCATTATAGCATACGCAATTCTCACTGCTCCTCGTCGCTGTGCGATGCCACCTTTCCCGCCCACCTTGCAACTGAACTGAGTGCAACATTATTCCATTGCGCAATTCAAAGCGCGGGTGGCGCAGACTGCCCGATCACGGAAAAGCAGGCTGTTTCGGTTCGGTTCCTTCAATCTCTACAGTCGGTAAATGATTTTTTATGCGCGCCTCGATCTCCTCGACACGAGCTTTTGGCACATCAGCCAGTACGAGCAATTGACCTGCTTCGATCGCCTGTTCAAACTGCTTTATTCTCGAGCTTGCCGCACTCACACCAATCAGGCTTCCCGCCCAGGCGCCGACACCTGCTCCTGCAAGCGCGCTTCCCAGCACAATACCGCCCGCAATTACCGTGGATGCTGGCGGCAGAACGACCGCAACCAGTCCGGCCAGAGCCCCGGCGGTACCGCCTACCGCCAGTCCCCGTTCCACCGCGGGAATGAAGTCAGTCTTCTGCAACAGGCTGGCCTCGGGCAGATCCTCAAGCTCGGTACCGCGCTTGGCCACCACATGAATGTGTTTTTCCCCTATTCGGGATAGAAGCAGCTCATCGACAATGCGTTTGGTCGTCGAAATGTCGGGAACCAGAAAGTATATTCTTCGCATCATGATCTCCTGATAGTGGTTAACAAGGCAAATCACCAGCGTGCAGAATATTCAAAATATTCAAAACCGGCTGATTTCAGCATAGGACAGGTCAACCGAAAAAGCAAACTAACACTCCGAGTAGGGGAATCAGAAAATGATGGATACTGATTTACTCATACCACATTTGTAAGTCGCCCGCATCCTCCTGCATACTAACGCGAGATCGTGCAAAATAAGGAGCATACGTTACATGGATACGATAAAAACCCGTGCGGCAGTGGCTTGGGCTCCAGGCCAGCCTTTGAAGATCGAGGAAGTGGACTTGATGCCGCCAAGGAAAGGCGAGGTGCTGGTGCGCATAGTCGCTACGGGAGTCTGTCATACAGACGCATATACTTTGTCCGGAAAAGACCCTGAAGGCAAATTTCCGACTATTCTGGGGCATGAAGGCGGCGGCATCGTCGAGGCGGTCGGCGAGGGCGTGACCAGCGTGGCGGCAGGCGATCACGTCATTCCGCTGTACACCCCCGAATGTGGCGAGTGCAAATTCTGCAGATCGGGGAAAACCAACCTGTGCCAGGCGATAAGGGCAACTCAGGGACAGGGGCTGATGCCGGATGGCACTACCCGTTTTTCGAAGGATGGCAAACCCATTTATCATTACATGGGCACTTCGACTTTTTCCGAATATACGGTAATCCCTGAAATTGCACTGGCCAGGATCAGCAAGGAAGCACCACTGGAAAAGGTCTGCCTGCTCGGCTGCGGCGTTACGACCGGCTTGGGCGCGGTGACCAATACTGCAAAGGTAAAGGCGGGCGATACGGTAGCGGTATTCGGTCTGGGTGGCATAGGCCTGGCCACTATAATCGGCGCTGTCATGGCCAAAGCTGGACGCATCATCGCTATCGATATCAATCCGGGCAAGTTTGAAATTGCGCGTCAATTGGGCGCTACCGATGTGGTGAATCCCAAAGACCACGACAAGCCCATCCAGGAGGTGATCATCGAGATGACCGATGGAGGCGTGGATTTTTCCTTCGAATGCATCGGCAATGTAAAGGTCATGCGCTCGGCCCTGGAATGTTGTCATAAGGGTTGGGGGGAATCGGTGATTATCGGCGTTGCCGGGGCAGGAGAAGAAATCTGCACCCGCCCCTTTCAGCTCGTTACCGGCCGCGTGTGGCGCGGCTCCGCTTTTGGGGGAGTGAAGGGCCGCAGCGAACTGCCCGGCTATGTGCAGCGCTATCTCGATGGAGAATTCGAGCTGGATACCTTCATTACCCACACGATGGGATTGGAGGATATCAACAAGGCATTCGACCTCATGCATGAGGGCAAGTCCATCCGCACGGTGATACATTTCGACAAATGATTGGTGCGGTTTCCGTTAACCGCAAAGGTTTGTACCCATGAATCAGAATCCAGAGGAGTTGCAGCTTCTCTCATCGCATCGTTCGTTCGACGGATGGCAAAAACGCTACAGGCATTTTTCGCCATCGCTGAACTGCGAAATGAATTTTTCCATCTATCTTCCACCGGCGACAGACCAGGGTGAAAAGGTACCTGCTGTCTATTGGCTGTCAGGCTTGACCTGCACGGATGAGAATTTCACGATTAAAGCCGGGGCGCAGCGGGCGGCAGCAGAATCTGGCATCGCGTTGATCATGCCAGACACCAGTCCGCGAGGAGAAAAGGTGGCGAGAGCAAGCGATAATGCGTACGACCTAGGATCGGGCGCGGGTTTCTACGTGAATGCCACGCAGGAGCCCTGGAGCCGGCATTACCGGATGTATGACTATATCGTCGATGAGTTGCCGGCCCTGATGGAGAAGCACTTTCCTCTTGCTGATCGCCGCTCGATCAGCGGTCATTCAATGGGAGGACATGGCGCTCTGATGATCGCCTTGCGCAACCCGAAGCGCTATCGATCAGTATCCGCCTTCGCACCTATCGTGAACCCTACCACCAGTCCCTGGGGCATAAAGGCCTTCAGTCACTACCTGGGAGATGACGTGAAGAACTGGTGGAACTATGATGCCTCTTTGCTTATAGAATCTGCACGCCCCTCGGAGTATCTGCCCATGCTGATCGATCAGGGCTCTGCCGATGAGTTTCTGGCCGAGCAATTGAAAATCGAACGCTTTATCGCCGCGTGCAATACGGTGAACTACCCTGTGCGAATCAACATGCGTGAAGGCTACGATCACAGCTATTTCTTTATCAGCACATTTATCGGAGAGCACCTGCGTTTTCACACAGACGCCCTCAAGAATCCTTGAACAGATTTCCTGGAACCTGTAAGCGGGATATTCCCATCCCCCAACTCCTGCGATAAATGGTGCGACAATTTGCCGCATTCCCAGAGGGGTTAAAATCCATTATTCTGCTCGTGACTTCTCCTTGAAGTTGCCAGTAGTACCGTGTTTGTTTTACGCATTATTTTCCTTCTACATTCGGGCTCGTCGCACATCACCCCACGATGTCATGAGCCCTTTTCTTTTTCTGATCGACTTGTCTGTTGCTGATGGAAGTACTTGAGTTTAGGAAGGGGGGAGTCGGGGCAAAATTTACCCATGATAAAATATGTTATCATGGGTAAAAATAGCAAAAGGGGAGAGGCAATTTTCTTCTGAAACAAGATTGGAGATGATTATCACCCGCTTGGCAAAACCGTGGCCTGGTTAATTCCGAATACTCCTCTTCATGATTCCAGTAAGGCGGCGGCAGTTGCCAAGCGCATCCGTAGCCGAGCAGTTACCCTAAAGCACGGTGGCGCTTTAGACTCGCAGGAATGCCTCCATCTGCCCGCTTCAGAAATCCAATAATTTGCTCATCCGTAAATCGCTTCTTCACGTCCATTCTCCTCTCGAAAAATGACCCTACCCCGATAAACCGTACCATTTAAAAGTAGAATTTCCGGCATGATTTTTACCTTTTTGGAAAGGAGTCATGACGTGAAGAAAAGCAAATTTACCGAGCAGCAGATTGCGTTTG
>NZ_JCAHZJ010000003.1:0-42515 GCF_059489795.1 Nitrosospira sp. CT
CGCCATGTTCGCCCAGAATCTTTGCCAGTTCCTTTTCCGGCAATCCGGCGCGCGGCATGACCAGGATGCGACCCTTCGCCCAGCCAAGCGGCTTTTTCACTCCAGGCCCCCTGCCCTCCGGAGGCTCTGCACTGGAAATGACCGGGGCCAGTCCCAGGAAAACTGCCAGTATCGCCACTCCGAAGCGGCGGCGGGATGAGGCAACACCTGCGAGTATGGTTGATGTGAGCATCTCGGCAGGCCGATCTGATAAGCCGGCCTGCTCTTGCCTCTTGTCGGTGTTCACGTTCGACTCCTTTCTGATTGTGAAAAATCAAGTTTCAAAAAGCAGCAATAAATCTGTAGGCCGTTATGTTTATAACGCGCCTCTGCGCCTTCCCATAGAAATCTGGAAATAGGCAAGTCAATACCCATGCAATCCGGAATGGCTGATGAGATGCAGCGGCCTGATCCGAAGCTGGAGGTCTGGGAGTCCTGCGGAATATCGGTCGAGCTAGCGGCTCGCGCCGGAGTCTGCGACGGGATGGTTAGATGTCCAGAGAATTAGCTGAAGAAATTCTCTGTGGTGTCATGCACAAATCGAGTTGCCGGAAAATAAACTGAATTGGTTCCTGCAGAACACCGCTCTCTCAAATATTCTTCTGTTGTTTCCAGCCCCTGCCTTTTCCAATAAATGATCAGCTTGAGCCAGTTTAAAGCATTTTCTATGCCACCCCTGCTCTTTTAGCCAAAACAGATACTTGAGGGGAAGCGGGTCCATGTGACCGTCGCCTTCCAGCGACGCGGAAATGATCGATAGAGGATAAATTCCTGAGAATAAGGGGATATGAATGTCGTTGAAGAACGACGAGACTATAGCGGATGAGGTGCGCGCGTAAGGAATATCTTTGGGGCAAGGATTATCTGCTGGCGTAACTGCTACCGCCTATTGGTTACAGGCTGGTCACGGGCTCGCCGAAAAACCCATAACTGGTCCGGCCGCAATCGGCGCTACTCTGTAGTGGCACGAACGAATGTTCCCGTCACGGTCACTATTCCCGGTTCGGGCAAAGCTTCAATCCGGCCCTTTTCAAAACGCACACGCTGCAACTGCATTGCTACGGTCCACTTCAGCCAATCCGCGAATGACACGGCCGTAAACGTTATCTCAACCTGATCATCCCCCAGCGCATCGATGCCATTCAAAGCATGGGAAAGCCCCAGGACATCTGCCTGGGTTTGCGCGAGTGCATGCAAATCGCCGGATGATGGGGGCATGAATGGGGTAACCTTTATACGCTCGTACCCGGCCGCCTGTTGCTCGAACTCTTCCGCCTGAATGCGCAGTTGCGGAAGGCTCGAGCGCAACCGGGTACGTGCCCTGTCCGCGGCGCTGACCAGCCACAGATAAAGTACTGCACTCGAAATCATCCCCAATATTATGATAATCCGCCGCTCCCGGGGAGAGCGTGATTCCCATGCTTTCCGCAGCCGTTCCCTCACGGGGTCCTCACCACGAGCACAATAACTCCGCCTCCCGCATCTGCCGGCGCCGGATTGATATCGACACTCAGATCGTTTTCCCGCAATTGGGCAGCAATACGGTTCGCGAGCCCTTCCTCAGCGGCCAGCTCAAGCGTTATTCTCCCGCTATCATAGGAAACCGCACGCAGACTGCCAGGAGCCAATTCGTTCAATCCCGGCTCCACTGTTTTGATCATGGGCAAAAAATCGGCGGTATCAGGCACCCCTGCCGCATGCCGCGCCTCGGCGAGCTTTCGGCGCATCTGTAGCGCAGGGTCCACTACCGCGAGCGCAGCCGGAAATATGGTGCGAAACCGGGTTTCCATTTGCTGATGCAAGGTACGCTCTTCATTGGCAAGCAAGGCCCAGTCAGCGGCAACGGCCAGGGAATGGATCACCAACGCTGCCGTGCCGATCCAGACTGCTGGCCGCAGACGTGAAAAAAGCCCACTGAAAAGAGGCCAGCGTTTGCGTTCCTGCAGCAGGCTGATACTGGATTGCGGTGCTCTGCGCCAATCCCAGGTCCCCGCAATGTATACAGGAATACCGAGCACGCGTTGCCACGCTTCGATATCTGGCGCTGCCGCAGAGTTCTTCATGGTCCCACCGGCACTCCCCTCAAATGTCATTGTGCCTTCAGGCTCAATTGTATAGAGCGCGATGGATGCCGGTCTCGCTCCATGCCTTTCCGCATCTTCCAGCATGAGATGCAATGACAGCGGGGGAGATACGTCGTCTCCGCAATCTGTTGCTCCCCCTTCAAACTCGCCGGTGCGCACAAAACCTTCCTGGCCATCCCAGGTGAAACTCCATTCTCTCGGCGTCCATGGCAATAACAGTGTTTCACAGTAAATTTCATCCACCGGGATAGCAGCCGCCTGAAGCGTATCGAGACACTGTGTCAATCCTTTTTTATCCACAGCCGCGAGTATGCCTTCGTCTCCAGCGAAACCGATCCAGCTCACCTGATTAGCGTCAGGCTCACGCAGCATCTCTTCTTCAACCGCAAAAGCCAGTACTGATCCAGTCTGCCGCCTGGCAGCATCGGGTAAGCGAGCCCGTGTGAGCAAAACCTGGGCAGCTGGAATGATCAACTGGACGGAACTCGCATTTTTCGGCAGGGCAGCTATCTGCCCTTCCCCTGGCAAGGGCACCCCATCATCGCCAATCCATATCCACTGGCAACTCAATGGTTCCTCCAGAAGAGGACACCGGATTCTTAGCAGACTCATGAATATTTACGCCAGACAATAGCCGGCCACCCCCCCTCATCACGGTTAAGGAGAACCACTCCCTCGGCCTGCGCTTCGCCGATGGCTACGCTAAGTGTCGCGAGAAAATAATTGCTACTGGTTCCAATATCGCTTTCCTCTACCCCAGCGCCCTGGGGAAGACGGTTCAGAAAATCGGCTTGATCGCGAAAATGGGCGCGCGCGCGCTGGAGAGTCAATGTGCGGGCATTTCCAATTCCCAGCCCCTCAACAATGGCCGCAAGCACTTCGGGTGGCGCGGTATTGACATTGACAGTGGTAAAACTCGGCAGGGCCGTCACGAACGGGCGCAAGCGGGCGCGTATATCCCTGTTGAAACCGCGAATACGGGCCAGTTCCGCTACATCGGTCAGGGGTCTGTTGGCAGTAAGGTAAGAGGGATTCAGCACGCTGTAATATTCATCCTCGGCGCCATGCTGCGGACGCGGTTCGCTGTCAACGTCTATCCAGTCAGCCAACGCATCGGCAAGCGTATCCGGCAAATCGAGCAAGGCCAGCAAGCGCTTGAAGTGAGCAAGCTGTGCCGCACTGATTTTTCCATCGGGAGCGAGGTTGTTCAGATTGAACAAGCCCTGCTGATCGTGGATGTGGCCCGTGAGTTCACCGTTTTCAATGGGCATCGCCGGAATTTGCAATGCCCAGGGTTCGCCCAGGTGATCGACGCTGCCCATCCGGCTGTCATCGCTCAGCACGGCTCGAACCCAGTCCACCCCTGCCTTGACCATCGTCTGCGCCTGAACGTAATCATGCGCAAGCTGGCTTTGCCGTGACCAGATACCCTGAGAGGTAATGATAGCTGTTGCGGTTATCGACGCGAGGGCAACGACACCCATGGCAAGCATGACTGCTACCCCACGTTGTCCTGTTCTCATGGTTTCACTGGAAAATGCGTTCTATTTCCTCTCCCGAGGCTAGCGCAATGCGCAGGCGCACGGCCTGAGGAATGGAAGAAATCGTAGACACCGGCGTGTCAGGCGCTCCACTTGGCCAAGCATTCACCCATGCACGATTTGCAGTAAGATAGTGCAACTCCATTTTCACCACCCCCGCCAATACCGGATAACGCATGGCCACTGTCCGGGGACCGATATCAAGACCCGGCCACAACCAAAGCTCGATTTCCCGTTTATCATTCAGCTGGTAGGCGGTCCGCCGTGCAGTATCCGTTTCTTCGATGGAGCCCAGACGGCTGAATTCCATGTAGGGCAACAAGCCCCCATCGGGCGCCGCTTTTATCACTCCACGCCAGGCCGGCAAGACGCCGGAGGCGGTTCGAATCGGGCGCGGTATCGCAAGTTGCACATCACGTTCAAATCTTGTAAGGAATAAATTTATGCGGCGCCATTTTTCAGTTTCCCGCTTGACATACTCTTGCGCCTCGAGTATCGCCCCAAGTCCACGATAAGACATCACTGCCAGCAAAGACAGAACAGTCAGCGCAACCAGGAGTTCAATCAGGGTAAATCCCCGAAAACTGGTTTCACGCATGGATTTGATGGAAAAGGATTATGAAACCTTCTTCGTCAAGGACATGAACGCAAGAAGTCATAGGAAAGTGAACAGCAATCTTCCACTCCTGCGAACTGCCATCGCGCTGTCTCCCGACAAGCTTGCTCACGGATTCCCCGGGATTGCCGGTTGCGCTAGATATCCTGTCAGATGCGCAAGCCGGTGCGATTCTCCGGCAGGCGCAAATACCGAAATATTCACCCGCCGGAATGAGGGATTTGTAGTTTCCATAATATCTGCCTGCCACGTGAAATCCATATTTCCTTGCTTTGCTGTTCCACGATATGTGCCAGGCGGCGACCATGTGCCGCGAGCACGCTGCTCTGTCAGCAGATTTTCCGCGACCCATCCTGCCAGCAGGCGCGAGCGCAATTCACCGACATTGATTGTGCCCTGCCCTGCGGCACGCGCTGCGGCCATGAGCGCAAACGCAATGATTGCCAATGCGACCAGAACCTCAACCAGCGTGAATCCACGACCTCTACCGCAGCTGCCGGGATATGATTTCATCATTCACTCTTCCCTCTCCCGGCAATACTTGCACATCGCCGACCGGAGATCCTGTGACCGTATAGCGTTCCGTCCCAAAAGATATCTTTATGGCATAAGCCGGCATCGAACCGTGAGGATTGAACTCCAGTCGCATAAAATCTGCTGGCGACATTTCGATCAGCATGCCCGCGATCTTCATGCCCTGCGGAAACGTTCGTTCCCGGAAGAGATCATTGTTACGAATTTCCGACCAACCGGCGCCCCGTTGATTCCGTAAGAACCGATAGCTCGAGCCATCTGTTGTCCAGGCGAGAGATCTTCCTGACATACGCGCCTCGGTCCCCGCCAGATCAAGGAGTTGCGCCAGTCGTTCCGCCTCGACACGAAGAAGAGCGCGTTCGTCCGGCCGCACTATGCTGCTGATGAGTCCCGCAAAAAGCCCGATGATCACCAGTGCGACAAGCACTTCGATGAGCGTGAATCCGCCCCCGGCTCTTATCTCAGCCACGAATCCTGTTGGCCTTACAGGTTCCAGGAGCCGACATCCGCATCGTTACCGTCTCCCCCGCGGGCGCCATCTGCCCCGAAACTGAAAACGTCGATTTCGCCGTGAACACCAGGGTTCAGGTATTGATAAGGATTGCCCCAGGGATCCTTCGGAAGACGCTCGATATATCCTCCGGCTTTCCAGTTGGGTGGAATCGGCGGATCGGTCGGCTTCGTTATCAGCGCCTGCAATCCCTGTTCGGTCTTGGGATAGCGATGGTTATCGAGACGGTACAGCTTGAGCATCTGCATCAGGCTCGCGACATCCTGTTTTGCTGCGATGATACGCGCTTCGTCAGGACGGCTGATGATCTTCGGCACCACCATTACAGCGAGAATTCCTAGAATCACGACCACCACCATGACCTCGAGCAAAGTAAAGCCGCTCTGCCTTCCGCGCCGTCCATACTCTGGGGCGATCAAATGGCCTGGAGCTTGTTGTCTTTCAGAGAGTAGATTGGAACCAGATTTCTCCATCATTTTTACGTAAATACCCATCAAAAAACGGACAAAATGGAACGAAGATTACCCAAGAAATTGTTCATTGTCGATTCCGGTTTTGCACCATGACACGCGCCTCCCGATCTGCCTCATAATCCACATCTCGGTACAGCACAACATGGCCTCACCGGGAAAAATTTTCAGTCGCACCGGAAGTAACGTCAACAATAATCTCAAAAAAAACATATCACTTATTCGTCAAACAGGAACAAATTAATGCTTATTTTGCAAGTTTAGATTTTTAGGAAAACCGAAAAACAAATGGCAAACGGAAATAACGTTTGCAGTTGCATCAAGCATGAAAGTTTTCATGCAAGACAGTTTTCATTATCAAACGCTGGGTTCCAAAGGGGAATAAACTATCATGCCTAAATCATCATTAAAGAATTTCTGTATCTACAGATATATTTCTATCGCCGCCATGACCGCGCTCCTCAATTCGGGGGCCAGCCTCGCTAGTGGAAACGAAGTCAATTTCTCGCTCACGGATAACCCCGCCCGCTGGTTTGATACCGGTGCAACGATTGCCGGAACGCGGTCACTGGCAGTGGCAAAACCGGGTGTCCGGGTAAATTTTTCAGGGAATTCAAACACAGTTCATACCAGAACCAGCGTAATTTATCCAACCGGTGCTGCGGGTATGCCATTTAACACCTCCGCAAGAAAAGGAGGAGACAGCGTTACCTTGAAAACTCCCGGTTTGTATGTCTTTACCTGCAGTATCCATCCCTACATGCTAGGCGCCGTCATTGTCGATGACCCGAATACGAGCGGGCTGGATTTGGGAAGCTCTATCAGCTTGATCAACGGTATCACGGTTCCGAGCAGCAGTGACCTCGCTACGCGTCTGCTGCACACCTTCTTTGTCGCGACTAACCCGGCAAACTGGCAGAACTATGCCTCCAGTACGCCTTGGCACATCACCTATCCGAACGTGGATGTCCGGGTGGATACAGGCGTAGTGAATCTACCTGCCGTGCTCAATGACCGTTATGGGAATGATCGTATCCTGGAACCTCTCCAGAATCCGGTCATGCCGGCAGTGGGCGAAGTATGGGTGGCAACACAGTTCGAAACCACTTCCGGCAAATCAAAACCAGGTACGGTTACCGCTGTAAGCGGCGCAACGTGGCAGGTAACCCGAAAGGTCGCATTACCCTCGATCAACATGAATAATGCGCACAACATGTGGACCGATCGAAATCAGAGTGTCATTTACGCGACGCAATGGTTCGACAGTAAATTGACCGTCTACGATCGGCAAACAGGAGCATTGATTCGCAATATATCAGTAGGTGAAGCACCGGCCCACGTGATGACCCGGACAGACACCGACCAGCTTCATGTCACCAACAATGGTGATACACGGACAGACTCGGTCATGGAACTTGCGCCACTTGCGACCGGCGTGGAGCGGCGTATAGATATCGGACGGGGAAATGCTCATGCGCACTGGATGAGCCATGATGGAAAAAAAATGGTTACACCGAATGTCTTCACCGGAGATACCACCCAGTATAGCTTCGGCTCCAACAGCATCGAGTCTATCCTGCCCGCGAGCACTCCCTTTGGTCACCCGTTGGCCACGGGAATGATGCCGGATGCCAGCAAGTATTATGTGGCTAACATGCTGGACAACACGATGACGGTGATCAACATGAACACTCATGCTGTTATCAAGACCATCAATCTGATTACCAACTATAACCCGGTCACCGGGGCAATTACCGGTCCTGTAGGCGCTCTGCCGATTCAAACCCCTGTCTCTCCAGATGGAAAAAGCATGGTTACCGCCAATATGCTGACCGGGACCATCACAGTGATCGATACCCGTCCCGGCGTACCAACTTCAGACACGGTTGTTGCGATGCTTCCATGTGATCCCGGTTGCCATGGCGTGCAATATGGTGCCAAGCAGGGAGGGGGATATTATGCCTATGTTGCGAGCAAATTTTCGAATAGACTACTCGTCGTCGATCCCGATCCGAATGGAGATGGTAATCCGTCGGATGCTGTGATTGCCGGAAAAGTGGGCCTTTTCGCGTCTGCGGGGACCCAGCGGGATGCCACCATTACCGGGAATGCGGGGATGGGAGGTCAAGGCGTCCTCCCAGTTCCGATCGTCTACAACGGCTGGGTTCAGAATTTACCCGACATATGGAAAAGCCAGTTGACGACTGCTCAACAAAACCCGGCGCAATAGCGGTTCGTAAGATTACCTGGGGTAGAAAACTGCGGATAATGGAAAGCGGTGAGATGGCTTGGCTGTCTCACCGATTCTCTGTATCTCCTCCTGCTCCACATTCTAAAATAGTTGCCCAGGGGAAAATTGGGCTGTATCGCTTCGACGGTACTGTCTTGATGGCCACCCCGACAGTCATGGTCACATCATCCATTCCTTGCCGCGCATAGGCGGCATCCTGTTATCTCCGGACAGCCGAGACAAACCGCTCAATAGATTCCACCTCCTGGCTGAGACGAGACCAACACACCGGTTTCAGCCGAAAGGTCATACCTGGTTGTGCCATTTCCCGGACTCACCCACCGGTCGAGATGGAATGATCCCGATCCCGAGAGTCTGTCTATCATGACATTGCGGAAAGTCAGGGGCTGCCCGCTTTGACAGACGGTTGGGGCAATTGTGGGCCTTAGAAAATATGCCGAGCCGACACCCAGGCGGATTGCAATGCCATTGTCAATCGCCACCGCGGTTTCGACATCCAGACCAATGCCTCGGGCGGATTCAACGCTCACCCATTGGTCCTGGATGGTGCGCGCGAGAAAGGTGAGAAGGCGTCCCATCCGGTCGCGCGTGTCGAGATGCGCATCGGCAATTACTCCATTCAGGCCCGGCGCAGTCAGAAATTCTCGATCGAGAGTCATGCGACGGTTATAAGGATCGGCCAGCGCATCGTCAGAGTACACCGTGCCATTCAACGCCACGAAGTCAAACTGACCGAGAACTGCAAGTCCCGCGCTGGTGCCGCCGATAGGCGCATTGCGGCCAATCAGTTCATTAATCGCCGTTTCGAGCGCAGTTCCTTTCCAGAGATTAATGTAATCACTCTGGTCGCCGCCCGCGATAAACAAGATTTCCGCTTTTTTGATCCGATCAAGCACGAACGGATCGCTGGCCGCCTCACGCGTCTTTATGACCAGTGTCTCAATGGAATCTATACCGCCCATGTCGTAGACATACTGGTTGTAGCCGTCGGATCCCCGGACGCGGATCACCACGAAGTCGCCGCCTCCCGCCTTCTGGATCATCCACTTGAATGCAGCGTCCACGTCGGGACCTCCGCCCATCAGGAGAGTTGACGGCGACCGTGGCCTTTGCGGCAGGACAGCATCAACCGCGTTGCCCGTAAGGTAATATTCATAGCCTTTGGGCTTGGGCTCTGCCAAAACCCCAAAGGCCGCGCAAACCGCAGCAGCGGCCAGGGCAAGGTGTGCAAGAAGCCGCGGAAAGGACCTATTCCCACCCTCTTCGATGTCCATATGCATTAATCTCCTTTTAAGAGAAGGATGGCGCCAAACAGAGCCAATCCCTTACTTATTACTTATTTTGATTGAATGATCCCTTGGCGTCGAAATGCTTTCAAGCGAAAAGAAGATGAAAACAAGGTTTAATCCTATTCTGGAAAGATTCCATAAAAGAGTATAAACATGTTCAGGTTAGCCACGAAGCAAAGTGGAATATACTCGCGCAACTTCGCCAGGCCTCAATACGCTTGAACAAGGTACAATTGCGGCTCATGAGCTATTCACCGAAATCTGACCGATAGAAAGTGATATCACCGAATCTCACTGAGTATGCAGCAATCTCCACCATGAACTATCGTTTTTTTCAGGAACTCGTTATAAGAGTCCATTCCCTGATCGAAACTCTCCGATTTTTACTTCAGCCGTATTGAAAAGCTAAGCATTAAAGAATGCCGGAAATCTCGATCGGCCGGTCGAATCGTGCGCAAACAGTCCTTGTATATTTGATCATCCTCGCTGCACTCGCGCTGCTTGGAGGGGTACTGTTGTACTGGACACGCCTTTGGTTCATCCCCCACCCTCCGCCCCACCTCGAGTCAGGCACGCATGCGAACATGGAAGTGGCCGAAGATGTATCGACTGTTGGCGATCTGTTCGGTATTGCACAACGGGAACAGCCATCCATTGCTGTTCCTGCCGGACCTGAGATCAGGCTGTTCGGGGTTATCGCCGCTTCCGGGAGTGGGCGGGGATACGCGATCCTGCAAGCGGATGGAAAAGAGACGCTTGCGGTGCCCGAAGGTGAAGACGTCGCTCCCGGCCTCCGGTTGGCTGAGGTTCATACCGAATATATTGTCCTGGAACGTGAGGGAATGCGAGAAACACTTGCATTGCAACGTCAGAATCCACCTGCAGGCCCTGCTCTTCCGGTGGAGACAGACCTGCGTGACGAACTTCAGGCGCCAGTCATAACTGAATGATGCCGTCATCTCATGGGCTACAGAGGTAAAATCATGCGGCATCGCTCGCTATGTGCAGTTTTTTTATGGATGGCGGTGGCGGGTTGGGCCACTGAGGCCTGGTCCGTAAATCCCTCTGCCACCCTGGCAGTCGAGGAAATTGACCTCCCCTCGAGAGCCGTGCCGGAAGCGGATTCCCTGCGCGCCGGCAAACCTAGGTCTTCTCCCGCTCAGGATCTCGTTACACTCAACTTCGTCAACGCCGATATTGAAGGCGTGGTGAAAGCGGTCAGCGAAATTACCCGGAAAAATTTCATGCTCGATCCGCGCGTCAAGGGTACGATCAACATCGTTTCAGCCAGGCCAGTGCCGAGATCGTCGGTCTACGAAGTATTCCTGTCGGCATTGCGATTGCATGGATATGCAGTTGTTGAGGATTATGGCATCATCAGGATCGTTCCGGAAAGTGATGCCAAGCTATACCGGAGCCCGACACTTGGCCCCACGAACCAGCGGCAGCCCGCAGGTGACCGTATCCAGACGCAGGTATTTACGCTGCAGTATGAATCCGCGGTGCAGATGGTGCCGATTCTGCGTCCGCTGATCGCTCCAAACAACAGTATCACTGCAAACCCCAACAGTAACACGCTGGTTATTACAGATTACGCGAGCAATCTCCAACGCCTGGCAAAAATAATTGATTCGATGGATCAACCCAGTGGAACCGATCCCGTCTCGATACCTCTTCAGCACGCCTCGGCGATCGATGTCGCGCAAACCGTGAACCGGCTGTTTTCGGAATCGGCGCAGTCCCAGACCGAGAGTGTCGCAGACCCCACCCAGCAGCGTTTCACAGTCGTCGCCGATGCTCGCTCGAATACCCTCCTTGCACGCTCCGGAAACCGGGCAGCGCTTGCGCGTCTGCGCCAACTGGTAACAGTGCTCGATTCTCCGACCAGCGCGGCCGGCAACATGCATGTCGTTTTTCTCAAGAATGCCGATGCAGTCAGGCTTGCCGAAACCCTCAGGGCGATCTATCACAACATGGGATCCCCGGTTTCCTCATCTTCAGGGCTGAGTCAGGCAACCGGCACGGCTTTTGGAACGTCTTCCCTTGGTACGTCCACCAGCGGTGGGATGGGTGCCTCATCAGGTACCTCAATAGGCGGTTCGATGGGCACTTCCATGCCGGGCTCCAGCCTCGGCGCAGGGGCTGTTCCCGCTGCTTCCGTCACCCCAGCTCCGATGCAAACTGCCGCGACTTCCGCCCCCGGCATCATTCAGGCGGATGCAGCCACCAACTCGATCATTATTACTGCCCCGGATGCTATTTATAATAATTTGCGTGCGGTAATAGAGAAGCTCGACGTGCGCCGCGTGCAGGTTTATATCGAAGCACTGATTGCCGAAATCACTGCCGACAGAGCCGCGGAATTCGGCATTCAATGGCAGAATCTGAGCAATGCCGCACAAGGCGGCACCCAGGTTTTTGGTGGCACCAATTTCAATGCGGGCACTGCCGGGGGCGGCAGTATCATCTCCACCGCCCAGAATCCGATAGCGAATGCAGCGTCCGGTCTGACTATCGGCATCATGAATGGCCTTGTCACGGCTATTCCCGGCATCGGCCCTGTTCTCAACATTCATACTCTCATCCGGGCACTGGAAACGGATGCCAATGCCAATATTCTTTCCACCCCTACCCTGCTGACACTGAATAACGAAGAAGCCAGAATCGTGATCGGGCAGAACGTTCCGATTCCCACCGGCCAATTCATTCCGCCAGTGGGCGGCGCCGTTACCTCTCCGTTTCAGACTGTTTCACGCCATGATGTGGGATTATCATTGAAGATCAAGCCCCTTATCTCGGAAGGCAATACAGTGCGTGTGCAGATTTTTCAGGAAGTCTCGAGCGTCGTTCCCGGCACGGTCAATGCCACCAACGGTTTGATTACCAACAAGCGCTCGATAGAATCGACAGTGCTCGTGGACGACGGGCAGATTCTCGTGCTCGGCGGCCTGATGCAGGATACGGTAAATGACTCGGTTGAAAGAATTCCACTGATCGGAGCGATTCCGCTGGTCGGACAATTGTTCAGTTACAACAAGCGGTCACGCAACAAAACCAATCTAATGGTATTTCTGCGGCCGACACTGATGCGATCGGGCGAAGCTGCCGATCCGCTTTCTGATGCACAGTACGATCGGGTGCTGAGCGAACAGAAAAAAGCCACGCCCGGGTTCAATCTTGTCCTTCCGGATATGGAATCGCCTACTTTGCCACCGCGTCAACCGCCGCCTGTCATCCTTGATGACAGCGTCACTCCCGATAGTCCGGATAGTCCGGATATCTCCAATGCTCAAGGCAACTGGGATACCGGGGGAGTGATGGATAATACACCCTGAAACCCGGGCTGCGATAATGTCGTCTGACAGGATTCCTTATGTCTTTGTCAAGAAAAATGGAGTGGCCGTGACGAGCGTCACCAGCGATTGTGCAGAGGTGGTGGTCCGCGGCGAAGTCCAGGCCGGGGCACTGGCAGAATTGCGTCGCGTTCTGGGCGTGCCCCTGCGGGCACGACGCATCGATACCGATGAGTTCAATGAGGTCGTTTCGGCGTTGTATAACGGCGCAAATGAAGGTGCCGCCGCGCTCGCAGATGATCTCGCACAGGATATAGACCTCTCGAGGTTATTGCAGGAGCTGCCGAAGGTCGAGGACCTGCTCGAGAGCCAGGATGATGCGCCGGTCATCCGGCTGATCAATGCGCTCTTTACACAGGCGTTACGCAACGCGGCCTCCGATATCCATATTGAACCTTATGAAACACGCTCGGTTGTGCGGTTGCGAGTGGACGGCACATTACGCGACCTGATCGAACCGGCGCGCGCATTACATGCCGCCCTCATCTCACGCATCAAGATCATGGCGCAGCTCGACATTGCGGAAAAACGCCTTCCTCAGGACGGCCGGATTACACTCAGGATGGCGGGCAGGCCAGTCGACGTACGCGTATCCACCATCCCCACCGCCCACGGCGAACGCGCCGTACTGCGTTTGCTCGACAAGCAGGCTGGCCGCCTGGATCTCCCCAGGCTTGGCATGGATGAAATGACGTTGACTCGCATGGACAGGCTTATTCGCGAGCCCCATGGCATTATCCTCGTAACCGGTCCCACCGGGTCGGGTAAAACAACCACGCTTTACGCCGCTCTGTCGAGGCTGGATTCCGCGTCGCTCAACATCATGACGGTTGAGAACCCCATCGAGTACGATCTCGACGGCATCAGTCAGACCCAGGTCAACCCGCGAATCGAAATGACGTTTGCGCGAGCCTTGCGGACAATCCTGCGCCAGGATCCGGATGTCATCATGATCGGAGAGATTCGCGACCTCGAAACCGCGCAGATCGCGGTACAAGCCAGTCTTACGGGCCATCTGGTATTTGCGACTCTGCATACCAATGATGCGATAAGCGCCGTGACCCGGCTTGTCGACATGGGAATCGAGCCGTTTCTGCTGGCATCGAGTCTCATCGGTGTAGGCGCGCAGCGTCTGGTGCGGCGGCTCTGCCTGGAATGTCGCCAGCCCTGGGACGAGGCCATGGGAAAATCCCCTTCCCTAGGCTCTTTTTCGGCTTCTGGAATTTTATACAAAGCACAGGGTTGTGCTGCATGCAATCACTCCGGCTATCAGGGACGTACCGGGATTTATGAATTGCTCGCGGTTGACAACGATCTGCGCCGGCGAGTTCATGATCGCGCTTCCGAACAAGACCTGCGAGAGTATATGGTTTCCGCTGGAATGCGCTCGTTACGTGACGACGGCATGCGCCTCGCTACCCAGGGCATTACCAGCCTGGAGGAAATCGTGCGTGTGACACGCGAATAGCAGTTCCATATGGAAGCTTACCGCTACGAAGCGCTTGACCCCGAAGGCCGCACAGTAACGGGTGTGCTGCAGGCTGATACCGCGCGCCAGGCACGGGCGCAGTTGCGCGCGCAGGGCTTGCTGCCTTCGGCCGTCGATCAGGTTCGCGCTCGCGAGCGCGGCCAGACGTACTGGGTCCGAGGCCTACGCCCGGAGGAGCTGAGTCTGCTGACACGACAGATGGCTACCTTGCTGACCGCCGGCCTGACAGTCGAGCAGTCGCTTGCTGCACTGATCGAGTCCGCCGAGGAGCCGATGACACGCGAAGTGCTCGGCGGTGTCAAGACAGAGGTGATTGCTGGACTCCCCCTCTCTGCCGCGCTGGGCAGCTACAGCAGGAGTTTTCCTGATTTCTATCGGGCGCTGGTACATGGCGGGGAAGAATCGGGCACATTGCCGCTGGTACTGCGACATCTTGCCGAGTATCTGGACGCACGCCAGACACTAAAACAGAAAACCAGTCTTGCGCTCCTTTACCCGGCACTGGTGACCATCATTGCCATTATCATTGTTGCCGGCCTGCTCATGTATGTGGTTCCCCAGGTAGTGCAGGTATTTCAGCATTCTCGCCAGAGCCTGCCCCTCCTGACTCGAGCATTGATCGGATTGAGCGATTTCCTTCTCATGTCATGGCCTTATCTGATCATCGCCATTGTCGGCGGGGGACTTTCCGCACGCGTCGCGCTGCGGCGGGATAACGTCCGATACCGATGGCACGCTCTGCTGCTGCGCACCGCATGGCTGGGATCGTTGATTCGCAGCAGCAACACATCCCGTTTCGCCAGCACGCTTTCCATTCTGATCGGAGGAGGTGTACCGCTTCTTAAAGCGCTCAGTTCCGGTGCACGCGTGATGAGCAACATGGTCATGCGTAAAGCGATCGAAAATACCATCGAACAGGTCCGCGAAGGCGCGAGCCTCTCCAGAGCGCTGCGCGAAACCCGCGTGTTTCCGCCACTGCTCGTGCATCTGGTCGCAAGCGGGGAAATGAGCGGCAAGCTGAAAGAAATGCTCGAACGCGCTGCCCAGCTCGAAGCCCAGGCGCTGGAGCGGCGACTGGGCGTCTTCTTAACGCTGCTGGAACCGATAATGATTCTGGTAATGGGGGGTGTCGTGCTGATGATCGTTCTTGCCATACTGCTCCCCATCATGGAAATCAATCAGCTGGTACATTAGCGATGAGACAACCTGAAAAACAATACCTTTATTCGACGACGGGTGTAGAAAAGAGGCTGATACTACAGAACCAATAGAAGGAAATCCGCCCGTCTGGCTCAATCCAAGGGTGACGACGTTCCTGAAAGTGCTGATTCCTTACTATCTCTATTGAGTCAAACCCCTTGCGAGATCGGCCTTTATGTCTTTTACCGCCTCAAGTCCCACTGCAATGCGCAGTAAGCCCTCGGTAATGCCGGCTGCATCCCGGTTTTCCTGGCTGATCCGCCCATGAGTGGTGGTGGCAGGATGGGTAAGGGTGCTCTTGGCATCCCCCAGGTTGGCGGTGATGGAAATCATGCGAACGGAATCCACCACCCTCCATGCCGCTTCTCTTCCATTCTTCAATTCGAATGAAACGATTCCACCTCCGGTTTTCTGCTGGCGGCTGGCAAGCTCGTACTGCGGATGCGATGGCAAGCCTGGATAATGGACTTTGGCTACGCCAGGTTGCGCTTCCAGCCAGCGCGCGATTTCCAGTGCATTTTCGGAATGCCTTTCCATCCGAAGGTTCAGGGTTTCCATTCCCTTCAGGATTACCCAGGCATTGAATGGACTCAGGCTCGGCCCGGCCGTGCGGAGAAAACCGAATATTCCCCCGTCCATCACGAGATCACGCTTGCCCAGCACCGCGCCACCCAACACCCGGCCCTGACCCTCAAGATATTTGGTCGCAGAGTGAATCACGAGGTCTGCTCCCAATTCCAGCGGACGTTGCAGAGCGGGAGAGCAGAAGCAATTGTCTACGGCGAGCCATGCACCTGCTTTTTTTGCTACAGCAGCCAGTGCGGCAATGTCGGAAATCTCGGTCAACGGATTGGAGGGCGTTTCCATGAACAGCAGCCTGGTGCTCGGTCTTACCGCTGCTTCCCAGGCAGAAACGTCCGTAGCGGAAACAAACGTCGTTTCGATGTTGAAGCGCTTGAGGATATTGTTGAACAAGCTGACAGTCGCACCGAACAGGCTGCGGGAAGCCACGATATGGTCCCCCGCGCGGAGGAGCCCCATGGTGCAGGCTAGAATAGCTGACATGCCGGAGGAGGTGGCGACACAGGCTTCCGCCCCCTCCAGGGCGGCCAGCCTTTCCTGAAAAGCGGTAACCGTGGGGTTGGTAAAGCGTGAATAGATATTACCCGGTTCCGCGTCGGAAAAGCGTGCTGCGGCCTGCGCTGCACTATCGAAGACAAAACTCGAAGTAAGGAATAAAGCTTCCGAGTGTTCATTGAATTGGCTGCGATGTATGCCCGTATGCAGCGCCAGTGTTTCCAGCTCGAAATCGTCAGACATGCCAGATATCTCCCTCAAATTCCCCAAATAAAAAACCCGTTCAGCGTTCGCCAAAAACGGGTTTTCCCGCTTTAGCTGAATTTATACTGCGCCCGCAAGCTGAAGATCAAATCGGCGCCTACTGTGAAGGTACGCTCGGTACCTGCTTTTGTCAAACCTTCATTAATTCGCCGTCACTAGGTTCAGGTCGAGTTGCGTGCTGGAACGTCTCTCCGTGAGAGGAGGACTACCACTGCGTTGCGCCTCCAGAACGGCCAGGTATTCCGGCGTTACATCCCCGGTAATATAGCGCCCGTCGAAACACGAGGTCTCATACTGAGAGATCAATGGATTGACGCGGCGTACATCTTTAATGAGAGAATCGAGCTCCTGATACACCAGATGATCGGCGCCAATTTCCCGGCATATTTCCTCGTCATCCCGCCCCGTGGCAATGAGTTCGTGA
Source organism: Nitrosospira sp. CT (assembly GCF_059489795.1). Classification (NCBI taxonomy): domain Bacteria; kingdom Pseudomonadati; phylum Pseudomonadota; class Betaproteobacteria; order Nitrosomonadales; family Nitrosomonadaceae; genus Nitrosospira; species Nitrosospira sp. CT. Next base: position 17,143 of record NZ_JCAHZJ010000003.1, read on the forward strand.
CGCGTAGGCATATCGATGCCATAAACGTTGGGAAACCGCACGGGGGGTGCAGCAGAAGCAAAAAACACCTTGTTCGCGCCGGCTTCCTTCGCCATCTGGACGATTTCACGGCTGGTGGTGCCGCGTACGATCGAATCATCGACCAGCAACACATTTTTTCCGCGAAACTCCACGCCCATGGCATTGAGCTTCTGGCGGACCGACTTGCGGCGCAGTTGCTGGCCAGGCATGATAAAAGTTCGACCGATGTAGCGGTTTTTTACGAAACCTTCACGAAAACTTATGCCCAGGCGGTTGGCAAGCTGCAAAGCACTGGGGCGACTGGAATCAGGAATCGGAATGACCACATCGATATCGAGATGACTCATCGTGGCTTTGACTTTATCGGCTAGACTCTCTCCCATGTTGAGCCGGGTTTCATAGACTGAAATTCCGTCTATGACTGAATCCGGCCGGGCGAGATAGACATACTCGAAGATGCAGGGATTGTGCGAGGGGTTGGGCGCGCACTGCTTATTGTAAAAATTGCCGCTGTCATCAATAAAAATTGCTTCGCCCGGCTCAACATCCCTCACCAGCTTGAATCCCAGGGTATCGAGCGCCACACTCTCGGACGCTACCAGATACTCCGTCCTATGCTCGGTTTCCGCGCACCCGAACACAAGGGGGCGAATACCATAAGGATCGCGGAACGCGAGCAATCCGTAACCTGCAATCATTGCTATGACGGCGTAGGCGCCTTTGCAACGCTCGTGCACGCCGGATACGGCGGCAAAAATAGCGGCGGGATCGAGCTGGTGGTTCTTCGTGCTCCTCTGCAACTCGTGCGCCAGCACATTAAGGAGCACTTCCGAATCCGAATTGGTGTTGACGTGCCGCAAATCCTCGCGAAACAACTCATCGTTGAGTTGTGCGGAATTGGTCAGATTGCCGTTATGCCCGAGTACGATTCCGAATGGCGAGTTGACATAAAACGGCTGTGCCTCTGCAGGAGACTCGGCGGAACCAGCAGTGGGATAACGCACCTGGCCGATCCCCATGTTCCCGAGCAAGGCGCGCATATTCCGCGTGCGAAACACGTCGCGTACCAGGCCGCTGTTCTTGTGCATGTGGAAGGTATTCCCCTGGGCGGTAACAATTCCGGCCGCATCCTGCCCGCGATGCTGCAGCACCAGCAACCCGTCGTAGAGTAGCTGGTTTACGGGAGCATGCGAAACTAAACCCAGAATTCCACACATGGACGCACTCCGCAAAAATGACTTAGATCGACGCTATACGAAAAGTTGCACGAGTTCATCAAGTGGAATCCGGCGCATTCGGTTTATTGCGCTATTGCTTGCGCTTCAGTTCCGCATAGTGGATACGCCTGGACAAATCCTGCGGCAACCACGGCAGCACCACCATTGCTGCAGCCTCCAGGTGCTTGCTCAGTACCGCTTTTCGCCAGAAGGGCTCCTGCGGCAGAGCGGTAAGACCTGCTGCCAGCACGATTACCAGCACCACTACCAACCCGCGGATAAAACCGAACAGGGAGCCGAAAAATCTATCGGTGAAACCCAATCCTACCGTCTGGATCAAAGCTGAAATCAGCATGGTCAAGAGACCCATCGCCACCAGGGTTGTCAGGAATAATGCAATGAAAGCCAGCAGGATACGCAGTGATTCTCCGTCGATAGTTGAAGGCACCATGGGCGCGAATCCTGCGGCCAAAGAATTCGCCACCATGAATGCGACTATCCAGCTGACCAGGGACAATATTTCTCGCACAACGCCGCGCGATACACTGAGCAGGATTGACACAATCAGTATTGCCAGGACAGCGTAATCGAAGCCAGTCAGATCAGCAGTAAACATGGCAGAATGCGAGGTAGCCTTGTGTACAGGGTTTCATGATCCTCACCTACTTTTCTGTAACCACACCTTCGAATCCCAGGTTCTTCAGTTTTTCCCGTGTTTTCTCAGCCTCCTCGCGTGTCGCGAAAGGACCGACGCGCACGCGGGTTACTTCTTCCTTGCCGGATTTCACGATTTCAGTATAGGCGGAGAAATTCTGTGAAGCGACCTTTTCCGATTGCCGGGCCGCTTTTGTTGGCGTAGAAAAAGCGCCTAACTGCACTACAAATGATGCTTCCCGCGAAGCAGCCGGCGCGGCGTTTTTACTGGCCGTTTCCGCTCGGGAAGTGGCGGGCGCAGTGTTTGTAGCCGCCCTTTCATTCCGCGGGGCAGCAGGCAGGGCGTTTTTACTGGCTGTTTCCACTCGAGAAGCAGCGGGAGCAGTGCTTGTAGCCGCCGTTTCATTCCGCGGAGCAGCAGGCGCAGGGCTTGCACTGGTCTTTTCATTGATGGAGACAAGCGTCTCACGAGGAGGTACAGCCGTTATATTCTTACCGGATGCCGCACTTGCCTGCTCCGGCCCCTCAGCCTGAGGCATGGAGGAAGCGGTTGCGAGAGGCGTATTTGCCGGGGAAACAGATTCGGCGGCAAGCTCTTCCACTGAATCCTCAGACGGGATGTGTATGTCGATTTCATGACCGCGCCGGTCAGGCTTGCTGTCAAGGATCATCGGCAATACCACCACTGCCGCGGTTGCCAGGACGATTGCGCCGACCAGACGTCGTCTGGCGCGCTTTCTTAGCTGAATCTCTTCTTCGCTGAGGGTCTTTGCCATTAAATATCGGGAAGTCTACCTGCGCTCAACCATATTCTTTAACACTTCAGCCACGGTATGGAATGAGCCGAAAACACAAATTCTATCATTTCTGGCTGCCTGCTCACAGGCGTAGGCATATGCCTCGGATGGATTGCGGAACTTGCGGATGGTATGCACGGCGACTTCACTTGCGTCCCCCGCGCCCGACTCAGCGATTTGCAGCGCCTGGGCAACCTGCGCGGCGACTTCATCCACTGTCGCGCCTCTTGGAGCGTCAATGCCCGATACCAGCCAGACATCCACTCTGGACCTCACCTCCCGCACCACGCCGGCGATATCCTTATCCCGGAGCATTGCGAATACCGCATACGTTCGAGGATAACGCTCCATGCTATCAAGGCTGGCAGCAAACGCTCGCGCTGCACCTGGATTATGGGCAACATCAAGCACCGTGACCGGCCGCCCAGGCAACACCTGAAACCGTCCTGGCCAAACCACCTCCAGCAATCCATGGCGAATATCGCTCAGGGTGACCGGGAAGGTATCTTTCAGGGAATCCAGCGCGGCGAGGCATGCACTGGCGTTTTTCAACTGACAGGCACCGCGCAGGGTTGGGTAAGGGAGTGCGTGTCTGCTCTCGCCGTTCCACCAGTAGCTCCAGGACTGTGGAGCGGTTGAATAACCGAAGTGCTCCCCGATATGCGTGAGGTTGGCGCCGATTGATTGCGCATGACGGCGCACGCTTACAGGCAAATCCGGCTCGGAACAGATCGCCGCCTTCCCCGACCTGAAAATTCCGGCCTTTTCGAATCCGATCTGTTCACGCGTGTTGCCCAGATAATCCATATGATCGAAATCCACACTGGTAAGGACCGCGCAATCGGTATCAAATACATTGACCGCATCCAGTCGCCCACCTAGTCCCACCTCCAGAATTGCGATTTCCACTTCGGCCTGACTGAACAAGTACATGGACGCCAGCGTGCCAACCTCGAAATAAGTCAGGGACACGCCGCTATTCATCCGCGCCGACTCGACAGCACGGAAAGCTTCGCACAATTCATCGTCGCCTGCTTCCCCCTGGTTGATCCGCACGCGTTCGTTATATCGCAGCAAGTGGGGCGAGGTATAGCATCCGACGCGATATCCGGCATGACTCAGAATGGCTTCCAGCATCATGCATGTCGAGCCCTTCCCGTTGGTACCCGCAACGGAAATGATGGAAAATGAAGGCTCGAGCCCCAGTTCCGCCTGGACGCACCGTATCCGCTCCAGGCCCATCTCGATAGTTGTGGGATGCATGCGTTCCAGGTAGCCCAGCCACTCTGGCAACGTTGCAGAAGCAAAGGAGAAAGTGCTCATGCCTGCGATGGCACGGTAAGTGTGATTATGCGTCGAGCGAAAATGCTCAGGGTGCGGGGGAGGAAGTGCGCATCAGCAACGTAGACAAGTTGGCGACCTTGTCTCGCATGCGCCGGCGATCGACGATCATGTCTATCGCTCCATGCTCCAGCAGGAACTCGGAGCGCTGAAATCCCTCCGGCAGCGTCTGCCGCACCGTCTGCTCGATCACCCTCGGTCCCGCAAAACCGATCAGGGCGCCCGGCTCAGCAATTACTACATCGCCAATGAAAGCAAAACTGGCAGATACACCGCCCATGGTAGGGTCCGTCAGGACCGAAATAAACGGAAGCCCTTCACGGCTCAGCCGGGTCAGTACGGCAGTGGTTTTGGCCATCTGCATGAGCGACAGCAGGCCTTCCTGCATGCGCGCACCGCCACTCGCCGCAAAGCATACAAAGGCCAGACGCCGGTCGACACACGTTTGCACACCGCGTATGAAGCGTTCGCCGACGACGGATCCCATCGACCCCCCCATGAAACCGAATTCGAATGCTGCGGCAACGACGGGAACCGCCTTGACGCTGCCTTGCATCACCACGAGGGCGTCATCTTCGTTAGTCTCTCTTTTCGCCTCCGTCAACCTGTCGGAGTAACGCTTGCTATCCTTGAATTTAAGGGGATCGAGCGCATGGACTTCCGCCCCGATTTCGCGCCGATTCTCCGGATCCAGAAACAGGTCGAGCCGCACGCGTGCGGAGATCCGGTTGTGATGACCGCACTTGGGGCAGACGTTGAGATTGTTCCCCAGATCGGAATAGTAAAGCACTGCCTCGCAGGAGGCGCACTTGCTCCACAGTCCCTCAGGCACCGCTTTCTTTTCACCGCTTTCCTTGCGCTTGATCTTGGGCGGGAGAAGTTTCTGAAACCAGCTCATAAGTGTGTAAGTTTAACGGCGGCTGATGATGCAGGACTTGCCGCATCTATTGCAATTCGCAGACTTTTTACCAGACGATGGACATTTGTTAGCACCTCCGCCTTGGGCGATCTTTCAATTTCTTCGATGATGCGGCTTCCCACCACCACTGCATCGGCAAGCTCCGCCACTGCCCGGGCGGTTGCGCCGTCACGTATGCCAAAGCCCACTCCGATGGGAATGGAAATGTGGGAACGCAGTCTGTCGAGTTTCTCCGCCACATCACGCAGGTCGAGGTGAAGCGAACCGGTAACGCCTTTCAGCGAAACGTAGTACACATATCCTTCCGCGAGGGATGCCACCCGCTCGACGCGTTGCTGTGGCGTAGTCGGAGAAAGCAGGAAAATGGGAGCGATATTCTGACATTTCAGGCATTCCACCCATTCCACCGATTCCTCTGGAGGATAATCCACAATCAGCACGCCATCTACGCCGCACGCTTTTGCTCTTGCCGTGAATGCATCATAGCCCATCGCTTCGACCGGATTGGCGTAACCCATCAGCACAACCGGCGTACTGGAATCACTTTCCCTGAATTCTCCCACCATTGCCAGCACATCCTGCAATGAAACGCGATGCTTCAGCGCACGCTCGGAAGAACGCTGAATCGTCGGTCCATCCGCCATCGGATCGGAAAATGGAACGCCCAGCTCGATGATGTCGGCGCCAGCCTGCACCAGTTCATGCATCAGTGTGACCATCATTCCGGGTTCGGGATCGCCAGCAGTGATAAAAGGAATGAGTGCCTTTCTCCGATTCTGGCGCAGCTTGCCAAACAGTGTGGAAATACGGGACATGAACGGACTTTGCAGGTTAGAGGGTGATATGCGAAGCGTGCGCAACGGTAGACATATCCTTGTCGCCACGCCCCGACAAGTTCACCAGCAACAGCTTATCAGGAGTGAGCGCAGATGCGAGCTGGGCTGCATAAGCCAGTGCATGGCTGGATTCGAGCGCCGGAATGATCCCTTCGTAATGGCACAGTGCATGGAATGCTTCCAGAGCCTGCTCATCGGTTATTCCGATATATTCAGCACGGCCGCTGTCCTTGAGCCAGGCATGCTCCGGCCCTACGCCAGGATAATCCAGGCCTGCCGAAATGGAATGTGTTTCAACGATCTGCCCATTCTCGTCCTGTATCAGGTAAGTACGATTGCCGTGCAACACGCCAGGCCGTCCCTTCGTCAGGGTGGCGGCATGCTGATCCGTCTCCACTCCATGTCCCGCCGCTTCCACTCCGATCATCCGGGTGCTGCTGTCAAGATAGGGATAAAAAAGCCCAATGGCATTTGAGCCGCCACCTACGCAGGCGATCAGGGCATCGGGCTGCCGTCCATAATCCTCCTGCATCTGGATTATTGCCTCGCGCCCGATAATCGCCTGGAAATCACGTACCATCATGGGATAGGGATGAGGTCCAGCCACAGTACCGATGATGTAAAAAGTATCTGCAACATTGGTCACCCAGTCGCGCATGGCCTCGTTCAAGGCATCCTTCAGCGTGCGTGAACCGGATTCGACCGGTATGACATCCGCACCCAGAAGCTTCATCCGGTAAACATTGGCGGCCTGGCGCTCCACATCGACCGAGCCCATGTAGATGACACACTCCATCCCATAACGCGCTGCGACCGTGGCCGTCGCAACACCATGCTGGCCTGCACCGGTCTCGGCTATTACCCGTGATTTGCCCATTCGCCTGGCCAGTAGCGCCTGTCCCATCGCATTATTGATTTTGTGTGCACCCGTATGGTTCAGGTCTTCGCGCTTGAGCAGGATCTGGGCGCCCCCCAGATGCGCCGACCACCGTTTTGCATGATAAATGGGAGTGGGGCGTCCCACATAATGCTTGAGTTCATGGGCGAATTCCTCCTGAAAGTCAGCATCGCTGCGATAGCGCTCGTACTGTATGCGCAAATCCTCCAGGGCCGAGATCAGCGTTTCCGCGACAAAGATACCGCCGTACGGACCAAAGTGACCGTGACTATCCGGAAGATCATAGACTTTCACTGATTCCAACTCCTCGCATGAATGCTGCAATTTTTTCCGAATCCTTAATGCCTTTCGCGGCTTCCACGCCACTGGACACATCTACTGCCCATGGACGGGCCTGCTGGATCGCGCTCGTAATATTGCCTGCGTGTAATCCCCCCGAAAGAATCAGCGGCAGCGGCAGATTGCGCGGAATCAGGTTCCAGTCGAACGCCTCTCCGGTCCCCCCGGGTTCGCCTTCCACATACGTATCCAGCAGCAAACCGATAGCTCCTGCATAAAGGGATGCGTATTGTAGCAAATCCAGCCCCGCCCTGACTCTTACCGCCTTTATATAGGGAAGTGAAAATTGCCGGCAGAACTCGGGGCTTTCGCTGCCGTGAAATTGCAGCAGGTTCACCCCAGCAACCGAGATGCTTTCGTCCACCCACCCTGCCTCAGGGTCGACATAGACACCCACTGAAGTAACGAATGGCGGTAACGCGGACACGATTCCGCGGACTCCGGCCGGTGAAATATAACGCGCGCTCCGCTCCCAGAAGACAAAGCCCACAGCATTCGCTCCGAGATGCACTGCCGCAAGCGCATCTTCCACTCGGGTTATACCGCAAACTTTTACTCGAATCGACATATATCCCTGACTTCCGGTTTTGCTGCCGAAACCCGGTTTCCGCCACTCGTCGCCTATGATGTGACGACAGCCGGCCTGGTCGTGCCCGGCACTATTGCGGCAAGAGAGGGTTCGACAAAAGGCGGGAGCTTCCACCTCGTGTCATAGGCAACTCCTGCCAAGTATAACCCGGAAGCGGAAAAAGTCGGCGCAGCTTCGCTGCGCTTCCCGTTTTCAAGCAGTTTCCCTATCCAGTCAGGACGAAACTTACCTTTGCCCACATAGATCAGGCAACCGACGATATTACGTACCATGTGGTGCAGAAATGCATTGGCGCGCAGCTCAAACACAACAATGTTTCCCACTCGCGTAACTTCCAGTCTTGTCACGGTGCGCACGGGGGATTTGGCTTGGCATTCAGCAGCGCGAAAGGCGCTGAAATCGTGTTCGCCCAGCATCATCTGAGCCGCCGTTTGCATCGATTCGAGATGGAGCGGCTGATGAAACCAGCCGACTTTGTGTTGATGAAGTCCCGGCCGCACCGGATGGTTCAGCAACAGATAGAGGTAGCAGCGCTCGATCGCACAGTAGCGGGCATGAAAATCATCCGCCGTTCGGGAGGCCCATAGCATGGCAATGCCGTCGGGCAGCAGTGCGTTTGTACCCCGCACCCACGCACTCATGGGTCGTTCCGCCCGAGTATCGAAATGCAGCACCTGGTAGATAGCATGGACTCCTGCATCAGTTCTCCCTGCCGTGACTACTCGAACGGGCTCGCCCGCAATTTCCGATAAGGCCGCTTCCACAGCATCCTGCACGGTATTTCCCCCTGGCTGGCTTTGCCAGCCGCAGAAATTGCTGCCGTCATACTCCAACACCATTGCGATTCTCACGGTAAAGCTACCATCGTGATTTTGGTGATACTTGTACCGGACCTGCCCAGGGAATTTTTAAACACGTTTCGGGAAACGGAAGTAGTGACGTATAAACAGACGCTTTCCAGCGCAACAGTAAAGTGCTGATTGACTAGTTCGCCATCGACCATCGCTTCCCCACAAGATTCCTGCAGGGATCTTACGCTTTCCTGCTACAAAACGAGTGCCCACGGCAATGGCCCCCATTCTTTCTCCCTTTCTTCTGTTTTGGAAGACCGTTTTTTTTGCCACTCGTCCGTATGCACCCTCACTTCCTGATCGGCTTCCACTATTGATATCGTATTGATTTCACTGTTATCAGGTATTCTCAGCACGAACCCGGCCTTGAGTTGATGCATGTTGTTGTCAGAAAATGCCTCGCGGTTTGCGTGAAACAGTGCAACCAGCGCCTGATTGAAGCTTGCTTCAGGAGGAAGCGTGATATTTTTTACGATTCCTGACAGCGTATCGCCTGATTTTACGGGGCCATAGGTCCGATAGGACGGGTTTGACACAGTTGCTCCTGGAAGGAGCCTGGCTTGTCCTGACGAGACGCTATCGTGCGCTATGGCTGGATCTGTTTTACCATCTGCAGGGTAGCAATGCAATGCCGGCTGAGCTGACTCATTTTCCCGGGACGATGCACCTGTTTCGGCAAGGGGTAGCAGGGCTGTATATTCACGCAACAAACGCCCCGATGCCCAGTTCAGCTCAATCAGGATATTCAGGAACGGCTCGTCAACGGGTTGCGGAGAAACAATCCGGATATAAGGCTGACCATCTGGATGGATTTCAATGGTGGTTCTAAACGTGGATAAAAGCGGAGAATAATCGACATTTACCTTGCGGAAGACATCATGTGATGCAAGGTGAGCATTCAGGGAAGATTTCTCTTCTGTTGTTACCGTCACCAGATCGATTTCTGCCTTGAACGGCTGCCCTTGCACAGAATTGACAGTGAGCCTTCCCAGACCTGCTGCATGACTGGCTTCCACCGACATCACAGCGGCCAGAAATGAAAAAAACAGACTGCACTTAAACCTCGGCTTCTGCACGGCAATATACTCTCTGGGAGGAATGCCCTATCCCTTGACGAAGATCGGGAGCCCGATCAGACCTGGGCTGCAGGCATGCAAGACGTGCAGCCGGGTTTCGTTCAAGAAGAAAGCGGGCTGCCATCGAACGATAGGACCATCTCAATCGGGCGACTGCAAAAAAATGAGTCTCGAAAAGGCGCAGGGGAAGCTCCAGAAGATGGAAACCAGGCAGCACGATGTCTTGGTCGATCGTGCGCCTTTGCCGCTTCTATCGGTTCTCAGGCCGCCACCAGGATTCTGAGCATTCTGCGCAGCGGCTCGGCAGCACCCCAGAGCAACTGGTCTCCCACAGTGAATGCAGAAAGATACTCGCCGCCCATGGCAAGCTTGCGCAATCGGCCAACCGGTATTGTCAGCTTGCCGGTAACCGCAGCAGGAGTCAACTCTTTCAATGTATGCTCCCGCTCATTGGGAACGACCCTTACCCAACTGTTCGAAGCGGCAAGCACGTCTTCAACTTCATCCAGAGGAACATCCTTCTTCAGCTTCACGGTCAGCGCCTGGCTATGGCACCGCATGGCGCCTACACGAACACAGATACCATCCACGGGAACCGTTCGTTCACCACGCCCCAGTATCTTGTTCGTCTCGGATTGTCCCTTCCATTCTTCCCGTGTCTGCCCATTGCCCAAATCCCTGTCTATCCAGGGGATAAGACTTCCTGCAAGCGGCACACCGAAATTCTCGGTTGGAAAATTTTCATCACGAAGTGTTCCCGCCACCTCACGGTCGATATCGAGTATGCCGGCCGCAGGGTCATCCAGCAGATTTTTCGCCACACGATGCGCTTCGCCCATTTGCAGAAGCAATTCCCGCATATTCTGCGCGCCGGCCCCGGAAGCTGCCTGATAAGTCATGGCGCTCATCCACTCCACCAGTTCTTCTTTGAAGAGCCCGTTCATGGCCATCAGCATCAGGCTGACAGTGCAATTGCCCCCGATATAGTTTTTTATCCCATCGTGCAGCGCCTGCTCGATAACCGGCATGTTGACCGGGTCCAGTATGATGACAGCATCATCTTTCATCCGCAGCGTGGAGGCTGCATCGATCCAGTAACCCTGCCAGCCAGCTTCCCGCAGCCGGGGAAAAACCGCGCCGGTATAATCTCCTCCCTGGCAGGAAACCAGAACATCCATTGACCTGAGTTCGTCTATATCATTCGCGTCCTTCAGGGGCGGAGCCTCCTGGCCGATATCCGGTGCTTTGCCGCCCTTCTGCGAAGTGGAAAAGAAAGTTGGTTCCACCAATGCAAAATCATTTTCTTCCCGCATGCGTTGCATGAGAACCGACCCTACCATGCCCCGCCAACCGATAAAACCGACTCGTTTCATTGATATCTCTCTTTTGGAAGAAATCTCCTGGTTTGATTCAACCGCAGGATGTGAAGTGCTGTATCTACAAACTTGCCAGAACCGCATCACCCATTGCTGCGGTTCCGGTTCTCATCTTTCCTGGCTCGTAAATATCCGCAGTCCGATATCCATCAGCCAGCACCTTTTTCACTGCCCGTTCGATTCGGGATGCCTCCTCCTCCAGATCGAAGGTATAGCGCAACATCATCGCGACCGAGAGTACGGTTGCCAGAGGATTCGCCACGTCCTTGCCGGCGATATCGGGAGCGGAACCATGTATGGGTTCGTAAAGCCCCTTGTTCCGCTCATCGAGCGATGCCGAAGGCAGCATGCCTATCGAGCCGGTCAGCATGGATGCCTCATCCGACAGAATGTCACCGAACATGTTGCCTGTCACAACCACGTCGAACTGCCGGGGATTGCGTACAAGCTGCATGGCCGCATTGTCCACCAGCATGTGCGAAAGCTCCACCTCGGGATATTCACCCGCCGTTTCGGTCACCACGTCGCGCCACAGCTGGGTTGATTCCAGTACGTTCATCTTGTCTACAGAGCACAGCCTGCGACTACGCTTGCGCGCTGCCTGGAAAGCCACTCGCGCTATTCTCCGGATCTCTGCTTCGCTGTAAATCATGGTATTGTAGCCGATGCGCTGACCATCCCGTAATTCAATACCACGCGGCTCGCCAAAGTAAATATCCCCGGTCAACTCGCGCACGATCAGGATATCGAGTCCGGACACCACCTCGGGCTTCAGCGTGGAAGCATCGGCAAGTTCAGGATAAAGTACCGCGGGCCGGAGATTGGCAAACAGGTTCAAGGCCTTCCTTATCCCAAGAAGGCCTTGCTCCGGCCTGAGTTGCCGGGGCAGCGCGTCATACCGGGGACCGCCCACTGCCCCCAGGATTACGGCATCTGCCTCATTCACCAATCTGCGCGTTGCTTCGGGAAAAGGCTCGCCCGCTGCATCTACCGCGCACCCGCCCAGCAACCCCTGTTCCAGTTCCAGCTTCAATCCATCGCTTCTCAGCGTTTCCAGCACGCGCACTGCCTGCGCGACAATTTCCGGACCGATACCATCTCCGGCCAGAATTGCTATTTTCATAAAATCCTTTTAAAGGGGAAAGTCTGTCAGGCGAACAGCCACGGCTGTTCTACGCGGCGTCTTTCTTCGAACGCCCGGATTTTGTCCGCATGCTGCAACGTGAGGCCGATTTCGTCCAGACCATTCAGAAGACTATGCTTGCGGAAAGAATCGATATCGAAAGAGAAAGATTCTCCGGCGGGAGTAGTTACCGATTGCTGCTCCAGATTGACGAGCAATCGGTACCCTTCGGTGGCCTCGACCTCGCGGAACAGTTGATCCACCTGTGAGGTGTCGAGCACGATGGGAAGCAAACCTATTTTGAAGCAGTTGTTGAAAAAAATATCGGCAAAACTGGGGGCAATGATTACCTCAAAGCCGTAATCCTGCAATGCCCAGGGAGCATGTTCCCGGCTGGATCCGCAACCGAAATTGGCGCGTGCAAGAAGTATCCGGGCACCGCGGTAACGCGGCAGGTTAAGCACAAAGTTGGGGTTGAGTTTACGAGTGGCAGGGTCGATGCCTGGCTCGCCATGATCCAGGTACCGCCATTCATCAAAGAGGTTCTGTCCGAAACCGGATCTCTTGATGGATTTCAGAAACTGTTTGGGAATGATGGCGTCGGTGTCGACGTTGGCCCGATCCAGCGGCGCCACCAACCCCTCGCATGAATGAAACTTTTTCACTGCTGATTCCCGTTTTGCAATTATTTTGCAGATTTTTCCAGCGCTTCTCCGCCGCTTTGAACGTCTTTACCCACGCCCTGAATGGTGTGGCAGGCAGACAGACCAAAAGCAGTAATCAAGGCAGCTATTACTGTCAGCATTCTCATCACAATTCTCGGTAGTATAAAAAACCGCTATGGCTATGGTTGTACTGGAATTCTAATATATTTCCCTTACATCCACAAAATGTCCCGCGACTGCGGCCGCGGCTGCCATTGCAGGACTCATCAGGTGAGTACGTCCCGCCGGACCCTGCCTGCCCTCAAAGTTACGATTGGAAGTGGAAGCGCAGCGCTCGCCGGGCTCCAGCCTGTCGTCATTCATTGCAAGACACATCGAACAACCCGGTTCGCGCCATTCAAACCCCGCATCGCGGAATATCCTGTCGAGCCCCTCCTGCTCTGCCTGATGCTTGACCAGGCCGGATCCCGGCACGACCATCGCAAGCTTGATGCTCTTTGCAATACGACGGCCCCTTACCACCTCGGCGGCGGCCCGCAAATCCTCTATGCGCGCATTCGTGCAGGAGCCGATGAATATCTTGTCGGGGCGGATTTCACTGATCGGGGTGTTGGGAGCCAGCGCCATATATTTGAGCGCTCGCTCCATATCGTGACGCTTCACCGCGTCTGCGATTTCTGCCGGATCAGGCACCTTTCCATCCACTGTCGTAACCATTTCCGGAGAAGTTCCCCAGGTTACCTGCGGCTTGATCGAGGTTGCGTCCAGTTGAACAACCTTATCGAAATTCGCACTCTCGTCACTCTTCAGGGTACGCCAGTAGGCAACCGCTTTTTCCCACAGATCGCCTTTAGGTGCAAAGGGACGGCCCAGGAGATATTCAATGGTGACATCATCCACTGCCACCATTCCCGCACGCGCACCCGCCTCGATCGCCATATTGCAGAGTGTCATGCGCCCTTCCATCGATAGCCCACGGATCGCGCTGCCGGCAAACTCGATCGCATAGCCTGTACCTCCGGCAGTACCGATCCTGCCGACAACGGCAAGCGCTACGTCCTTGGCGGTAATGCCATGGCCCAAGTTGCCCTCTACCACGATCTGCATCGTTTTTGACTTCTTCGCCAGCAAGCACTGTGTCGCCAGCACATGCTCCACCTCCGAAGTACCTATGCCAAAAGCAAGACAGGCAAAAGCGCCATGCGTGCTGGTATGCGAGTCGCCACAAACCACTGTCATCCCTGGCAAGGTGGCACCCTGCTCCGGTCCGATGACATGCACGATACCCTGGCGCCGATCGTTCATCCTGAATTCGGTAATACCCAATTCCTCGCAATTCTGATCGAGCGTTTCCACTTGCAGGCGAGATACCGGATCGCTGATGCCATGATCCCGCCCGGTGGTCGGCACATTGTGGTCTGCTACCGCCAGAATGGAATTGAGGCGCCACGGCTTGCGTCCCGCCAGCTTCAACCCTTCGAACGCCTGGGGGCTGGTCACCTCGTGTACGAGGTGGCGATCGATATATAGCAGCGCCATGCCTTCCGGATCATCGGATTCTTCGTGCACCACATGGCTTTGCCAGAGTTTGTCGTATAACGTTTGCATTTTTGTGGAAATGGGAATAACGGCTTCAAATCTCAATATTTCATTATCCCATAATGAAATATCAAGGAACAGCAAGAGTGAGGCAATTGTCACGCGGACCGGTCGATGTCCATCTTCCAGACTACCAGCCCCAGGCCGAGCAACACGGCCATCGCACTGATCGTAAAAGTGAGCCCTGCCCCCAGCCAATCCCACGAGTAACCGCTGAATATGCCGCCAATGGTGCCACCGAGCCCGAATGTAAGGCTGGTGTAGAGGGCTTGCCCTTTCGCCTGGTGGCGCCCACCGAAGAGCCGGTGCACCACCATCATGGCCGTGGCGTGATGCGCCCCGTAGGTTGCGGCATGCAGCACCTGTGCGGACAATATGACAAACGGCCATTCCACGCCCCAGCCTATCATCAGGAAGCGTGCTACGGCACAGCCGAAACTGAACACCATGATCTGTTTCATGCGGAATCGGCGCATCAACTGCGGCATCAGGAAAAATATGCCGATCTCACAGATAACCCCTGTGGCCCACAGCCAGCCTACGAGACTTTTGCTGTATCCGTACTCGACAAGATAAATCGAGTAAAAGGTGTAGTAGGGGCCATGCGCAAACACCATCAACAGGCACGCCGCAAAAAAAGCCAGTACTTCCGGCCGTCGGAATATTTGTGGAATGGAATGCTCGGTGGCAGGATGCGTTACTGTCCCGACTTCAGGAATGAGGCGTGAAAAAAAGACAATACCGAGCTTGAAGCCAAGGACGGCCCATAGCAGCGAGCTGATGCTGGTTACATCCAGCAGATAACCGACGCCGGTTACCGCCAGAATGAATCCTACCGAGCCCCAGACCCGGATGAGTCCGTATTTTGTGATGCTTTCTCCAAGATATGAAAGCGTCGTAGCTTCGATCAACGGCAGGGAGGCGCTCCAGAAAAAACTCATCAGCGCCATGACCACAAACAGCCAGCCATAGGACTCGCCGAGAAAAACGCCGCAGTAGCTGACCAAGCCTGCAATTGCAGCCGATCGTACAAT
The DNA here is from genome assembly GCF_059489795.1 of Nitrosospira sp. CT. Taxonomy (NCBI): domain Bacteria; kingdom Pseudomonadati; phylum Pseudomonadota; class Betaproteobacteria; order Nitrosomonadales; family Nitrosomonadaceae; genus Nitrosospira; species Nitrosospira sp. CT. The sequence continues at coordinate 32,478 of NZ_JCAHZJ010000003.1, forward strand.
GAGCATGCGCTTGCCGATGTGATCTGCAAGCCAGCCCCACGCAGCCGGGGCAAAGATGCGAGTGACATGCAGCAGGGACATGAGGACGCCGATCTGAAAGGAAGCGAAGGAAAGGGATTTGAGGTAAAGAGTCCAGTAAGGAGCAAAGGCGCCAATAAAGGCAAAATGGAAGAAATAGAAGCCGGAAAGACGCCAATAGGGAATGGATTGCATTTATGCGAGTTTACAGGCTATTTGACAGATCATTTAACCAGCCTGTAACGCGTATGCGGTTTAAAGCACGAGTTCTGCGCCTGGTACCCGCGTGTGGAAGGTCGAGCAGTTTTGCAACCCATAAAACAAGGGGTGCAGGATAATCCTGCACCCCTTGTTCACCTGACACTACCTAATAGTCTTTACTTGTGCGTGTGAAAGGTATCGTCGGTTTTATCTTTCACGTGGTCAGCGCCGACCGGTGCAACCGGAATGATCCTTTCATTGTTTCGATGGGCAGAGGTCGTATAGTCTTTCTTGGATGTGGTTTCGTAGCTTGTATCCATGTAAGACTTCGTTCCATAGTAGGAATTGATGGTGTTCTGCCAGGATGGATCCGCCATGTCCGGCCAGTCATCCTTATCGAATCCCGGCGCGGAGTCGAGGCGGTCCTTCTCCACATTGAGGATGAAGCGCTTGTTCTCCGTATCGAGTGTCAGCGCGCTCCAGGGCACGGCGAAGAGCTTATCTCCCATTCCCAGAAATCCGCCGAAAGACAGCACGGCATAAGCGATTTTGCCGTTGTTCATGTCGAGCATGATTTCCTTGATGTCGCCAAGATCTTCGTCCTTGGTGTTGTATACATCCTCGCCAATAAGGGTATCCGCTCCCATCAGACGGGGCCCGGGTCCCTTCCCTTCCTCCTTACCATACTTCTTGTACATGCCGTAGGTATCGCGATCTGTATAAGCCATGATTATCTCCTATGAAAGTATGAAATTAGTAAATTCTTAAAGGCTACTGCTTGAACTTCCTGTAAGAACTTCTCTTCATTCACCCTCACCGCTTCGATCCGGATTCTGCCGCTTTCTGCCAGTGTGCCGGTCCTTCCTCGAAGCGCTTCAGACATGTACAGGATGCTCCAACCGGGAAAGAGGGTCAGTACGGTATCGAACAAAAACAGACTTTTCCCACATATCGCACGTAATTCACCTCATTCAGAACTTATATGTCTGAAAGCGTACAGAATGCACCCTCTCTCTTTAGGGAAAATTTGCAACAGGAACCAGTCGTCGATAAGGGATAAGGAATGAAGGAATGCAGAAATTGGCCTGTTCATATGAAAGCATACGAAAGGAAAGATATCCCTTCCAATCGAAATGAGTATCGTCACGATAGATAAATAATCATGCTGAAAACACTCGATCGACCTGTCGTATTGTCGCCATTGCCGACATGGCTTCAACGATATCGTGAAATTCGCAGGCAGACGTTGAAACTCGTTGAAACGCTTGGGCCGGATGATCAGATGGTCCAGTCCATGGCCGACGCGAGCCCGTCCAAATGGCATCTCGCCCACACCACGTGGTTCTTCGAGGAATTCATCCTCGCGCAGCATTTTCAGGGTTACGCCCGCTTCGATGATCGATTCAGCTTCCTCTTCAACTCCTACTACAAACGACTGGGAGGGCATCCCCATCGCTCTATTCGGGGTACGTTTTCCCGTCCCACTCTCGACCAGATTCGCCTTTACCGTGCCTACGTAGACAATGCCATGGAGAAATTTCTTGCAAGTGAAGCTTCAGAGGAAGTTTTACGATTGCTCGAACTGGGATTGAATCATGAGCAGCAACACCAGGAATTGATCGTCACGGATATCAAACACGCCTTCTGGACCAATCCCCTGCGGCCCAGTTACCTGGGGGAGCAAATGCGTACTGTCGCAACGACTGCGACAGCCGCTGCGCCATTGAAATGGTGTCGTTTTGAAGAAGGCATCTACCAGGTAGGGCACGATACAGAAGGTTTTGCCTTTGATAACGAATTACCCCGGCATCTCACCTACTTGAGCGCCTTTCGCATTGCCTCCCGCCTTGTAACGAACGAGGAATACCTGGAATTCATGGTCGACGGAGGTTATCGGCGGGCGGAATTATGGCTGTCGGATGCCTGGGACCATGTTTGCGAGAATCAATGGACGGCGCCACTCTATTGGGAACAGACCGGGGATGGATGGACTCAATTTACCTGCCGCGGAAGCGTGCCGGTCAACCCAAGTGAACCGGTATGCCACGTAAGCTTCTATGAAGCGGATGCTTTTGCGCGCTGGACGGGTGCCCGCCTGCCGACGGAATCCGAATGGGAGGTTGCTGCACGGTCGAACAGATGTTCTGACAACAATTCTCCAAATCTGCTTGAAAGCGGAATTTTTCATCCCGCGCCAGCCGTTTATTGGGCATCTCAACAGACAAGCATCCAACAGATGCTGGGTGATGTGTGGGAGTGGACCTCAAGTCCTTATTCCGCCTATGCCGGTTACCGTCCGCCAGCAGGGGCAGAAGGTGAATATAACGGGAAATTCATGTGTAACCAGATAGTCCTGCGGGGCGGTTCCTGCGTTACGCCTCGATCTCATATACGAAAGTCATACCGTAATTTCTTTCTGCCACAGAAGCGCTGGCAGTTCTCCGGAATACGCCTGGCTCATGACAGTAACGACAGGATTTCATGATTATTACATCGAAACACCTTCACCGGAAATTTACTCCTGCCCCTCTCCCTTCCATCGCCGAGGATGTGCTGGAAGGCTTTTCTCGCACACCCAAGAGCCTGCCGCCAAAGCTCCTTTATGATGCTGCCGGCTCCGCCTTGTTTGAGCAGATTACCTGTTTGCCGGAATATTATCCTACGAGAACAGAAGCGGGGATATTGACGGCACATGCGGAGGAGATATGCAGCCATCTTCGCTGCAATGTCTCTGTCAGCGAGCTTGGCGCAGGAACCGCAACCAAGACCCGCATTCTGTTGCGTTCTCTCGTGCAGCGGCAATTCGGCGTGAATTACTTTCCGCTCGATGTCTCCGATGCGGCCTTGAAGTTAGCCAAGGATGAGGTGGAAAGCGAATTGGGCACGGTGAAAGTTCACCCTCAGGTGGGCGATTTCGACAACCTGACATTTCTTGAACATCAGACCCCGCCACGCCTTGTTCTTTATATTGGCTCCAGTATCGGGAACCTGGAAAACGATGAAGCGATAGCCTTGCTGCAGAACATTGCTCGGAATTTGTCCACCGGAGATAGGTTGCTTCTTGGCGCAGATCTCGTGAAGGATGCCGAAGTCATGCATGCGGCGTATGACGATGACGCGGGAGTGACCGCTTCATTCAATAAAAACCTTCTTGTACGGATCAACCGGGAACTGGGGGGGCACTTCGACCCCGAATCGTTTTGCCATATCTCATTCTGGAATGAGGCAGAATCGCGCATCGAACTGCATCTTGAAAGCGCCTGTCGGCAATCAGTAAGAATTGATGCACTTGATATGACATTGCAGTTCGATCAGGGTGAGCGGATTCACACGGAAAACAGTTACAAATACACCGTTGAGCATCTCGAAAACCTGCTCCGATCCAGCGGCTTCCGGGTCGAGCATACCTGGACAGATCCTGATTCCTGGTTTGCGGTCAGCCTTGGCGTGATAACATAAAAACTGCTCAGATTTCTGATCCGATTGGTGTGATTTCGATTCCGGCACGATTTCCATTTCCGAGTTGCAACTCGCAGCACTCGGGCAACCCGTCCATTCGCTGTATCAGTATCAAAGACGGGCCAAACAGTAAAATCACGGGAAGACAAATGCGTTCAAATAAAAAATCTGCGCCGGGGAATCGAGAATGAGGAGTATAAATGTTTGAGTGGCTGACAAGCCCGGAAGCATGGGTTGCATTGGTAACGTTGACGACGTTGGAAATCGTTCTGGGTATCGACAACATTATCTTCATCTCAATACTGGTAGGACGTCTTCCCGAAGCCCAGCGAAATTTTGCCAGAAGGATGGGCCTGGGTCTCGCGATGCTGAGCCGGCTTGCGCTATTGTTCTCGATCTCCTGGGTAATGAGCTTGACCAAACCCTGGTTTGCAATTTTCGGCAATTCCATTTCAGGGCGCGATGTTGTCCTGATCGGGGGAGGACTGTTTCTCCTGTTCAAGGCAACCCATGAAATACATAACAGTCTGGAAGGTACGGACAATAGCAGCAAGAACATCTCCGTCACGAGCGTAGGCATGGTCCTGCTACAGGTTGCCATCCTTGATATTGTGTTCTCGCTGGATTCTGTCATAACGGCTGTCGGCCTGGTCGACCACATTACATTGATGGCTATTGCCATTATTCTCGCAGTTCTGGTCATGCTACTGGCAGCCAAACCAATAGGAGATTTTGTAGAGAAGCATCCAACAATCAAAATCCTTGCCCTTTCCTTCCTGATACTGGTCGGCGTTACCCTCATCGTCGAGGGTTTCGACGTCCATGTTCCGAAAGGCTACATCTACTTCGCAATGGCATTCTCGGTCACTGTGGAATTTCTCAACCTTCGACTGCGCAAGAAAACGGTGGAGCCGGTCAGGTTGCACCGGCACATAGACAACGTCGATTGAGGGCAGGACTTGGCCTTCCGCCAGCATACCAGCTGAATCTTCATGCGCATGCTTGACTGGCAAAACGGCCAGCCATATTCCGCCCGCTTCGGTGACGTCTATTTCTCAAGATACTCGGGACCGGAAGAAAAACAGTACGTCTTCCTGCAAGGCAATCGGCTGCCTGAGCGTTTCACCTTGTTGCCGAAGGGCAGCGCCCTTTCCATTGGAGAAACGGGATTTGGCACAGGACTGAGCTTTTTGTGCGCCTGGCAGCTATTCGATAAAGTTGCACCCCTTCGGACCAGCCTTGATTTCTTCAGTGTTGAAAAATATCCGCTCGATGAAGAAGAACTGAGCGCAGGGCTCGCGCTTTGGCCCGAACTGCGCCCATACGCCGATGAACTCATGCTGCGCTGGCGGCGGCGCGTACCCGGATGGAATCGATGGAGTTTTGCCGGGGGAAGAGTACGTCTCACGCTGGTAATAGATGACGTAGCCAAGGCGCTGCCTGAAACGCATGGCATCGATGCGTGGTTTCTTGACGGCTTTTCACCCGCGCGAAATCCAGAAATGTGGACACAGCAGATTTTCCACTGGATTATGTGCGCGTCGCGAGCAGGCGCAACCTTTGCGACCTATACCTGTGCCGGTGTTGTGCGTCGCGGTTTGGAGCAAGCAGGGTTTCAGGTCAGAAAAATATCCGGCTTTGGCCGTAAGCGTGAAATGCTGCAAGGCGAGCTTCCTGGCGCACCTCCCGTTCGACCTGCTCCCTCCACCGCGATCGTTATCGGAGGGGGAGTAGCGGGATGTACCGCTGCCTCGGCGCTGGCCAACCGTGGACTTGTAGTTGAACTTCTGGAATCACAGACCCTTGGCGCGGGTGCATCAGGCAATCCAATTGGCATATTGCATGCCCGCCTGAGTGCAGGAATGAATGTCCTGCACCGCTTTGTGCTGGCATCCTACGGACATGCGCTCACCTTGCTTGACGAAAAACTACCCGTTGATGATGTCATGCGAAGTGAATGCGGAGAGCTGCAGTTGTCCTTCTCCGCCGAAGAAGCAAGACGGATCGAGAAGCTTGCGGCCCTCGACTGGCCCTCGCATGTATTCCGACCGGTAGATGCGGTTGAAGCATCGGCCCTAGCGGGAATTGAGCTTTCATACGGCGGCCTCTGGTTCCCCGGTAGCGGCTGGCTTGCTCCGCCTCAACTTTGTGCAGCATTGCTTGGCAGTCAGGCTATCACCCTGTATACCGGTCGCACAGTAAAATCACTTACCCCAACAAGTCACGGCTGGCGTGTGCAGGCAGAAGATCGGAGGAAGCAAGCGTGGTCCCTGGAGGCCGAGATAGTTGTTGTTTGCACCGGGTACCAGGTGAAATCGCTTCCAGCGTTGGCAAACTTGCCGCTAACCCCGGTACGGGGGCAGCTTACCTTGATTCCTGCAACACCCGCAAGCCAGAATCTCCGCACCATCGTATGCGGCAGCGGCTATCTCGCCCCTGCTGTTGCAGGACGGCATGTGGTGGGAGCAACCCATCGTTTCAACGATACATCGATTAACTTGAATGTATCGGAGCATGCCGAAAACTTATCCAGGCTGCGCGAAATTTCTCCCGTGCTCCACAGGCTGAGTGACGATGTAACTCAAGATACCAGGCAGCTTGAGCAACTGGATGGGCGCGCCTCTATCAGGGGGTCTGTTCCAGGCGCCATGCCGCTCGTCGGCGAACTTTTGCCCGGACTGTATACCAGCCTCGGTCATGGAACGCGTGGGCTGATTACCGCTGGACTTTCGGCCGAATCGGTTGCGGCAACCGCGTGCGGACAATTGCTGCCGTTGCCACTGTCTGTTGTCAATGCGCTCTCGCCTGCCCGGAGAATTTCTCCCACTGCTCCGGTTTCAGTCAAGGAATAGGGTGTACTAGAGTCCAATGGGCAACGTGGTTGAAAACCAGTAGAATACGTGCATCTCTCTGGGATGATTCCCTTTACATCCCTCTTGACGTAGTTTGCTCTGGACAGGAAACCGATCCATCCCAGGCTGTTCTATCCGTTGGCAGAGAGAGCAAGTTTTGAACGCTGGCAGGAACGCTCTTACAGAGGAGTCTTATGAACGCAAAACCCAAGCCCGAGCCGCTAAGAGGCCCGAAGCCCAATCCTCAGACGACGCAGTCACCCATACCGATCAGCTGCTGGACGAGCGCTGCCATCGGCATTACTACCTACATATTCGAAGAATCGGAGGAAGCTCTGCGTCAATCCGGCCTGGTACCCGATTGGCTCGGTTATCCTGCGGATCCGGGTCACGGTGTGGCTGTGCCTGCTCATCCCGACTTCCCTAACTACCTGAAGCTCCTGAGGCTGAAAAGCGGCCAGTTACGTCTCATAATCGACGTCCGTGCCGTATTGAAAGCAGACGGTCAATTTCAGCGTTTTCTCGGCGGTCTGACAGCCGACATCAATCTTTCCCTCGTCAGAAGGGAATCTGCCTGATCAAAGAGCGGATTTGCGTGGCAAGCGATTCCTTGATCCGCTCTTCAATATCAGATAAATGATGACGCTCCTATACATCCAAAAATAGGAGCAGTGAACTCGTATCGCCCTGGTAATGCTGGCCGCATGGAGATTTCCGACCAGTAAACCGGACTTGCCCTTAACGAAGAGGGATTAATAGCCTCCCGACCCCGAGCTCTGACCTGAAGTGCTTGATCCTTGAGAGGAACTGGACCCCATACCCGTTGCGCGGCCGGTTGACTTGGACCCCTGGCCCCTGGTGTAGCCTTGAGAGCGCCAATAGTCACTAGCTTGGTCTTTCCCGTAAACGTAGCTATCCTCGTCAGAGGTTGTACTACCTTGACCCTTTTGCTTGCTCGCTGAACCTGCCTTGCCAGAGGAGGATTGTCCTGCTTTTGATTTGTTCTGGTCAGAGTCACCTTGGGCTTGAGCAACGGCAACTGAGCCGAACATTATGCCGGTGATCAATGCCAGCGCAGCATGTGTCAAAGTGGAAGCATATTTCTGTTTCATATTGCACCCCGTCTTATTTCAGCAAAATTGCCTGCTTGAATAATAATCCATTCCAGAATCTGTTCCGTACGGTGGCGTACGAAGGGTTTCCATTCCTCTTATCATTGTTATTGTGTTAAGGGGTCTCGCTATCTATTTTTAATTGGCACATCCTCTTCAGCAATAATTGAGCACGTAACGCACAAGTTACTCAAGCGAATTCTTTCGCTATGTAGTCACGAGATCGAGAATATGAGAGGCTGAGCGAGTCAAGAAGGAGACTCGCATGAAGAAGAATTCGAACCCGCTCACCCTCCAGTGGCGTGCGGGTGAACCTTGCCATGGGGATCGATCATCAACCACTCGTAATCCGGCTCACCAATCAGAACTTCCTGAAACGCTTCTCTCATCAAATACTTCATCAGGTTTCGGTCCTCGGGACGTCGTTTCAAAGCACAGGTAACGCGGTCATAAATGCAACGCATCCCTGCCAAACCAGGGGGAAAGCCCGAGCATGGGTTTGACGCCATGCTCGAACACCACCTGCTTTCATCATAAAGCGTACTAAACCGAGCCCTCTGCACGTCTGTTCACGCGGGGAACCATAAAAATACCCAAAGCACCAATCATGATAAGCGCGAGGACGGTAGGTTCCGGAACTGTACCGCCAGGCAATTGAGCTGGTGTAGGATCAAAATATGTCGGGTTCGTCAACCCCTGGTTACCCACGTTCAGATACCCGGATGCAACAAGATCCGAAGAGGAACTGTTTTTTAACCATTTCATAGTCCAGCTCGCACCCTGCATGTTGAGTTCGTAAGTTTTTCCGTTGACCACAAAATCTTTCACGAAGAAAAACCCATTGAATACGCCGTTCTGGAACTGAATGGAGGGACCCCCTAAAATACCCGCGTCTCCAAATTCAAACTCCAGTGGCTTACTACCAAATTCCATTCCGAAGACAGTACTGCTTGATGCGCTGGCAACGTCTGTGAGTGCAACATTCACGGTACCAGTACCGCTCCCGGGTATGAGATTTTGATCGAATAACACGTTGCCGCTGACGCTGCCGGCGGCACAGCCGCTGCATGTATTGGTTCGTTGCAAGCCCAGGCTGTTAGCCAACCCGCCCGTGGCGAGAATCCCACCGGAGAAATCGGCAGTCATATAAATAGGTGCTGCCTGGGTAGCCGATACAGTTACTGCAAAAATCCCGGATACAATTGTGCTGTGAAGAAATTTATTCATACTCCCCCCTGAATATTAAAAAGAAAACAACAGAATCGGGCGCCATCTTACCTAAGGCACGCCATATCGCTATTGGACTTAAGTACATCCTGGACTTTGGTACAGGGGATCAGACGTACATCTCGGCTTTATCAAAGCAGAGCCGGAAGGTGATCAAGGTGTTGACGGAGGTATGCGATTAACTCTCAGAAAAGGGATGGCGGGATAACAGCGCCGTTTGTGGCGCGCTCGATAGAGACGCATTTATCAATGAATACCGGACGGATTCCATATAGCCACTGATAGATCATTCCTTGCGATACGCCAATTCGTTTTGCAAAAGCAGATTAGGTGGTAGTTTTTAGGTATTCATTTAGTTTCATATCAAAATAATAGCTGGGCTAGTTACTAATGTCAATGGCATTGCTTGTTGAACTGTTAATAGCAAAGCTATAAATTAATGCCCATGGCAAAAAGAAAGCAGTTACAGGATTGGCAAATAGAGGACGCGGCGAGGCTCAAGGCAATTTTTGATCGCTATAGTGCTGAGCATCGGATTAGTCAGGAGAAATTTGGAGACAAGTCTGGTATTGGGACTCAGGGAGTGGTATGGCAGTACTTGAGCGGAACGATTCCGTTAAACCATGACGCTCTAACAAAATTCTCCAACGCTTTAGGCGTCCATGCCTCGGCAATCAGTCCCACTTTGTGGAGCCAGATTGATTTTTTCTACACATCTCAAAGGCAAAAAGAAAGAGGAGAAGAAGCAAGGTCTCTGGATCAAGCAGTGCCTATAAAAGCGCAAGAGAAATTACTAAACGTTATTCATGCTATACAACCAGAGGCCAGGGAGGCGCTACTTAAAATAGCCTCCCTCCTTCCCAAGGACGAGGGGAGGATAGGGGGAAGACGGATTGGAGGGGAGCGGCGCCAGCGAGAAAATACGGTAAAGGAGGAGCGTCGTCATATTCCATTAACAAGAAAGGAGGGAAATAATGGATAGACCTTTTACGCTTGTACCAGACTCAATTTCTCATGACACAATCGAAGCTCTGAAGGCTTTGTTGAGATGACCCTACCCCGATAAACCGTACCATTTAAAAGTAGAATTTCCGGCATGATTTTTACCTTTTTGGAAAGGAGTCATGACGTGAAGAAAAGCAAATTTACCGAGCAGCAGATTGCGTTTG
>NZ_JCAHZJ010000004.1:0-95953 GCF_059489795.1 Nitrosospira sp. CT
GCGTGCGCAACGTGACAACAGCTGCTTACACCCATCAGGACATGCCTTTCGAGATGCTGGTCGCCAAACTCGCTCCCAAACGACACTTGAGCCAGGCCCCGCTCTTCCAGGTAATGTTCAATCTGCTGAATATCGGGGAACGACGCCCTGAAGCTGTCTCGCAATCCCGGAGTGCTGAACCCGATGCTTTATCCGCTGACCAGTTAAACATCCCCGTAGCCGAATTCGATGAGCCCACGAAATTCGACCTCACCTTGTATGCCATGGAATACGATCGAACCATCAGGCTCGAGGCCGTATATGCGTTGAATCTTTTTGAGTCCGCTACCATGCAACGAATTCTTGGCCACTTTATAACGCTTCTGGAAAACATAGTTACTCATCCCGATTCACCGCTCTCCCGTTTGCGGCTCACCCGTGACATACCCTTGGGAAGGAACACTGTCGCATCCCAAATTCCTTTTAATCCGTTCCCGGAGCAGGCGATCGAGCAGTCTATAGGAAGCCGCTTCCGGGAACAGGCGGAACATTATCCCGATCACGTCGCGATCTGGATGAGTAACCATCGTTGGACTTACAGAAAGCTGGAAGAACTATCCAACCGGATTGCCAATGCAGTTCTTGCCATGCGAGGGGAAGGCGCAGAACGAATTGCGCTGCTCTTCCGCGACGGGGCGTACATGATCGCTTCAATGCTCGGTGTACTAAAAGCCGGGAAAGCGTATATTCCCCTGGATCCTGCTCATCCAGAGGCCCGGATTGAACAACTCATCGGCAGTTCCAGCGCAGCTGCAGTCCTGACAGACGTGACCGGCTTTTCTTCGGCGCATGTCCGGTCAATTCTGCTTGCCGAGACTGAATGCTACGACGTGAGTCTGCCGCCTCCGGTTTCTCCAGATGCAGTGGCCTATATTCTCTACACTTCAGGTTCTACAGGAGCGCCGAAAGGCGTAGTACAGACTCATCGCAACGTCCTGAGTCAGGTGCGCGCCTACAGCAATAATCTGCACATATGCGTAGAGGATCGCCTCACATTTGTCTCTTCATATGGCGTGGATGCTGCCGTTCAGGATGTATTCGGCGCCCTGCTGAATGGCGCGACACTGTATCCTGTTTCGGTGCGAGAGGAGGGTGTGGGTGCGCTTGTCAATTGCCTTGTGGAACATGAAATTACAGTTTTTCATTCGACACCCACCGTATTCCGTCACCTTGTCAATGACATACCGGAAAATGCCCGTCTCGAAAAACTCCGCCTCATTGCACTGGGTGGGGAAGTTATGTATCGGCGCGATGTCGACCTGTTTCGGGCGCACTTCAGCCCGGATTGCCTTCTCGTCAATGGTTATGGTCTGACTGAATCAACCATGGCGCTACAGTATTTTATCGACCACAAAACGCCATTGGTGCGGGATTCCGTTCCGGTCGGCTATCCGGTTGATGGCATCGAGCTTCTCCTGCTGGATGAAACCGGGGAATCGGCGGAGGTTTATTGTCCGGGAGAGATCGTATTGTGCGGTCCCTCTATTGCCCTGGGTTACTGGCGACAAGGCAGTATCGCGCCGTTTCCGGCGGGTACGAACGGACGACCTCTTTATCGGACCGGCGATCTCGGCCGTCGGCTTCCGGATGGCAGTATCGAATTCATCGGGAGACGGGATTTTCAGGTAAAGGTACGTGGTTATCGCATTGAACCGGGAGAAATTGAAAATCAACTTCTGGCCTGCCCTGGAGTGAACCAGGCAGCTGTTATCGCGGAAGAATCATGCGATGGCGATGGCGAAAGGCTTGTCGGATATGTCTCCGCACAGCCCGGACACGCCCTGGCCCCAGGTGATTTGCGGCGGCATCTTGCCAGGCAACTGCCCGATTACCTGGTACCGTCAACGTTTGTCATACTGGAGGAACTGCCCACAACCCCCAGCGGGAAGCTCGATCGCCAGGCGCTGCCCACACCGATTACGCTGACTGACAGCTTCGTCCCTCCGCAGAACGCTGCGGAGGCAAAGATTGCGGAAATCTGGCGGCAAATACTCGGCATCGAGAATATCAGTGTTCAGGACAACTTTTTTTCAATCGGCGGGCATTCGCTTCTTGCAACCCAGGTTATTTCGCGGCTGCGGGATGAATTCGGGGTGGAACTGCCGCTCCAGCAGATTTTTGAGACGCCCGTCATTGCGGATCTGGCGCTCGTTGCTACTGGCGCACAGTCGGAGAGCGTACCATTGCCAGCGATCCGGCCATTACCGCGATGGAGGCATCGCGCAAGCGTCTCCGCACTTGGAGAGGTCGAGCTTTCGGCAGACCTGAAAGCACTGCTGGACCGTTTTGCCTCTGCCGACAGTCCCGTTCAAACAGCACTTTAAGGAGATTAAGGAAACTAAGGAGGCAACAATGGACATCATACAGCAACGGGAAAGTCCTGAAATAAACCTCGTCGAGACCAATGACGAGGTTACGCTTTACATAGGTGACGGTCAGGCCATGCAAGGATGGGAACAAGCACTCATGTGGGAATCAGCCGATATCCTTTGCGGGTTTGGCTCGGAATTCCTCGAAGTGGGCTTGGGTTTGGGCATTTCAGCACTGCGGATCGCCGCCAACCCCGCGACCCGCCACCATACCGTAATCGAAAAATTTCCCAAGGTCATCGAGCTTTTTCGTGAACGTAATCCCTCGCCCCCGACACCGCTGGAAATTGTGGAGGCGGATTTTTTCGAGTATATCCATCAGATGAAACCGGAAAGCGTCGACGGCATTTTCTTCGACCCCTATCTCGTCCCGGTTTCACTATGGGATGAGGAAGAGTTATGGATGGAAGTAATGCCGGCGGTAACGCGCACATTGCGACAAGGCGGAGTCTTTATCCCCTGCTTCTCTACCCGCCCGGTGCTGCGATGGCAATTCGTCCATCACTTTGACCGGATCATGGTCGAGCGGCGATCCTATGCCTCGTACGCGACGACCGATTACGTCACAAGGAATAGCGGTGAAGCCTATATACAGTGCTTCATCCGGGTTCGATAGAAGTCCTGCGACCCGATCAATGTGCTATTGATCAGATGGATGCCAGCGGAGGCCTGACTCATAATCCCAAAATTCAACTGCGTTGATCGACGTGTTGACAGCAACGCAGCCGACCATGTTTCTTTTTGGCTTAAAGAGCAGCAATTGCCAGGAATCCGCAAGAGCATGATCATCGGAGTCAAAGAGAATCTTCGGCTCGTTATTCACGATGCCAATCTCGAAGCTGTCCAAGGGCTTGGAAAGTCCTCGTCCCAGCGCTTTGATGTAGGCCTCCTTGCAGGTCCACAGCATGAAAAATGCGTCATCCCGGGCATCATGAGCCATCCCATCCAGCCAGGCCTGCTCGCCAGTTGCAAAATATGAGGAAATCGACCCGAGCGAACTGAAATCCCGGACTGTCTCAACATCCACTCCTATCTCGGCTCCGCCTGTGACGGCGTGGATTATGCAATCGCCGGAATGCGTTACATTGAACTGCACTGAACTGTCGGGATATTGAAGAAACGGTTTGCCGTACTGATTTTTTTTGAACCGAATCCGCTCAGGAGCAAAACCTGTATATCGGGCCATCAACGAGCGAAGAGAGGCGCGGGCTAGAATGGATTGTTCCCGATCCTGACGGAAGTGGAAGCGGGCAGCATGAAGTTTCTCCTCTTCATCAAGAAGCGACAGGTGATAATCGAACGATATCCGCGTTTGCGCAACCGATACGAACCAGAGGTGAGCCGTTCGTTCGGGAAGTCCGATCACCGTGGAAGCTCCATCATTCATGCCCTATTCCCACATGTGCTGTTGTATGCCAAACGTATCCGCGTAGTTGCGCCGGTCCACAGAATGTGGCTATCAATTTTTTTGGTGACCGCGCCAACAGCATAGAAGCCTCCAACAATACCGTTAGCTAGTATCCGGCACGGGCCGCAGCATTATGAGATGGACTTACCCAACCGCATCAGCTTTTCGCAATGCACGAGACGTTGAGTGAGTATCACGCGAGTTCCAGGATGGAAGGAAGGAATACTTCGGTAACCAATATGGACTGGCCATGCAGTGTGAACAGGGAGCGGCGCGCCCACAGACTCGCCGGCTGTACCTGCAACTTGCGGCAGGCGCGGGTGAAAAGCGGATGAGCGGACGTCAGTTTCTTGAAGCGGAGCGGTGTACGCTTGACGATAGGATTGGTAAACAATACTGTCCCCAGCGACTTGTTACCAAGTCCAACCAGGCTGCGCCATGCGCCGCGCAAATCTTTCCGTGCCACCACGGAATGGGCAAATACCACTGGCGTCTCGCCGCAATATAAATACACTTCCCGCACTAACGCCAGTTCATCCCGCCGTAAATTCATCACTGCCAGCTCATCGCCGCAGACCGTTGCCAACGACTGGAACACGGGCTTGACGCTGAATTCCCCGCAGCAGCGGCGTTGAATAAGCTGGGTAAGAGAGCCGTGATTCTGCAACCAGCTACGGGCGCGGGGCGATATGGAAGAGAGTGCAGGATGCCAGTCCGATAGCGGGGCAGCATTCATTCCGGAAGAGCTGAAAAGGGTGAATTATGCCGCATAATCCAGCCCGGCTGAATCCCTCCCCACCTTTGCCTCCTTTGTCTCTTAACTTTCCCCTTGGAATAAAACTGGATCGTACCAATGCGGCAGGCGGGGCATTTGCCATCAAGGCCGCATCCGATGGGGCCCGTGGGCAATCCGTGAGGGATTTCTTGAATGAGTAGAAGGTACGATAACGGATGATATGGGAACGACGGGAAATTCCTTGATCTCTTGCGGGGCTGTCCTTGTCAGTCAGGACTCATTGGCGAGCATTACCGGGATTGATGCCTGCCACACCTGCAACCGTTCCAATCAGCGCGGCGAACCGGATAGGCTTGCAAAGATACTTCTGGAAACCTGCACTGACCGCTTTGACTTGCGCCTCTCCCTCACTCAGCACAGAGAGCGCAACCGCAGGAATATCCCTGCCTTTGTCTGGCGGAAAATTGCGCACAGCCTGAATGAACTGGTAACCATCGATGTGGGGCATGATGATGTCACTGACGATCACATCCAGCCTGTGCGCTTGCAGCTGTTTCAATCCCTCGGCGGCACTGAGGCAAACGATGACGTTGGCTTGATAGAAAGACAACATGCGTTTCGTGACATCCAAGGCTCCTGGTTCGTCATCCACGATCAAGACCTTGAGTCCGGAAAGAAGCACCAGATCTTCTATCTGCATCAGTGGCCTCCCTCGGATTTGATAATTTGCCCTTGCCATTGCCAGAAGGCATTGGTGGACGATCAAAGCAGACAGTATCACGAGCTACGTGCGCCAATCGTGCGGTATCGCACTCTACTTTTTCCTCCCCACCAGAATGCCGCAGGTTATACGCCTCGTCTTGAATCAAAGACAACGAGATCATCTTAAGTCCACCTTTTTTGGTACGGTAGCGAACATATTTCTGGTCCAAGAATGGACAAAAATGCGATCAGAAAAACACGAATTTTCCACACGTACGAAAAATTCCATTTGCTCGGCGAGTGGCAGAATGAGTTACGCGCAACACGAGAGCGAGCAGACCTTATGGGCAGGGATAACGAGAACTGGCGTTCGCTTTGGACGCTTGAAATGATTTCGCGAATTGCGGTGCACCGATCCGGCGTCACGGCCAGAGTGGCGCGCTCACCAGATGATCCAGGGAAAGACCGTATCTCGCTTGAAAATACGGCTAACGTGGATTTGTCAGACTGGGATCTGGACGAGCTTGCCGATGAAGTAATGGCGCTCTGGTTGGACGGAAATTTTGAGCGTGTTTGAAGGATGTGTCGGCATTATTGCCTTGGGGGCAATCCGGGCGGTTGCCGCAATCCACTTCACTCGGGCGAGAATGCGTCAATAAGGGAACGTAGCGCGCCCATCAATGTCAGCGCCCATATCAGCAATGCGAACCATCCCCAATAGTGCGGAATAACCGCCAGGGATTCATCTCCCGCCGCTTTCGCCAGAGCAAGGGTACAGGCCGCGTACATTCCCATCGGAAAGACTCTGCTCCATGCCGGAGGATCATAAACCTGATATTGCCGCCCCAATGCCAACCTGGACCAGGGAAAGACTTTAACGCACAGCGGTACAGGCCCGGTGATCCCGACGCACGTGAATTTACGGATATCCATGATCACCTGATAGGGAATCCACAATGTGCCAACGACCCAGGCAAATATCGTCATCCCCAGTGCACATTCCCGTATGCCGTTCCATGCGGGAAGGAGGGGTAAATGCGTGACAAAGTCCGCGCCCGCCAGCGTGATGATTGCGGCAGCGCCCATGCAGATCCAGTACGGCGCATCCCAATCGACAGTCTCGAATCGCCTGAAAAACAGGCAATAGGTTACCAGCGACACGATCACCAGGTACAGGATGAATCCAAGGATCCAGAACGCACCCACTGTTACGTAAGCGTAATCAGGTGGTGTTGCTATTGCCTCAAGCAGATGAGTGGCGAGCAGGGCCACTGAAACCGTGCCCACCACAACCAGCAGCGTCGCACCGCTCACGATTTCGTGGATGGGTTTCGAGCGCGCGGAGACGAGGTTGACGATAACTGAATAAATGCATATGAACCAGCCGACCAGCGCCACCAGCCAAAGTGACGCTGCCAGCCCGGCAGCATGCTCGAAGACAAACAGTTGCATACCAATCGTATTGGTTCCAATCACGAACGTCAGAAACAGCCAGGCGCGCTGCAGCGTCAGGAAATCCGCCTTCAGATCCGGCAGGAAAAATGCCATCCGTGCGACGAAGACGATGCATAGGGCCAGATAGAAAACCAGATTCAGTACGAAGAGCGCCTTTGCTATGGCGGAAAAGCTCATCGCTTCAAAGGCAAGCGATACGATACCGGTCGCCATCACCATGGCAAAGTAGGCAGGATGAAAATTCTTTATGCCGTTACTGATGATGGCCCGGTATCGGCTCATGATAGTGCCCGTTCATGAGGCGGAAATGATCAAGGTTTTCGTGAAAGCAACAGCAATAACATCGGTACGCCCAGCAAAGCGGTCAATACGCCTACGGGTAACTGTTGCGGCGCCCATAACGTGCGCGCCAGGGTATCCGCCAGTGTGAGAAAACTCCCCCCCAATAATACTGCCAGGAGCAGTAGCCAGCGAAAATTGCTGACTCCCAGCAGGCGAACGGCATGCGGCACAATCAGGCCGACGAAACCGATGACCCCCGCGAGCATCAGTGCTGCAACTGTGGCAAGGGAGGCGCAAAAATAAATCCCTATTTGCAACGGTAGCACAGCCACGCCTAAGGTTCTTGCCTTCATTTGACCCAATGTGAGAACGTTCAGGCTGCCGGAAAAAAGCAGGCTCACGGCGGATACGAGAATGAGCGTTATCCAGGCAGGCAACGGTTCTTCGGCACGCGAAACATCGCCCATCAACCAGAACAGCATGCCCTTGACATCGCTCGCGGGTGCAAGGGTAAGAATCAACGTTGTGAGCGCCCCGCAGCCAGCGGACAACACCACACCGGTCAGAAGCAGCCGGTAAAGATTCCAGTTGCCTGCGCGAAAACTCAGGCCGAATACAATGGCAACGGCCGCCAACGCTCCCGCCAGGGACGTCAGATTCGTAAGCAAAGTTCCCCATCCAAGGAGCATTGCAAGGAGTGCACCTACGGCTGCACCCCCGGAAACCCCCAGGATATACGGATCGGCGAGGGGATTGCGCAATAAAACCTGCAACAGCGCGCCCGCCAGCGCCAGAAGACCGCCACAGGCAAAGGCGGCCAGTACCCGTGGCAAGCGGAGTTGCCAGATAATCTGATGGGAGATGCTTTCGGTTGAAGACAGCAGCGCCTGAACGACGCTTGAAACCGGAATATGAACGCTGCCGAACAGCAAGCCGGTGAAAAGGCTGCCCATAGCCAGCAAACCGAAAAGAATCAGCAGCAGGGGGTAGGAATATCTGGCGAAGGTCGGTCCTGAGGTCATGTCAACGCGCAGACATATCCCCGCCGGAATGAAGCGAAGGCGAACAGTGCAACAATTCCTGGTTTCCGTCGGGTCGTTTCAGTATGGGCAGCATGGGCTGCTCTTTGCCACCCTCTCGCTCTCCCTATACCCCCACCTCTGACTGCTATCGCAGGCTGATGACGGGCCACCCGTTTTTTTCCGCATGCGCCCTGAGTGTTGCGTCAGGATCAACCGCCACCGGGCGGGTCACTTTTTTAAGGAGTGGCAGATCATTTAAAGAGTCGCTGTAAAACCAGCTTTCCAGGAAAGATAACCAGGTCAGGTTATGCTGATCCAGCCAGCTTTCCAGGCGCACTATCTTGCCCTCCTGGAAACAGGGGGGGCCGGAAACCCTGCCCGTGAATTCCCCATCCTTCTGCTCCGGCTCGGTGGCGATGAGATGATTTATGCCAAACGCCCTTGCAATCGGCGCCGTCACGAAACTGTTGGTTGCCGTAATGATGACGCACAAATCGCCGCCAAGCATGTGCCGATTGACGAGCTTACGCGCCTGCGGCGTGATCAGGGGCAGAATTCTTTTTTCCATGAAATCCCTGTGCCAGGCATCCAGCTGGCTGCGCGGATGACGCGACAGGGGCTTCAACTGAAAATCAAGGAACTCCTGGATATCCAGAGTGCCGGCCTTGTACTGCTCGTAGAATTCGATATTGCGGGCCTCATGGACTTCTCGGTCGAACACCCCCTGCTCGATCAGGTGCTGTCCCCACTGGAAGTCGCTATCGCCTGCAAGCAGCGTATTATCGAGGTCAAACAGAGCGAGGTTCATGAGGCCGGCTGCAATAGCTCGCGTACCAGCGGAACAGTTATTTTCCGGTGACTCGCCAGTGAATATTTATCCAGTTCGTCAAGCTTCGCCATCAGGGAAGTCAAATCGCGCCGCTCATGCCGCAGCAGGTAGTCACATACCTCCTGAGGCAAAGCAAGGCCGCGGCTGCTGGCGTGGTTTTTCATGGCTTCCATTTTTTCCTCATCAGTCAGTTCGTGAACCTCATACACCAGGCCCCATGCAAGGCGCGTAAGCAGATCTTCGCGCAGCTTCAACTGCCCGGGAGCAACAGAACCGCTTACCAGCAGGAATGCTCGCCCTTCGTCACGGATGCGATTATAGAGATGAAATAGTCCGATCTGGGCATCGGCGCCAAGGCGATCCACGTCGTCCACCATCACGCAATCTACCTCGCTGCCATTCGCAAAAGACGTTCTCTCGCCACACGCGAAATAAAGCGTGTTCATGTCATTGCGCTTGCACGCACTGGCCACACCCTGCAGCAGATGGCTTTTTCCGCAACCCGTTCCACCCCATAAATAAACAAAACGCTCGTGCTCCCGCGCCATTAGAATGTTATCCAGGGTTTGCAACAACTCGGCATTGCGGCCCGGCACGAAATTGGACAAGGCTGGTGGCGGAGGGATTATGTCCAGCGGTAATTGCTTCATCAACGAGGGGTCTGTTACTGGATATCAGGATAAGAAACAGGTGATACGGACGCAGACGCAGATCGGGAGTATTGTCCGAAAAACCGCTATCAAACTCGAACGGTCAGAGGAACGGTGTTGAGGCTCCGTGTTAGGTTCCTTGGGCGCCATTTGCGGTAAAATTGCGGCTTCAAACGCCACTCTATCTGTAACAGGACGAGAATTCAACTTGACCACATCCCAGCCTCCCGAAGAAAACCTTGCTCCTCTCTCTTACCGCGCCGCCGGTGTCGATATCGACGCGGGCGAACGCCTGGTGGAAAACATCAAGCCCTACGCAAAACGTACCCTGCGTCCTGAAGTGCTGGCTGGCATCGGCGGCTTTGGCGCGCTTTTCGAAATTTCCCGAAAATTCAACAATCCGGTACTGGTAGCGGGTACGGACGGGGTAGGTACCAAGCTGAAGCTTGCGTTCGAATCTGGCAAACACGATACGGTCGGCATCGACCTGGTTGCGATGAGCGTCAACGATATTCTGGTGCAGGGAGCAGAACCACTGTTTTTCCTGGACTATTTCGCGTGTGGAAAGCTGGACGTGGATACTGCCACCCTGGTAGTGAAAGGTATTGCCGCCGGGTGCGAGCAGGCGGGATGTGCCCTGATCGGCGGAGAAACCGCTGAAATGCCGGGCATGTATCCGGAAGGCGAATATGATCTTGCAGGTTTCGCTGTCGGCGCGGTCGAGAAGGATCGAATCATCACGGGCACAACCATTGAGGCCGGCGACGCAGTGCTGGGGCTTGCTTCCAGTGGCGCCCATTCAAATGGCTATTCCCTGATCCGCAAGATCATCGAAAAAAATAATGTGGATTTGTCCGCCGATTTCCATGGCAAGGCGTTAATAGATGTAATCATGGCGCCTACCCGGATCTACGTGAAGCCTCTGCTCGAACTCATGAAGCATGTACCGGTTAAAGGCCTGGCGCATATCACAGGCGGCGGTCTGCTGGAAAATATTCCGCGCATTCTGCCTGAAGGCCTTACGGCGATACTGAAGAAAGAAACCTGGGAGATGCCTCCGCTTTTTGCCTGGCTGCAGCGGGAAGGCAATGTGGCCGATAGCGAAATGCACCGCGTTTTCAATTGCGGCATTGGCATGGCCGTCATCGTGGCGCCGGAGTATATCGATACCGCCACGCAGTTGCTGCAATCAATGGGGGAAATCGGGCGGCGCATTGGCACCATTCGCGAGCAGTGCGCGGACGAATCCCGGACGATCATCGAGTGAGCAGCGTGAAGCAACGAGGCACAGGCGGGATCTGAATCCTGCTGCTGATCCATGAAGTCACTCGTAATCCTTATCTCCGGCCGGGGCAGCAATATGCAGGCACTGCTGGAAGCGAATCTTCCCGCCCGGATAGCGGCGGTCATCAGCAACAAGCCAGAGGCGCCAGGACTCGAAATCGCGCGTAGCCGCGGCTATGAAACCATTGTGCTGGACCAAAGGTCATACCCGGATCGCGAGGTGTTTGACCAGAAACTTGCAGAGGTCATTGATGCCTACGCACCGGATCTCGTTGCCCTGGCCGGTTTCATGCGCCTGTTGGGGGGTAGTTTTGTCAGCCGCTATGAAGGCAGGCTGATAAACATTCATCCCTCGCTGCTGCCCGCTTTTCCCGGTCTGCATCCCCACAGGCAGGCGTTGAAGGAGGGCGTGAAGGTGCATGGATGCACAGTGCATTTTGTCACCGCCGAAACAGATCGGGGTCCGATCATTATACAGGCGGCTGTTCAGGTTATACCTAGTGATACCGAGGAAACGCTGGCCGCGCGCGTACTGCAACAGGAACATCGCATTTATCCTGAAGCCGTGCGCTGGTTTATGAAAGACCGGCTGAAGCTCTCTGATAACAGTGTTGAGGTGAGCGATGCCGATTTCGACGATTCTGTTTTATATTCACCGGGATTATCCAAATGAGATTTTTATTTCTAACCCTGTTGTCGGGAGCAGTTTTTTTTGCTTTTCCCGCTTTTTCCGCTTGCGCTGCCTGCGGCACAGAAGTGCCCTCGCGGGTCGATATCAGTTATTCGGTTACATCCGGAAGCCTCGAAGCGGACATGAATGACACGCTGAAAATCACTCAGGAAAACGGCGAGCGCCGCTACAGCCTGTACAGCGAGGGCAAGGCCAAAGGCCTGTTGGCGCTGACACAACCGGACACCCTGGTGCGTGACAGTGAAGGCATCATCACGACGCAAGGGACGCTGCGGCCGGAGCGGTTTTCGGATCAGCACGGAAACAAGGTGCCCAAAGTGGCGATTTTCGACTGGGGCAAGAAACTGATCACCCTTCAGCATAAGCGCGGGGAAGAGCAAAAAGCGCTGCCTGCCGATGCCCAGGACAAGCTGAGCCTGCTCTACAGCTTCATGTTTACTTCCGCCCCCGGCAAAATGGTAAACCTGCACGAAACCGACGGAAAACACCTGGAGCCGGTTTGTTATGCGGTCAGCAAGGAAACACTCGATACTCCAATGGGCAAGCTCGAAACGATCGTGCTGACGAAGCAACTGGAAAAAGAAGGGGATCGGGATAAAAAAATCTGGCTTGCCGTCGATCACCATATGCTGCCGGTCCGCGTCGTGGCTACCGAGAAAATCGGCATCGTGACGGATCAGATGGTGACAAAAATAAGCTATGGAGAGTCGATGAACGGTATAAAGCAGGGCCGCCTGCAATAGGCCCGGCTGCGGCAAACCTGTAAAATCACCTGGACGTCGGAGAGGTTGTGCCGGGTAGCGCGTGCCACCTGCCCGAATACCTCCTTTGTGCCTGCCTGTCCTGCTATAGGACTGCTTTGTGTCCGCTTTTGGCTTCCCCCAGCAGTATCGATAATTGATGACAATACGTCTTACCCCTGCCCATCTCGACATGGCAACCGTTGCACTGCGCGCCGTACTTCCACTGCAGCATCCGGCTGATTCGTTACTGCGGCATTTTTTCCAGGACAATCGGAAACTCGGCGTGAACGATCGCGCGTTCATTGCTGAAACCGTGTTCGGTATTCTGCGCCACCGTTTTTTTCTGGAACGCGTCGTGGAAATTGCCACACCCCGCTCGCTCCTGCTGGCTTATTTAGCGAAATTCTCAGGAATGAACTTGCGCGAGCTGGTGCCCTTGGTGAGTGAAACAGAAGCAAAACGGCTTGCGGAAATGAAAGCCGTGTCGCTGGAATCGCAGTCACTTGGCGTCCAGGCCGAATTTCCGGAATGGCTGTTGGAAAAACTGCGAGAATTCATGGACGATGGCGCTATCCTTGATCTGGGCCGCTCGCTGCAAGCACCCGCGCCCCTCGATCTGCGGGTCAATACGCAGCTTGCGACGCGCGAGGAAGTCATCGAGCTGTTGAGAAAAGATGGAATCGAAGGAACACCGACGCCCTATTCCCCGATCGGCATCCGCCTCACCGGGAAGCCCGCGATCAACCGGCATGAAGTGTTCATGAGCGGCAAGATCGAAGTCCAGGATGAAAGCAGCCAGCTGCTGGGTTATCTGCTTGCGCCCAGGCGCCGGGACATGGTAGTGGATTTCTGCGCGGGAGCGGGAGGAAAGTCGCTGATGCTGGGTGCGCTGATGTGCTCGCAAGGGCGCATCTATGCTTTCGATAATTCGGAAAAGCGGCTGAACAATCTCAAACCCCGCCTCAAGCGCTCCGGCTTATCAAACCTCCACCCTCAGCTTATCGCGAATGAAAACGACATAAAGGTGAAACGGCTGGCGGGAAAAATCGATCGGGTGCTGGTGGATGCACCTTGCAGCGGGCTCGGAACCCTGCGGCGAAACCCGGATCTGAAATGGCGCCAGTCGCCGCAAAGCATCGAGGAACTCAAGCGTAAGCAAGCTGCCATTCTGTCATCTGCGGCTAACCTGCTTAAACCGGGTGGCAGACTGGTTTATGCCACTTGCAGCTTTTTACCGGAAGAAAACCGGGAAATCGTTGAGAATTTTATTGCGAATAACCCCCGCTTCAGCCTGCTGAATTGCGCCGAGTTGTTGCACCAGCAAAAAATTCCGCTCGACACCGGTGTGTTTATGCAACTCCAGCCCAGGCTGCATGGTACGGATGGTTTTTTTGCCGCCGCGCTGGAATCAGGAAAGGCTCAAACATGATGTCATCGGACCGTAGCTCCTCCATGAAGCAATATCTGGCCGGCTCCCTTGCCATACTTCTGGCAACCTCTGCCGCAGCGTTTGAGCCACCTTCCTATCGCAAGCCGCCTCCAGTCCTGTCCGCTTCCGGCACTGTGCAGGTTGCTTTCACGCCGGGGCATGATGCGGGGAAACTGATTGCGGACACCATCGATGGCGCTCGTACCCAGGTTCTGGTCCAGGCTTTCAGTTTTACCCATCGCAGAATCGCCGATGCTTTAATCGCAGCCAGGCATCGCGGAGTGGATGTGAAAGTCATTGCGGACAGGGAGCAGACCGAAAAAATTCCGACCAGTCTGATTACAAGAATGGCGTCACAAGGTGTGCTGGTATTCATGGACTCGAATCATAGCAGTGCCCACAACAAGGTGATGCTGATCGATGCAGGCAGCGCCCAAGCTACGCTGATTACCGGCAGCTTCAATTTCACCCATGCGGCGCAGCACAAGAATGCGGAAAACGTGCTCGTGATGCGGGGGAATTCCGCCTTGGTGAACCTTTACCTGGAAAACTGGCTGGACCATTTCAGCCATGCGCGGCCTTACCGCTGATTCAAGTGATTCAGGCGTGTAAGCATGTGCTTCCCTGAGCCGAAATGCGGCATGAGGGGAAAGTAATCTACGCGTGCTAGAATCTGCCGCCAGCCCATCCATTTCCGGCGCCGTCCATCTTCCTGTTTCAACGGATGCACTTCGACATTGAATTCCAGAGTCTGCTGAACAAACTGCTTGCTCATGCACAGCAAGTCCCCGTCCTGTGGCAGCTTGCTGTGTTGACTGCGAGCATGGGAATGGCGTGGTTGTTGCAAAGGCAGTTCATACGGCGCGCTCCGGCGCGTGTCAACGCCGGCGGGGCGCTAACCATCAGCGCACGCAGCTTGAGCCGGCTCCTGTTTCCATTTTTTGCGCTAGTCTTTACTGTCGTCGGCAAGTGGGCGCTGGACTACTGGTATCCGACGCCCCTGCTCAATATCATTATTCCGATTCTGTTCGCGCTCGTTCTGATCCGGGCCGCAGTCTACATGCTGCGCAAGGTGTTTCGCCGCCAGGAGTGGCTGCGCCCATGGGAACGATTCATCGGCTGGGCAGTGTGGATAGGATTCGCGCTTTACATCACAGGGCTTTTACCCGAAATTCTGGCCCTTCTCGATGACGTTTCACTGCATGTCGGCAAGCAGCGCATTTCGATATTGCTGATCGCGCAGGGTTTCATCGCGTTCACCGTCAGCATGCTCGTGGCGCTGTCGCTTGCGAGTTCGGTTGAAACGCGCATCATGATGGCGAGGGCGCTGAATATCAACCAGCGTGTCATTCTGTCGAAGATCAGCCGCACCATTCTGATCGTCATGGGGGTGACGGTCGCGCTGCCCATGATCGGCGTGGACATTACGTTTCTGTCCGTGTTTGGTGGCGCACTCGGCGTCGGGCTCGGACTGGGACTGCAAAAGATAGCGAGCAACTACATCAGCGGGTTTATCATCCTGCTGGACCACTCCCTCCATCTCGGCGATATAGTCACAGTGGATAACCGCAAAGGTGAGGTAACCTCGCTCACTACGCGGTATGTGGTACTGAAGAGCGAAGAAGGCACCAATATCCTCATTCCCAATGATGTTTTCATTACTTCGGCTGTCATCAACCATCCCTACTCCGATCGCCGATTGCGCCTTGTCTTTCCGATGCGGATCAGCTACGACAGCCCGATCGAGGCCGCGATGAAAATCATGTCGGAAGCGGCAAAGAGGCGTCAGCAGATATTGGCCGATCCTGCTCCCGCAGTGTATCTCAAGGAATTCGTCGATGGCGGGATTGTTCTGGAACTCGTCGCGTGGGTGGAAGAAGCGGAGAAGAATCTGCCCGCGCTACGGTCCGACATCAACCTTGATATCTGGCGGACATTCGGAGAAAACGGAATCAAGCGTTGACTGGAGGCTTTTCAGCCACTTCAGCCACAGCATTCCGTTTATAGCTTCTGCCTCCACTTGCCGCCAAGTTGGAGAATTGTCCGGATTCCTGATGCGGATGGTAATATTGTTCCGGAAGAAATCAGTGATATCCGAACTGTTATGGGCGCCTTGGTTTTTTATACCGTTATCTATTTCCTTGGCTATTACGCGGCCCACATGTTGAACGAGTTGTCGGGCCGGAAGCTGATCGCGAACCGCCGCATGGGGGGTCTGGTTCTCGCTCTCCTGGTTGGAACAGCACATGGCTACAAGATCATCAGCAGTCCGCCGCCTCATCATGGAGATGGAGCAGGTTTTGCGCTCGGCCTGTACGTACTCCTGCCTCTGGCCATCATTACGATAGCTGTCCTCTATCTCAACTGGCAGGATCGTCAGGATAACGAACGTTGATTTTATTGAGGCGTATGACGATGCTAGCAGACGATGTTATCTACGGGGTTGTCTTAGCGTGGAATTCGCCTTGACTCTTCTTGCCCCGCTAAAGGCAGGCTTTTCACCGCTGCTCCTTCAAATCTGCTGATCACGTCCGTAACAAAATGCTCGGAAAAGCCTGCGATAAAAGACCAGAATATCAGTTTTGCATATTCTTTGTGTCCTTCTCCATGTTGCTCGAAAATCGACAGGAAACTTTCCGAGGATGAATTGCTGTCAGGCAGAAAAACGGGAAACAGATCGCCGGATAGCAAACCGGAAAGAAAAAGTATAAAAAGCAAAAAAGCCAATACACCCCCAACCAGGGGAGAAAGAGCAGTGTAAACCCAGGACTCCGCTATCAACTCCAGATCGAACAAAGTCAAATCCTTCAGGCGGCGTTGAAGACCGACAAATCCGCCGATCACGCCACTGGCGAATACGAGCAGCGGCACTATATAGATGGACTCCCTCAATAGGGCAGCAGCGGTCAATGAGAGGCCATAAAGAATAACCAGTGCGATGAAAAGACGCCGCGTAACAGAAATCAGCAGTCGAGCAGGAATATTATTTGACTTAACGGCTTCCGTGGCAGGGTTATCTGGCTCATCCATATGGAGTGCGGCTTTACGCGGTTTTTTTCTGGATGAACTCGATCTTGTAGCCGTCAGGATCTTCCACGAAAGCGATCACGGTGACACCATGCTTCATCGGGCCTGCCTCGCGTGTAACCTTGCCGCCCCGCTTCTTCACTTCTTCACACGCCTGGTAGGCGTTATCGACTTCGATCGCAATATGCCCGTAACCGGTGCCCAGGTCATATTTGCTGGTATCCCAGTTGTGGGTGAACTCCAATACCGTTCCCTCAGCCTCATCCTGATAACCGACAAATGCGAGGGTAAACCTCCCCTCGGGATAATCTTTCCGGCGCAGCACTTTCATTCCCAGCACGTCCGTATAAAAAGCAATCGATTTTTCCAGATCGCCCACGCGCAGCATGGTATGAAGTATGCGCATTCAGATTTCCACCATCTCAAAATCTTCCTTACGCGCTGAACATTCGGGACAGGTCCAGTTCATCGGAACATCCTCCCACCTTGTTCCGGGCGGAATACCTTCCTGCGGAGACCCTTCGGCCTCGTCATATACATAGCCGCAAATCAGGCACATATAGCAACGGTAGACACGCACTTCGGTCGTTTCGGTGGTAGTCATGATGAGTAAGGGTATTTGGGTTAAAATATCATTTTACGGTATTAGTTCATGTCTCAGCCACCCCCCATCGTACTTTCTTTTGCTGCCAGCGACTCTACCGGGGGCGCCGGTATTCAGGCTGATATTCTCACTCTGGCCAGCATGGGATGTCATCCCCTTTCGGTCGTCACTGCCGTGACGGTGCAGGATACGGCCGGGGTAGATGATGTAATGGCGCTGGACCCAGAATGGGTGACGGATCAGGCACGCGCGGTTCTTGAGGACATGCCTGTGCATGTGTTTAAAATGGGTTTGCTGGGCAGCGTGGAAATTATTGCAGCGATTGCCGAAGTGGTTTCGGATTATCCCAACATTCCGGTCGTGCTGGACCCTGTGCTTGCGTCGGGCCGTGGCGATGAACTCGCCAATGAGGAAATGGTCGCTGCCATGCGGGAATTGCTGCTGCCGCAGGCAACCATCATCACGCCCAACAGCCTCGAAGCGAGGCGGCTGGCGCAGGATTATGAGGATGAGTCCGATATGCCGGATTTGCACCAGTGCGCAGCCCGATTGCTGCGTTTGGGATGTGAATATGTATTCGTTACCGGAACCCATGAAAACACTTCGCAGGTGGTGAACACCCTATACGGAACTACCGGCATCGTGCGCACGGATGCGTGGGATCGCCTGACTGGCTCATATCATGGATCAGGTTGCACACTCGCCTCTGCTATCGCCGCCACGCTTGCCAATGGATTGCCTATTGCAGAGGGTGTATATGAAGCGCAGGAATACACCTGGCAGTCACTGAAAGCCGGGTTCAGGCCTGGAATGGGACAACATCTGCCAGACAGGCTATTCTGGACGCGTGATGAGAACAGTGTCGAGGATCGAAATCAGGCGATGTAGCGCTGCCTCGCGGCGAGAAATAACCGGTCTATATGCGATCACGCCAGATACAGGAGATACAGCGAGTCTGGTCGCGATGACACGGAACGCGCTTGCCGGAGGTACGCGACTGGTTCAATACCGCAGCAAAACGATGAATGAGGAACTGCGCCGGGAACAGGCGCGCGCGCTCGCTCATCTCTGCCGTCAGTTTGAGGTTCCCCTCCTCATCAACGATCATATCGATCTTGCCCTCGAGGTTGGGGCGGATGGGGTGCATCTGGGACGGGAAGATGCACCCATTTCTCAAGCCCGGCTTAAACTGGGTCATGAAAAGATCATCGGGATTTCCTGCTACAACGAACTTGGGTCTGCCATCGAAGCCGAGTGCAGGGGGGCGGATTACGTTGCTTTCGGGGCTTTTTTTACTTCCGTCACAAAGTCCGATACCGTGCCTGCTTCCGTTGACCTGCTACAGCAGGGAAATCTTGAGATCAGTATTCCCATTGTCGCCATAGGCGGCATCAATAGCGATAATGCGCTGGAGTTGATCAGCGCCGGTGCGGATGCTGTAGCGGTCAGCAACGCTCTGTTTGGCGCACGAGATATCCGGTCCGAGGCCGACAAGTTTTCCGGGTTATTCAAGCGTCAGCCGTTTCATCCCTCATTGTCAAGGACCAGCCAATAATGTCACGTAACCAGCAATTGTTTGAGCAGTCGCAAAAATTCATTCCCGGTGGCGTCAACTCGCCGGTTCGCGCCTTCAAATCGGTCGGCGGTACGCCGGTTTTTTTCAGAAAGGGTGAAGGCGCCTATGCATGGGATGCGGATGACAAGTCCTACATAGATTATGTCGGTTCCTGGGGCCCTCTGATTCTGGGGCATGCCCATCCGGAAGTGATTGAGGCGGTCTATACGGCAGCAAAGAACGGCTTGACTTTTGGGGCGCCCACCGAGGCGGAACTCGAGATAGCGGAACTGCTGTGCCGGCTGGTGCCCTCCATTGAGCAAGTGCGGTTGGTAAGCTCCGGAACGGAAGCCGCCATGAGCGCAATCCGCCTTGCGCGCGGTTATACCGGGCGGAATCGCATCATTAAGTTTGAAGGCTGCTATCACGGCCATGACGACGCCCTGCTGGTGAAGGCAGGCTCCGGCGCCCTGACTTTCGGCCATCCAAGTTCCGCGGGTGTTCCCGCTGAAACGGCTTCCAGCACGGTTGTGCTCGATTACAATGATCTTGCCGGTGTTGAACAGGCTTTCGGTCAGTTCGGCGCCGAAATTGCGGCCGTCATCGTCGAGCCCGTGGCGGGCAATATGAATCTTATCGCACCTCGCCCCGGCTTTCTGCCGGGTTTGCGCGAATTGTGCACGCGTCACGGCAGCGTGCTGATCTTCGATGAGGTGATGACAGGCTTTCGCGTCGGACTTGAGTGTGCCCAGGGGCTTTACGGAATAAAACCCGATCTCACCACGCTGGGCAAAGTGATCGGCGGCGGTATGCCAATGGCTGCATTTGGAGGCCGGCGAGAAATCATGCAATGCCTTGCGCCAGTGGGGGCTGTCTACCAGGCGGGTACGCTTTCGGGAAACCCGGTTGCAGTCGCTGCCGGTCTCGCTACATTGAAGCTGGTGCAGGCACCGGGATTCTACGACAGACTGACCGCCCGTACCCGCGCACTCACCGAAGGGCTGGTCACAACCGCCAGGAAACATGGCGTGGTTTTCTGTGCACAGGCGGTAGGCGGCATGTTCGGCCTTTATTTCCGGGAAACGCTACCGGAAAGTTACGCTGAAGTGATGAGCTGCAACCGCGATGCTTTCAATGGATTCTTCCACGCGATGCTCGAGAAAGGTATTTATTTCGCCCCGTCAGCATTTGAAGCCGGATTTGTTTCCACGGCACACGGTGATGCTGAAATCAGCAAGACGCTAGCCACTGCTGAACAAATCTTCGCGGGGAAATAAAAACAGCGGGCAGTTGCCGCTGATAGCGAGGCAGTATCTTCCTTTGAAGATACTGCTCTGCGAACACAGGCTTAGGCTTGACTGCTGGGGTTGGACCGCATTCTGCCCCGCGCCCTCTCCGCGGCGGTCTTGCCGGACTCTGATCACGCGGACGGACGGCATCCTGCGCCTTATAGTCCTCCCGATTTTATCAGCATCGCCTCTGCGATAACTTCGGAATCCCCTGACTTTTATTACTTGCGCAGCCCCGAAATAAACTCGGACACCGCCTGCATTTCTTTTTCGCTCATCCGCGTTGCGATCACGTGCATAACCTTGTTCGCATCGTTTGCCCGTTGTTCTGTCCGGAAGGCGCGTAACTGGGCAGCAGAATACTGTGCATGCTGCCCGGCGAGCCGGGGATAAACGGGAGGAATGCCGGCGCCATTGGGGGAATGGCAACTGGAGCAGGCGGGTACACCGGTTTCAAGATTTCCGCCCCGGTATATTTTTTCCCCTTCCTCCGCGAGTTCCTTGTTGTTAGCCACCCCGGGATGGGGTTTCTGCTTGGCGTAATAAGCTGCGAGATTCCTTACATCCTCGTCGGAAAGCGGCGCAACCATGGCTGACATCACCGCGCTTTCGCGCTCTGCCGGCTTGCCGTCCTGCGACTTGAAATTATTGAGCTGCTTGATGATATACTCGGCATGCTGTCCAGCCAGATTCGGATTCTCAGGAATCATGCTGGTGCCACTCTCACCATGGCAGGCGACGCAAACCTGGGTGGCGATTTCCTGACCTTTAGCCGCATCTCCTGCCGTTTTGACAGGCTGAGGAGGCGTTTCCGCAAAAACGTGGCTGGACAGGGCCAATACAGCCGATGCGATAATCATCGAAATTAGCTTGATGCCTTGCATTCCTGGGACTCCGAAGAAAGTAATTTGGTATTTTGATTTGACTGTGCATTTTAAGGCAAAGGCCGTATAACAACAACAATAACAATGACTTTATCCGTAATGAGAGCATTATTTTTTCTATTGTTGTTTATCAACCTCGCTTTCGCGTTATATATCCAGCTTGAACCGGACGAAAGCAGGACTCCCCTCCCAGCAGAGCTTCAAGCGAAAACCGGACCTTCATCAGAGGCCGCCCCGCCACCCCCATCTATTTGCCTGGAATGGGAAGCCTTTGCCAAACCGGATGTGGTCCATGTCGAAGCAGCCATTTCCCGGCATAATCTCGACGGCAAACTGAAATCCCGGACCATGGGCATGGTGCCCTACTATTGGGTACACATTCCCCCGCTCACAAACAAACAACATGCCGAACGGAAGATAGGAGAGCTCAAGCGGCGCGATATTACCACCTACCAGATCGTGGAAGGCGACAGCAAGTGGAATAATGCGATTTCGCTGGGATTTTTTGAAAAAATCGAGGATGCCCGCGCCTTTCTGGCAGTCCTGAGGAATAAACGGGTCGTATCCGCCATTATCGGAGCAAGGAATGTCGAACAGGTCAAATTCGTCGCGGAGAACTCCTCGCCGGAGCTGGAGGGGCAACTGGAAAAATTAAAGGCGGAATTTCCGAATAGCCGTATCATCAGGACCACTTGCGAGCCAAGTGCAGGAACGCATGGCAAGGCAAAAACGGCGGCGCAATAAAGAGCTTGGAAAAACCCTTGAATGCAGAATGCTCCTTTCCCGCTTCGCCCGCTTCTCCCTCCTGTCATGCTCATGGACGTGTGATTTTTAGCGAAGTATTCTTCCGCTGCGGTTTTTCTGACCTTGCTGCGGATCAGCAAGTCTTGCAATAAGATATTCCCATCCTCATCATATAAGCTTTTCATTCACATTTATCGGCTCATGGCTTTGGAATCTGTATGACGGTGCATCTCAAATCCCCTGATGAAATAGAGAAAATGCGGGTAGCGGGCAGACTTGCATCGGAAGTGCTGGATTACATCACGCCGTTTGTCAAGCCTGGAGTGACGACCGATGAGCTTGACAAGCTGTGCCACGATTACATGGTGAATGTGCAGGATACCATTCCTGCGCCTCTCAATTATGCCCCTCCCGGCTATTCGCCTTACCCGAAATCCATCTGCACCTCGGTCAACCATCAGGTTTGTCATGGTGTACCGGGGCATAAGAGACTCAAATCCGGGGATATCGTCAACATCGATGTGACCGTCATCAAAAACGGGTATCACGGTGATACCAGCCGGATGTATCTCGTCGGTGAACCCGGCATCCAGGCGAAGCGCCTGTGCAAGGTAACTTATGAAGCAATGTGGCAGGGTATTGAAATCATCAAACCCGGAAAACGTTTGGGGGATATCGGCCACGCCATTCAGCAGTATGCGGAAGAACATGGATACAGCGTGGTGAGGGAATTCTGTGGTCATGGAATCGGGGCAAAATTCCATGAAGAACCACAGGTGCTTCACTACGGCCGCGCCGGCACAGGACTCGAACTCAAAGCTGGAATGATCTTCACCGTCGAGCCGATGATCAACGCTGGCAAGCCGCAGATTCGCCAGCTGGCCGATGGCTGGACCATTGTCACGAAGGATCACAGTCTGTCGGCGCAATGGGAACATACTGTACTCGTCACTGAATCAGGATATGAAGTGTTGACACACTCGGGTGGCACGCCGCCGCAGCCCACCCTTCGTTCCTGACGCCATGAAGGGGCTGAATGCAAGACCTTTCAGCCACGAAGCGGTCAGGCAGAAGCTGCTGAGCGGCCGCAAGTCGTTGCAGCGTCGCTACCACGAGAACAGAAACGGCGCAGCCCTGCTGCGGGATCATAGTCACCTGGTAGACGGCATTCTCCGCCAGGTATGGCATGAAATGAACATGCCCGGCTCTATCGCCTTGCTGGCCGTGGGTGGATACGGCCGAAGACAGCTTTTTCCCTATTCCGATATCGACCTTGTGGTATTGCTTCCGGACAAGGGGAGCGCCGCCGAGGCGATGGACAATGCACTCGGGACGTGCCTGGAGCACTGGATAGGATTGCTGTGGGATATCGGCCTGGATATCGGCCATAGCATGCGCACCGTCGCGGAATGTGGCGAAGAAGCAGCCAACGACATTACCGTGCAGACCAGCCTGCTTGAAGCTCGCCCTCTTGTCGGCAACCCCCATCTGTTCGATCGATTCCTGCGGGTGATGGAAGCCATGCTCGCACCCCGGAAGTTCTTCGTCGACAAGCAGCTCGAACAGCAGCAGCGTCATAAACGATACCAGGACGCACCCTACAAGCTCGAGCCGAACATAAAAGAGGGCCCCGGCGGATTGCGCGATCTGCAAAACGTACTGTGGATCAGCCGTGCCGCCGGATTCGGAAGAACCTGGCCGGAACTGGCGAAAAAAGGCTTCATCACCCGCCGCGAGGCCAGGCTCATCCAGCGTCAGCAGACTGTGCTGCAAGACCTCCGCATCCGGTTGCACTACCTCGGTGGCAGACGCGAAGACCGCCTGTTATTCGATTACCAGAATTCCCTGGCCGAAGAACTTGGCATCGCTGGGAAGCCGCCGCGCCGTCCCGGAGAGATGCTGATGCAACGGTACTACCGCGCGGCGAGATCGGTGACACAGGTCAATACCATTTTGCTGCTTACCCTGCATGCGGAAATTTTTCCGGACAAGGAGGCAGTGACGACGATCCTCAACGAGCGGTTTCAGAAGCGTGGCAACCTGCTGGAGATACGCGACGAGGATATTTTTGAGCGAAATCCCGGCGCGATACTGGAAAGTGTTCTGCTACTGCAACAAAACCCCGACCTGAAAGGCCGAAGCCCCGCGACGTTGCGAGCGATGTGGCGATCGACGCCACTCATTACGGCTTCATTTCGCCGCAATCCGCGTCATTGCGCCATGTTCATGGAAATATTGCGTCAACCTCGGGGACTGACACGCGAACTCCGGTTGATGAACCGCTATGGCATTCTGGGGCGCTACATCCCCGCTTTTGGCCGAATTGTCGGCCAGATGCAACATGATCTCTTCCATGTATATACAGTGGATGAGCACATCCTGATGGTCGTGCGAAATCTGCGCCGCTTCATGGCGCCGGAATTTGCCTATGAATACCCGCTCTGCAGCAGACTCATCAACGAATTCGAACGGCCTGAAGTACTCTATATTGCCGGATTGTTCCACGACATTGCCAAAGGTCGGCAAGGAGACCATTCCGTGCTCGGCATGGTTGACGCGAAGCGCTTCTGTGAACGCCACCGAATGCCTACAGAAGATACCGAACTGGTCGTCTGGCTGGTGGAAAATCATTTGCGCATGTCCGCCACGGCACAAAAAAAAGACATAGCGGATACGGACGTCATTGCGGATTTCGCCACAAGTATGCGAGATGAGCGGCATCTCATCGCGCTTTACCTGCTCACGGTGGCGGATATCCGGGGCACCAGTCCCAAGGTATGGAACGCATGGAAAAGCAAGCTGCTTGAGGATCTGTTCCACCGCACCCGGCAGTATCTTTGCGGCCAAATGGCGCTTACCGATATTTCACTGGAAAACCGCAAAAACAAGGTGCTGCAACTGCTACATGCGGATGATGGAACCAGACGCGCTTACGAGCGGTTCTGGTCGGGGCTCGATTCCAGCTACCTGATGATGCACGATCCCCGGGAAATTGCCTGGCACACCCAGCACCTGAGCCAGAGGATGAAGTCACCGACACCGATAGTCAAAACACGCACCGCCGAAACCGGGGCAGGGGTAGAGGTACTGGTTTATACGGCCGACCAGAAGGACCTGTTTGCCCGTATCTGCGGCTTTTTCGACCGTATCGACTACAATATCGTCCAGGCAAAAATCCACACAACCCGCGAGGGGTACGCGCTCGACAACTTTCTGGTACTGGACCCCTTCAATGGGGCAAACCATCATCCGCGGGAGTTTCAGTTCATTGAGCAGGAGTTGACACAGCTACTGGAGCAGCAGGCTTTACTGGCGCCCCCCGTGAAAGGGCGCCTGAGCCGCCACCTCAGGCATTTTCCGATCACCCCGCAAGTCAGCATCGAGCCAGACGACAGTGGGGCCTATTATGTGCTGTCCATCACGGCGGGCGACCAGCCCGGGTTGCTCTCGCGCATTGCGCAAGTGCTCGTGCAGTTTGGATTGAACGTCCACAGCGCCAGGATAAACACGTTAGGCGAGCGTGCCGAAGATACTTTCCTGATTACAGGAAGCATTTTGAGCGACTCCAGGTCAGTGATCCAGCTCGAAGCAAACCTTATAAAGGTGCTCCACACGTCACCGCAACCGGAGGCATCCGAAAAAGCGCCCGAAAAGCCTTCTGCCGAAGACCGGATTACCCCGCACTGATCTGCGCTGGTTCCTTATCGAATTCGGATGTCTCAGGTTGTAACTCGGCTTCCGAATATCCGAGACGTGCCCGTAACAGGTGTGCGGCTTCCACCATTTGCTTCAAGGCGGTCATGACTTCCCCCCATCCCCGCGTCTTCAGCCCGCAATCCGGGTTAACCCATAATTGATCAGGATCGATCACCTGGCAGGCTTTCTCCAGCAACTCCAGCATCTCCCGGGCGCGAGGAATCCGTGGGGAGTGTATGTCATAGACGCCCGGCCCGATCTCGTTGGGATATTTGAATAGGCCGAACCCGTCCAGCAGCTCCATGCGTGAACGCGACGTTTCAATCGTGATTACATCTGCATCCATATCGGCGATTGCTGGGAGGATGTCATTGAATTCCGAGTAGCACATATGGGTGTGTATCTGGCTATCATCCCTTACGCCCGAGCTGGCGACACGGAAGGCATGCACCGCCCATTCCAGGTATGCATTCCAATCGCGCTTTTTCAATGGCAGGCCTTCGCGAAAAGCGGGCTCGTCGATCTGGATAATTGCAATGCCCGCCTTCTCCAGATCCACAACCTCGTCCCGAATGGCAAGGGCGAGTTGCAGCGCAGTGACAGAGCGCGGCTGGTCATCACGCACGAACGACCACATCAGCATAGTGACGGGACCGGTCAGCATTCCCTTGACCGGCTTTCCGGTCTGGCTTTGCGCATATTGGATCCAGTCCGTCGTCATAGGCTCGGGACGGTAAATATCCCCGTATAGAATCGGTGGTTTCACGCAGCGTGAGCCGTAGCTTTGCACCCATCCATTCTCCGTGAAGACATAACCCCACAACTGCTCGCCAAAATACTCGACCATATCGTTGCGCTCGGCCTCGCCATGCACCAGCACATCGAGCCCGATTTCTTCCTGCTTTCTGATCGCCAGCCGTATCTCGTCGCGCATCGCTTCAAGATATTGCAAATTGCCGAGTTCTCCTTTCCTGAAAGCCGCACGCGCTTTGCGTATCTCCGCTGTCTGAGGAAATGACCCAATTGTTGTGGTAGGCAAAGGCGGAAGTTGCAGACGCTGCCGTTGCAGTTTCTGCCTGATCTTGAACGGGCTCTTGCGCCGGCCATCCTGTTCAGTCAGCCGATTCAAACGGTCCTGTACCACCGGATTGTGAATGCGCGGTGACTCCCGCCGAGCCCGTCTCGCCGCGGTGGAAGCATCCAGCTGCGGGCGTATCGACTGCTCACCCTGATTCAGCCCTTGCCCCAGGATAGAGACTTCTTTTAATTTCTGTACCGAGAATGCCAGCCAGTTTCTTATTTCAGCCTCCAGATTATTTTCCAGCTCCAGATCCACCGGACAATGCAGGAGCGAGCAACTGGGCGCAATCCAGAGCCTCTCTCCGAGGAGGGATTGGGCGTGCGACAAAACGGAGAAGGCGTGGACGAGATCTGCCCGCCAGATGTTACGCCCATCGATAATGCCCAGGGACAACACTTTTCCAGCCGGGTAACCCTCCAGAAAAATACCGAGTTGACCAGGCGCCCGGCACAAATCGATATGGAGGCCTTCCACGGGCAGCTTCTTCAATCGCTCGGCATGATTGTTCACGCCATCGAAATAAGTCGCTAAAAGAATTTTAGGGAGTCGCGCAAGTGCCGAGCGGCCTTGTGCTTGTCCGTCTGCCGGTTCCCGCAAACCAGCATAAGCCTGATCCAGACCCCGCAGCCAATCCTCGTCCAGGTCGAGGGCCAGCACAGGTTCGTCGATCTGTACCCATTCGACGCCTAGCGACGCAAGCCGGACGAGAATATCGCGATATACTGGTAACAGTTGGGGTAACAAATCCAGGCGGCTGAATTCCTGTTCGTCCTGCCGGATGACCTCTTTTCCAAGATACAGGTAGGTCAACGGCCCGATCAAGACGGCTTTAGGCTTGATGCCGAGCGCCTGCGCTTCGGCAACTTCCCTGAAGAGTTGCTCGGAAGCTATACGAAAGCAAGTGTGGGCATCGAATTCCGGGACGATGTAATGATAGTTGGTGTCGAACCACTTGGTCATCTCCATCGCAGGCTGATCGGCAGTGCCGCGCGCCATGGCGAAGTACAAGTCCAGTTCCGTTTCACCCTTGCCTGCTCCGAAGCGTTCAGGTATTGCACCCAGCAGTGCAGTCATGTTCAGCATCTGGTCATAAAGGGCAAAATCGCCCGCGGGAATAAGGTCAATACCCTGCTCGCGCTGCAAAAGCCAGTGCCGCTTCCGCAATTCCGCTGCCGTGGTTTTGAGTTGCTCATCATCGATATCGCCGCGCCAGTATGCTTCGAGTGCGCGTTTCAGTTCCCGTTGCGCGCCAATGCGCGGAAATCCCAGGTTATGTGTCAGTGCCATTGGTCATTCTCCTCGATCGTTCGGTCCCACTTCAATGTGTTCTGTGGAGTTACTGACAATTTTGTGGCAGACCTGGTTATGAATCAAATGAAATGTTGTAACATATCAATGAATACGATTCATAAGTCTCTACGTGACGATGACTTCCCTCTCTCTGCTCGAACTCCGACACCTACGCACCCTCGCAGCCCTGGATGAAACAGGTAGCGTCTCGCGTGCGGCAAAACGCGTGCATCTGACCCAATCGGCCTTGTCGCACCAGATCAAAGTGTTGCAGAACCATTACGGCTTGCCGATAGTGCGCCGCCAGGGACAAAACATCGAACTGACCGAAGCGGGAAAGCATCTTGTCACATTGGCGCGCAGGGTACTTGAGGAAATACAGGCTACCGAACGAAATCTTGCCAAAATGTCGGAGCATGCCTCGGGTAGTTTGCGCATCGTGCTTGAGTGCCACACCTGCTTCGACTGGCTGATGCCGCTGATGGACGCCTTCCGCCAGAACTGGCCGGAGGTCGAACTTGATCTGGTTTCGGGATTTCACAGCGATCCCCTCCAGCTTCTGGAAGAAGGCGGCGCGGACGTGGTGATCGGGTCGGAGCAGGTCGAGCGACGCGGTATCGTTCACCACCCGCTGTTTCGCTTCGAAATTCTTGCAGTTCTGGCGCCGGAACACCCGCTACGCGCGAAGAAAATCCTGCATGCACGCGACTTTGACGGCGAAACGCTGATTACCTATCCAGTACCGGAAGAGCGTATCGATCTTATCCGCAATGTGCTGAAACCAGCCGGCGTTCAACCTGAGCGGCGCACAGCCGAGCTTACGGTGGCGATCCTGCAACTTGTCGCCAGTCGGCGGGGTATTGCGGCGCTACCTAGCTGGGGCCTTAAAAACTATGTCGAGCATGATTATGTGACCGCGCGACGGATTGGTTCACAGGGACTGTGGAGCGACTTGTACGCGTCAACGCTGGCGGAAACCGCTACACGGCCCTATCTGCGCGATTTTCTGGTTACTGCAAGGAATACGTGCTTTGCAACGCTGGATGGAATCATTCCCCTGGAGCCGGCGGAGCAATAGGCGCCGGAGAGGTAACAGGGTGGAGAAACAGTTGTGGAGAAGAAGCGGAGAAGAAGTATAAAGAGAATAAGCGGGATAGACAGGCGGGTATAAGCAAGTACCTGGGTTTTATCAGTAAACTGGCAGGTCCTTCGGAGATGAAGGACCTGCCAGACGAAGTTTCCCTGGAATTTCCTCAGTGCAGCGTAACCGGCTCCTCTTCTTCGCAAGCGAGATCGGCGCAATACTTCTCATAAACGCCGTCCAGGAACCCCCACAGCGCCTCGCATGCGCGCATGGTCGCGGCGAGCACCTCGGCCTGCTTCTCCGGGGTGTCCGCAAACCGCTCGATCAACATCCATTCAGCCTGGGAATGATATACATCCGCTTCCTCGTGAACGCTGAAGAACTCGTAGCTTGAAGGATCGCTCATTCCGTAGTATCTCTCCAGCCCATCAATTTTTACCGAAGCGATCGAAGGCACCTGCGATTCAAAGGCGTGCAACGCGGCAAGACCTGCGTAGAACGGCTGGTTCAGGCAGATGTCGCGGAAGGTGGAAACCAGCCGTGCTGTTCCGGGCAGAGCAGAGGCCTGCGCAAGGTCCTTGTCGCTCGAACCCAGAGCCAGGGCAAAATTCTTCCACAGGGCCGGATGGTTCTTGTCACCATGCTCTTCGCTGATGAGGTTGTTGAGCACCTCCTGGCGCACACTGATGTCGCCGCTATTGTCTTCGCTATGAAAATGCGGCGTATTGAAATGTACAGCGCTCAGATAGGTCGGCTCGGCCAGCACATTGTGAAAATATTGCTCGGCATAACCGCGCAACTGCTCCTTGGTGAGCTTGCCTGCCGTCCAGGCCTGATAAAAAGGATGCTTCAACAAGTGCTTCGCATCAATGATGGAATCGACCTTTTGCTTGAAAGATGAGTGAGTTGTCATGGTTTTCCTCTAAAGCAGAGATGGTAATTCAGGGAATTTCCGGAGTAATCGGTTTGCATATCATCTACAAATAACGCGCGTAAGTCAAATTCGGTTCATTTTCTCGAACTGAAATCCTGCAATTTTTACCGTCTTTTGTGTAGGTCAATTTAAGGAACTATATGTAATAACCCGCATTTATTCCCGTCCCAGAGCATATGCGTCTTATTAATACTTGAATTCTGTGATCTGGCGTTTTCAGATTTAACTCATGTCAAAAAGCCCTCCCTCTTGTTCTGAAATCAACGGACGAAATAACTCTTCCCCCTGATTTACTACCTTACCCACTGCCGGTGTTACAGGCCATGCTTGCATCCTGTCAGCATCAAAGGGCTTGAGCAGGGATAGCAGGATCTCATCCCTTCTCAGGTTTGAGTCAAGCCACGTATCCCATGTATCCTGTGAAAGTATGACCGGCATCCGATCATGAATTGGCTGCATCAGCGCATTGCACTCTGTCGTGATGATGGCACAGCTCTCTTTCGTCTCTCCCGTATCGCTGTCCCAGGTTTCCCATAGGCCGGCAAACGAGAATGGTGCGCCGTCCCGGCTCGATATAAAATACGGCTGCTTGCGCCTGCCCTCCGTTTTCCATTCGAAGAACCCGGAAGCGGGGATCAGGCAACGCCGCTGGCGGAAGGACTGCCTGAACTTGGGTTTTTCGGCCACCGTCTCTGCCCTGGCATTATTCAATACGGGCAGCTTCTTCATATCCTTGATCCAGTAGGGAATGAGGCCCCAGCGCATCATGGAACCCATGCGGCCACTGTCAGTATCGCGCACGGCGAGGATTTCCATGGTTGGCGCAATGTTGTAGCGGGGCTTCAGTTCCGGTATGAATGAAGCACGATACCAGTCTGCCAACACAGGATCAGGATGATTCAAGCCGTAGCGTCCGCACATTTTCAGCTATCCTTCCAGAACAGGTTACACTTTTTTCATATTGCATCAGGCCGCACTCCTGGCAAACATTCTGCCCCTTGGGTTCTGACATCCCCCTGCCCCGTCTTCATAGGGCTTCAATCTCCGCTCCTAATACCACACTTGCCCCTGCTGCATCCCATTCCTGCGGGGTCGCCTGTTCCTAAGTGTTTACCCTGGTAACGCCTCTTCCCGGTTATCCCTGAGCATACCCTCGAACGGGCTTCCGAATGCCGCCAAGGGCTTGTTGCTGGTACAATCCTGATGAGCTATCAGGTGCAGGAGTCGTAATCAGGATTTCCAGGATTTCGCGCCTTTCACTCAGGCCGCACGCCTTCACTTTGCAAGCCTTTTATCGGGCTGAAGATTTATTCAACGCTTTTCTTAACTGAAACGCAGCTTTATTTTCTCAAGCAGGGTTGCCATGGATGAGCAATCGAGCCTGCTGGCGCTGTTTACCAGCAGCTTTCTTGCTGCCACGTTACTTCCGGGCGGCTCGGAAGCAGTACTATTTGGCGTGCTGACAGCTTACCCCGAGCTTTACTGGTCCGCTCTGGGGCTTGCTTCAGTCGGCAATACCATGGGGGGCATGAGTTCCTATGCGATAGGCCTCTTGCTGCCCGATGAGAAGTCACTGCTTAAAAGATTAGGGGGAAGCAAGCGGGGTTTGATCTGGGTACGCAAATATGGCAGCCCGGTCCTGCTGCTCGCCTGGGTGCCTGTCATTGGGGATGTGCTATGCGTGGCAGCAGGATGGCTTCGGATTAACTGGATATCGACCATGCTGTTCATGGCCGTGGGAAAGTTTGCCCGGTACTGGGCCATCGCCGCTGCGATCAGCCTATAGACAATCTATGGACCACTATGGACGAAATATACGGTCGCTTCAGTCCCGCTTCATGAGGCCCAAGCGCCATTGATGGGCTCAGGGAGCGGGCCACCATTGGCCAACGTTCCCCTCGTCGATATCAATCAATCGATCAATTTGTCTGGATTTATTTTGCTTCGGCGCTTTCCAGCAGCTTCTGCAGTTCACCGCTCTGGTACATTTCGGAAACAATGTCCGAGCCTCCGACAAACTCTCCATTAACATAGAGCTGCGGGATGGTAGGCCAGTTTGAGTAATCCTTGATGCCCTGGCGAAATTCCGGTTCCGCGAGCACATCCACTGCGAAAAGATCATCCACGCCGCAAGCGTTGAGGATTTTTACTGCGTGGGCCGAAAAACCGCACTGTGGGGCTGCCGGCGAACCTTTCATGTAGAGCACCACGGGATGCGTGGTGACTTGTTGCTTGATGATTTCCTGCGTATCCATATCTGACTCCTCAAAAAACGTTAGCTCTGCAAATCGGATTATCGAGGGAAAGCCCTCCACGGCAATTCTTCGATATATCTTATTATTATTGCATTTTAGCAGCTTCTCCCGGGAAACTCCTAAACCATCCACCGCTTACCCGCATTATTCCAGCAAGATCGGGATGGGAGAACATGTCCCTGAAGCCTGCTTCACTCAGGAGGCGTCTGCAAGCTTCCGCCTGATCGTAACCGTGCTCCAGCAGCAGTGAGCCTTCGGGCGCCAGATGAGCGGGAGCGGAAGCAATAATCAACCGGATGCAGTCAAGACCTTCTCCCTGGGCTACGAGTGCAATCTGGGGCTCGAAGCGCAGATCACCCTGGGCCAGATGAGGATCGTCCCTTGCTACATAAGGCGGATTGGATACGATCAGATCAAAGCTTTCGCCGGCCACCCCATCGAACCAGTCTGCCTCCATAACGCGCACATTATTCAGCTTGAATCGCGCGGCGTTGGCGTTGGCAACGGCAACCGCGGCGGCTGAAACATCGACTGCGGTAACCTCCGCCAGCGGACGATACCTGGCCAGGGTCAGCGCGATAGCGCCGCTGCCCGTCCCTAAATCAAGAATCCTGCACTGGCAATGCGGAGGAATCCGCGCCAGCGCGAGATCGATCAATAATTCGGTTTCGGGTCGAGGAACGAGTACCGCAGGCGTGACGTTGAACTCCAGACTGTAGAACTCACGCGTGCCCGTCAGATAAGCAACCGGTTCGCCCAAGGCCCGCCTGTCTGTCAGCAGGTAAAACGCTTGCGTCTGCTCGGCGGTCAGTTTCTGCTCGGGATGAGCAAGAAGGTAGGCATGATTTACGTTGAGGACGTACTGCAACAGCATCCGCGCGTCGATATCGGCAATGTTTCGGCGGGCTTGCCCCAGCGCTTCGAAAATTGTGATGGACGACACCGGAACGGAGAATCTACTCCGCCATTGCCGCTAACTGCTCGGCCTGATGCTCGGCCAGCAGCGCGGAGCAAAGCTCGTTCAAATCCCCATCCATGATCTGCTCGATCTTGTACAGCGTCAGGTTGATGCGGTGATCCGTTATCCGTCCCTGGGGAAAATTGTAAGTGCGGATACGTCCTGAACGGTCACCCGTACCTACCAGGGATTTGCGCGTTGCCGCCTGTTTGCTTTGCTGCTCCTGCATCTGCTTGTCGCGGATGCGCGCAGCCAGGACGCTCATCGCCTGCGCCTTGTTTTTATGCTGGGAACGGCCATCCTGGCATTCAACCACGATTCCCGTCGGCAGATGAGTAATGCGCACAGCAGAATCCGTCTTGTTGATATGCTGGCCCCCTGCTCCGGAAGCGCGAAAAGTGTCGATTCTCAGCTCGGCAGGATTGAGCGCGACATCCTCGATCTCGTCTGCTTCGGGCATCACTGCAACGGTGCAGGCGGAAGTATGGATGCGCCCCTGCGTCTCGGTCGCTGGCACCCGCTGCACCCGGTGCCCACCCGATTCAAACTTGAGTCTGGAATAGGCACCTTCACCGCTGATTTTGGCAATGATTTCCTTATACCCGCCGGCGTCGGACGGGCTTTGCGAGATGATTTCCACCTGCCAGCGCTGTCGTTCGGCAAAGCGTGCATACATGCGAAACAGGTCGGCCGCAAATAGCGCGGACTCGTCTCCCCCGGTACCGGCCCGGATCTCCAGAAAAATATTGCGCTCATCGTTCGGGTCTTTGGGCAGCAATTGCTTCTGCAATTCCGCGCTATAACGCACCTGCCTCTCTTTGGCATCCCGTATTTCGGCATCGGCAAACTCGCGCATGTCAATGTCAGCAGCCATCTCCTGCGCGGTATGAATATCCTGCTCGCTTTGCAGATAAGCGTTATACAAGTCGACCACGGGCGCAATCTCCGCACGTTCACGCGCCAGCTTGCGGTATTGATCGAGATTGACCATGATGCTTTCGCTGCTCAGCAGACGATTCAACTCCTCCAGGCGCACGCTGAGTTGCGTGAGCT
Source organism: Nitrosospira sp. CT (assembly GCF_059489795.1). Taxonomy (NCBI): domain Bacteria; kingdom Pseudomonadati; phylum Pseudomonadota; class Betaproteobacteria; order Nitrosomonadales; family Nitrosomonadaceae; genus Nitrosospira; species Nitrosospira sp. CT. The sequence continues at coordinate 34,094 of NZ_JCAHZJ010000004.1, forward strand.
TGGCAGCTATACTTTTGTTCATTCTGAGGGATGAAGGTGATACAGGCGGCTGATCAGGTCGACCAGATCGTCACGCTCGTCCTCAGCGGCGTGGTTGAGCGCGTAGGAGGGTAAATGGAGAAACTTGTTGGTAAGCCCGTTGCTCAGGGATTCGATGATTTTCTGCGGATCCTCACCTTTGGCCAGCAGTTTTTTTGCACGTTCCAGTTCATGACGTCGGTAACGCTCCGCCTGGTCGCGCAAGGCGCGTATGGTGGGCACAACGTGGCGCGATTCCAGCCAGTGCATGAAATTGACCACATTCGAGTCGATAATCGCCTCTGCCTGCGCCACCGCTCCCTGCCGGGAATCCAGACCTTCCTTAACGATATCGGCAAGGTCATCCACCGAATAAAGGAACACATCATCCAGCTCCGCCACCTCAGGCTCCACGTCTCGCGGCACAGCCAGATCCACCATGAAAATCGGTCGGTGCTTGCGTGCTTTGATAGCCCGCTCCAGCATGCCCTTGCCAAGAATGGGGAGCGTACTCGCGGTACAGGTGACGACAATATCGTGAAGCGCCAACTGGTCGGGAAGCTCATTCAGGGTGATGACTTGCCCGTTCAACCGATGCGCCAGGGCCTGCGCCCGCTCGACAGTCCGGTTGGCGACAGTGATGCGCTTCGGATGACGGGCAGCGAAATGGCTCGCACATAGCTCGATCATCTCGCCGGCACCGATGAATAACACGCGCTGCTCGCCGATGTCTCCGAAAATGCGCTCCGCCAACCGGGTGGAGGCCGCTGCCATGGAAACGGAATTTGTCCCGATTTCGGTGGAGCTGCGAACCTCCTTCGCAACAAAAAAGGTGCGCTGGAACAGCTTGTGCAACAGCATGCCGAGCGTGCCTGCGTGCTCAGCCGATTTTACTGCATCCTTCAACTGGCCAAGTATCTGGGGCTCGCCCAGCACCATGGAATCCAGTCCGCTGGCAACGCGAAAGGCGTGCTTCACGGCTTTTTCCCTCGGCAACCTGTAGAGATACGGCTCAAGCTCACGAGTCGGCAACTGGTGAAAATCCGCCAGCCAGTGGGTGGCTTCGTCCGGTTTATCGGTACTGCAATAAATCTCGGTGCGATTGCAGGTAGAAACAATCGCCGCCTCTCTCACCGGACGATGGCTTACCAGATCGTGCAACGCATCCTCCATGGCGTCCGCTGGAAACGACACCTGCTCGCGCACATCCAGCGGCGCGGTCTGGTGGTTGATGCCGAAGGCAAATAACTGCATCGAAGACACGTTAGCTCAGTACCGGCTGAATTTTAAAATTTCGTGATTATAGTATTACAAGCATTTGAATACCAACAATTGGAAGAGTTTCGGGTCTAGAAAAAAATATGGGAACAGTGTCAAGCGGGATCAGTAACCTGTACGTCAGGGAGGGAAACTTCATAGTTCAATTCGATTGATTGGGAGGGCAAGGCTGCAAGCTTCCTCAATGTAGTGCACTGTGGGCTCAAGGGGAACATCATTCCCAACATTAAGAATCTTTCCCAGGAAATCCCCGTGACTGGTATCCTGAGTCACAGCCCATTGTGCAATAGCTGGTCTTCAGATTACCTTAGCCACGCTTGATATCAATATCCGCGGAATCACCAAGACGAGTAGAGAGGATTGTGTGCGCACTAAAGCACAACTCTATCATTTAGCCCAAGAACCCCATGAACTCACCCTCCGATGAATCGCCGATCGAATTAAAGGCACCCGCCCTTGAGGTTGCCGCACCGATTGTTACCGAAAAAATATCTCTCCTTGACACTGAGCTAAGGGAAAGGAACTCAACGGCTCTTTGGATACTTGCATTCATCGCAGTCATTGCCGCGCTATATCTGGCACGGGCTTTCCTTGTTCCCCTATTGTTTGGCATCCTGGTAAGTTACACATTAAGCCCGGTGGTGGATTGGTTTGAACGCTATCGTATTCCGCGCGCGTTGGGAGCGATATGTGTACTGGGAGTGCTCGTCGGGGGCACCTCCTGGATGACTCTCTCTTTAAGCGCCGATGCGGCAACAATGGTTGAACAACTTCCCGAGACGGTGCGCAAGTTGCGGCAGAGTTTAGACATTTTGCGTGATGGAAACTGGAGTACCCTGCGCCATGTTCAGCAAGCTGTCGACGAACTCCAGCGCGTTGCTGTCGATGCCGGTCTGGAATCAGCAACAGGCCGCGCAGTCATAGTCAAGGAATCGGAGAATAGTGCGTGGTTGCGCGATCTTATGCTCACGCAGTCAGCGTTGCTGGTCACGTTTACCGCACAAGCCCCGGTAGTATTGCTGCTTACTTATTTCTTGCTGGCCGCAGGCAGCCATTTCCGACGCAAGCTTGTACGGTTTGTCGGGCCAACGCTTTCCCAGAAGAAAGATGCAGTGCGGATACTTGAAGAAGTAGACAGTCAAATCCAGCGCTACCTCCTTGTCATGTTGATATCGAATGCTTTAATTGCCGTCATGACCTGGCTGGCGTTCGAAATGCTGGGACTGAAGCATCCCGCCGTATGGGGGGTAGCTGCCGGAGTGCTGCATTTTATTCCGTACCTGGGAACTGTCGGAGTTGCGCTCGCCTGCGGCGTTGCCGGGGTGCTGCAATTTGGCTCGCTTGGCCAGGCATTCTTGCTGATAGCGGTATTTTTGCTTATTTCAGGCGTGGTGGGAATGGTGTTTACCACATGGCTACAGGGCAGATTTGCACGCGTGAATCCTGCAGTTCTGTTCATCGCACTGTTATTCTTCGCCTGGCTGTGGGGCATAGCAGGTTTACTGCTCGGAGCCCCATTACTGGCTATTGTCAAAGTAATCTGCGATCGAGTCGAATCGCTCAAACCGGTGGGCGAACTCTTGGGACAGTAATCAACTTTTTCATTGACGGATGGACGCCCCCGAAGAGGCAAGGCACTAGAGGCTGCTAATGCAGCACTCAGTGCATGGAACAATAGCGACACTACCAACGTTCCGCCGCGAGCTGTTAAGCAACTTAAGGTAATTTTTTTAAATGTGGCCTACCGAACAGTATGAGCTGCTAAAAAACGTTAATCTGATTTCCAATGCCGTATCGATTTACTGAAATAACGGCAAATCATCTCAATATCAGCAAATCATCATCTCTTAAATTTCGTAGAAAAAGGAGATCGACTTATGAATAAGGATCAAGTGAAAGGAACCGCGAAAGACATCGCAGGAAAAATTGAGGAAGAGGCCGGAAGGGCGGCAGGAAGTAAAGAGCATGAGGCTAAGGGCCTTGGCAAACAAGTTGCCGGCAAGGCACAGAAGAAATATGGAGACGCCAAGGAAGCCGTGAAGGACGCGGCAGACAAGCTTTAAATCAACTTTCCAGACATCCCCTTCCTCTCAACCAAAACCCGCTTCGGCGGGTTTTTGGCTATTTGATTCAGCCTGCAAGCCTTCCCCTTCTTTTTCTGAAGAAGACTTATATCACTCCAGAGTTGTCGGCCTGTTGGCTCCGGTAAGAATGGATCGGCATATCTCAAGGAGTCAAGGGATCAGGGCAGAAGCCCATCCATTTCACTTGCGTTTCACCTTCCTGCTGACTTCCTCCCAGGTGGCCCCTTAATAGAGGTCATGGATGCTGCCGAGCGTCCTGTGAACCGGGATTGTTTATTCGTTCGAGGATAGCTTTTCGCTGAGCTCTTCAAGAAAACCTTGCTGCCCAGGACGAATGCGTCGCTTTCCTTCGGGAAGGTCAAACCACTCCGCTCGATCCACCTCCGGGAACTCCCGGATTCTGCCGGAGCCTTTCGGCCATTCCATGCTGAAAGCATTTGAGATCAACCCTGAGGAATCCCAATCGCTTTCCGTAGCCCAGGCGTCCACCCGCTTCCCGCTGGGTTGCTTGCGCTGTGTAAGTGGAAGGAAGGGTCCCGATGGACGATGCCCGGTTTCCTCAAAAAACTCCCTCAACGCAGCCTGAAGCGGTTCTTCATCCTCCTCGTATTCGCCCTTTGCAATCGACCATGTGCCGAGATCCTTGTTTTTCCAGAACGGACCTCCAGGGCGGACAAGCAGAACCTCCAGCCGGCCATTCCGTCTGCGATAGGGCAGAATACCCGCGCTTTTCTTACTCATGCCGATTTGACACGCAATCCATGTGCTTTCTCAGAGAAACATTTATCGGAATATCTTTCTTCAGACGCAAGTTATTGCTATCCGTTGCAAAACATGGTTGGAGGATCGGAAATAGGTTTGTCATTAACCCCCACCATCACACTGTGGGGCAAAAAATTCTAACCCAATGAGGTAGGCGCATGCTGAGACGCGTGGGATTTAATCTGATCGATTTGATGCGCGGAACATCCTCCATAGCGTTGCTTCGCGAGCTGGAAAGCATACAGTTTGAGTCGAGCATGGCGATACAGCAGCGCCAAAAACAGCTGCTGGACGACTACTTCAGTGCCATTCGGGCATATCTTCCTCTCTATGCTGAATACCGTTCTTTTGAAGAACTACCGATAATTGACAAGGCTTTTGCAAACCGCAATCGAGAGCAGCTAACAAATTCCCATTACAGTGGGAGGCGAGTGCGTAAGAAAACTGGCGGGTCCACTGGAGAGCCGCTAGTTTTCTATACCGGAACTCAGTCCCAGTCTTACCTGTGGGCTGGGATCCCCTTGAGTTGGCGCGCGGCTGGCTATCGACTTGGCGAACCAGTCGCTTTTCTTGCCGGTTCATCGCTATTTGGTACTAGCTTCAAAGAGAGCGTTTACTATAAGCTCATGAACATCAAACTGTTCTCAGCCTTTGAACTTTCTGACGAACGCTTGCAAGCTTATACCAAGGAATTGATTGGCGAGGTGACTGGGCGAAGCAAGGATCTGGTTTCCGACCCGGAGGGCAATACTGTTCATTTCATGTTCTTTAATTATTTATTCCGTGAAGACAGCAGAATCTCCTCTTTCAGGTTTTATACTATTGTCATAAACTCATAATTAATCTTCATTGTCACGAAACGGGGAATGATTGGTCGGGTTATCTGAAGCGAACAACTTCTTCTCTCAAATTCGACCAGGTCGCCTTCGTGGAGAACCTCTCCTTCATATTGTCGGCGAGCGGCAAGCATAGATTCGTAGTTCGGGTAGATGACGTCGATACGGTATTGGCCGGAACTGAAAGAAAACATTGATCCATCAAAACTGAGCCCGGATGAGGCCGTGTACAGCGCAATAGCTTCCACCCTTGCAGCTTGCGTTATTACCGTGCTCTGAATGTGAAATAGTAGATATCAGTCTGACAATGGCTTAGTCCGTATATTTCACCAAACCTCGCCATTATCCAGTGATCCGGGTAAAATATCCGGACTAGCCACTGCTCTCCAAGCCAGTGCCTCTGTCGCCCCAAAAAAAAGAGCGTCCACTCGAGACGCTCAAATGTGGATAGTTTTTCTCGTTCCTAGGATTTTGCCGAGTTGAAGTTGCCAAGGAGAATCAGATCGCCCGGTACTGCGCAACTGCTGAACGAGATGTAGTTGTTCGATGGGAACAGCAGGTTTTTCAGCGCGAATACCGAAATGGAATCGAACTGGATGGATAGCTTTTCCGCAATCTGCGCCGGCACCTGGCTCTGTATCTGCTGATTGACCTGGGCTTTCAAGTCGTCGGAACCGCTAGGTCCTCCTCCCGACAAGTGACCACTGACCACCACGCCCTGACCGGAAGTCTTGATCTCGATGGCCTGGTTGCGCCCGCTTCCACCCACACCCAGTGGTAATGCTGCCTTCACTTCGATTGTCATGTCCGTGGCCAGCATGGAATCATTACAGCGGGTGCAACTCCAAAAGCATGGATAGACCGTTGTGCAGGAGTGTTGTTTATACTGCAATGACTGCCCGCGTGACCCGCTGTAATACATCTGCCCGTTTGGCTGCACAGTGATGGTAGTATCCGCCAGCGACCAGGACACATCGTTGCCACCGGGAATCGAGTAGGTATACTCGGTGGTCGATCCACTGCCATGACCGCTGCTGGTGGACGAGGTGTGGTTGAGTTTGCTCAAGTCCACGCTGCCGGTGACGCTGGCACTGGTGAATTTGGCGGACCACGCCTTGGCCGAACTGCCTGGATCGACTCCTTGCAGCGCCCAGCCACTGTTTCTCAAACTTTGCGGCAGCACATCCTTGAATATCAGCGCCGAGCGGACCATCATGCTGTTACTCTGGCCCTGCGGAATCGGTTCGGGGATATTGTTCAGGAAAGCCTGGGAGTAATTCAGCGCCGCCCGTCCCCCGGTCATGATGAAGAGCTGCAGCATCTCGTTATTGCCCGGTGTCTGAAGTGGCTTGAAGATAAAATCGCTCGGCTTGAGTGACTCCAGCGTGGGAATGGCGGTCAGGTCGAGCTGGTTGATCAGGTAGACCACGGGGTTATTGACGAAGTATTCCTTCACCGCCTTGTTGAATTCCACCTTGGTTGCGTCGCTCAGATCGATGTTGCTGATCGAGAACGTTCCCTCCTTCATGTCAAGCTGGACTTTCAAGACATTGTGATTGCTGTTATCAATCTTGACCGTCCCTGCCACCTTGGCCAGCTGAATCACCGCCGTCAAGGTTTCGCCGCCGATAGATTGAGGGGTATCACACTGTTCAGGAAATGGCCCCACTTTCGAACAGCGCTGCACGGAGCCGTTCAAAACCTCCATTCTCAGCATCGCCGTATTGTTGTTATTGTTGTTATTGATGCTGAAACTTAGAAGGGGGTAGCCGTATTCAATGGTAAAGCGGTTGATCACGGTCACGTCGCCCGGATATTTCTCCGAAGTGTTGACAACGATCTTGTTTTTGTAGGCTGTGTCCTTTTTCAGGGCTTCGTACTGGTCCTTCAGCGCTCTGTTGATCTCTTCCAGATTCATGTTGAACACCACATCCCAGCCGTTGGTGCAGCTTCCCTGAGCATACATCTGCTTCAGCAACGTGTCTGCGGAGGGCAAGGCTGGAGCCGCAGCAAGCAGCGGCCGGAAATCTTCAGCCGGTGGAGCTTTAAGCACCGTGGGCAAGCCTGATGCGAGCAGACGATTCAATGCGCGGCGCTGCATGACTTTCTGCGCATCCGCAATTCTTGCTTCCAGCACGAAGGACAACCGAATCGTCAAACTATCGCCATCGAAGCGCAGGCCCTTGTTCGTGCTCGTGTTCGGCAGCGAAATCTCCCCGATGGAAAAGGGCGTCACCCGGCTTACACCTTCAGACCAGGATTGCCCCCCGTCCGAAAACTTCGGCGAGTTGTCTTGGGCGTTATAGTTGTATATGCGCTCGCGCCACGGCGTGCGGAATGTCAGCGGATCACGATGCAGGTTTCGGTCATGAAAGGGCGTTCCGCTATAGGCCAGGCGCAGCAGATAAGTACCGCTTTCAGTCGACTTCACACCTTCCACGGAAGCAACCACGGAAACGATCCTGGCGTTGACGTATTGGTAGAATGCCGGCGCATCCAGGAAGATGGTAGTGCGAAAGATATTGCCACCAGTCAATTCCTCTGGCTTTACCCCTTCGATAACGTATTCGATCGGCTTCGTTCGTGCAACCTGATACTGCGCGAGCAGGGATTTGGCCTCCAACGTGGCGGCTTTCTGCTGGACTACCGCAGCGCTGAATTTAAGCAGGCTGTACGCTAGAACCGGAGTGGCGGGCTGAAGGTTGGCGTATTGAAGCGCCAAGTCCTGCATCAGGAATGCCTTGGCAAGAATTGTGAGCATCTGGTTCTGGATGAATGTCAGGTGCCCGGTCAACGCCACCAGATCGATTGCGGAACGGTCCAGGTCCTTCACCTGCGCAGGATGCAGCTTCTCCTGCAATTCCTCCAGCCGTTTTGCCTGGCGGCTGTTGATCTCTTTCTGCTTCTGGTTCGTATAGATGTCGCCCTGCAAGGCATGCAATGCGGATTCAGCGCCGGTTACCGCCTTGCCGCGCAGCACCATCGTGGCAAAAGCCGCTTGCAGGCTTGCTTTTTCCGGCATGACGTCCGGGCCCGATGCCATGGTCTGGTTGAACTGGATCGACATCTCGTCCCAGGAAAGCATCGAGGGATTGCCGAACTGCCCATCATCCAGATCATCCAGCGCGTGCTGGGCGTTTTCCAGAGACTTGGCGCCGGTGCTCGCGCCGGTATAGAGCTTGGACAGGGCGTTGAGCACATTCAGTGTCTTCTGAATCCGTTGCACGGTGAGGCCAAGGTCCTTCACTGCGGAGATGGAGGATGCCGGGACGGCGATGGAAGTGCCAAGGCTGAACAGATTGGTGGCCACTTCCAGGCCGAACTTGATCGCTTCCATGGTTTGCCATTGCTGCACCGCGGATTTATATTTCTGTACCGCCAGGTTCACTTCTCCCTGGGCTTCGAACAGTGACGCGCGCAGGTCGTTGATCTTGTTCTGCTGCTGGTCAGCCTCGGCCTTGCTCTGGGCAATCAGCGAATCGTAGAATCCTTCCAGGTCTCTCTGCTGCCCGGCATTCGCCTTGATCACATCACTGACCAGCTCGCCCGACTTGATGATGTTCTCATTGAGCGTCCTGCCGACATCAATCACCCGTTCTTCCAGACGCCGGGTGGCCATGCGCTGTTCGTTTTGCGCCACCTGCAGCTGTATCCTGTCCAGGTAGCTGAGTATGCTTTGCACATACTCCTCGTAGTCTGTGTAGGGCAGGATCGGAACGAAGCTGCCATATTCCGGATTGATGGCGTAGCTGGCGAGGTCCATCGCACGGACGCGCAATGCAAGCAGCTCTTCGCTGCCACTTACGCCTGATAGAAATTCCGCCACCCAGTTCAGATAATCGCGCACGAACTGTTGGAGACAACCATTAGCTTTGCCCGACTGATCGCTGATGACCGCTTCGGCAAATGTCATGGAAAACTGAAGGCTGTTCACAAGCAAAGGCACCGCCTCAGCGGGAGGCGCAACGCGGACGTCATCCGCGACAAAAGGCACTGCCTCCGGACCCCTCGCCTTCCAGGTTGAACCTGAGTCCATCCACGATGACACTGTAGCGTGAACCGGAACTGTTTCTGATCGCCAAGGCACCGAGAAACTCATCACACCCCAACTGCAGCGATTCAAATGCTTCATCCGCCAGGGAGATCGCTCTGGGTTGGCCTTGTACCCGCATATCCAGCACCTGCCCGAACAGCCGCACTTTTTTTCCGGGCACCTCGATGGTTTTGTTGCCGCCCACGGATAATACGTTGGCAAGAAGGATGAAACCCCGCACTTCTTCGGCAGCCACGAGCTGCATGTCTGCAAGATCCAGACGTGCCTTGTACGCATTGATAGTTGGAGTGGCAATGAAGGATACGACCCCGGCGGTATCCTGCGGCAGCATACGGACAAAATCGCGCTGGTCATAAATGGAAAAATTCGGCTGTATCGTCGTGCGGTACTTCTGCGCCATCGCGCCTTTGAAGATGCGCTGCCATATCAGCCCGCGCTTCTGCTCGATCATCACACTCAGGCTGGCAAGACGCACACCTATCACCGTCTGCTGGGCGAATTCCTGCTGGAGATCGGCAAGGGACAGTACGCAGTTGACATTGAACAGCGAGAACACGCTGTTCTTGTTTGACCACAGCTTATCCAGCCAATCGCCCCGCTCCAGGGTCGAATTGAAGACGGCGGAATTGCTCAGGGAAATGACGTTTCCGTACTCTTCCACGTAGCCGAAGATACCGGCGGCGCGGTCGGTCGTAAACTGGACAAAATTTTGCGAGCCAGGACCCGATAGCGGATTGCTGCCGTCCGCATAAGCGGACTTGATCCGCGCAAACTGTTCCGGCTGATAGGCAAACACCTGAAGGATGGTATCGCCCAGCTCCACGCCGGAAACATAATGGGTGCCAAACTCGCGGAAAGAATCGAGGACCTTGTTGGCATCATCCTTTGTCAGTTGATCGCCGTAATCCTGCAGCCGGCTGCGCCCGGTATGCCGCAACCTGGTCGAAGCCGAAGTGAAGGCAGGAGTGAGCCCATACTCGGGATCGGGCTGACGGGGACGCGCATGTACCAGAATGCCGCCCACCTCCGACGCATGGTTGTCCGCTCCATCCACCCTTACCAGTTTGACCAGCGCATAGCGTAATCCCGGCTTCGTCAAATCCACCCCGATGGTTTTTGAAAGTATTTCGAGGGAAGCCCGGCTGCCGGCAGCACCCGCCAGCAAGGCGCCCGGCCCAAAGGAAGGCGCATCGATGTCGCTGGAAGGCTTGACGATCTCATACGGAATCAGTTCGTCCAGCAACTCCAAAGCCGTTTCGTGAAGCGTAATCCCAGGGTAAGACCACGAGCCCCGATGCTCGACCGGCTCCACGGGCCTTAAATCCATCGCTTGGAGTTCGGCGGAATAGAGAATGTTGAGCAACCCCTTCTGCGGCTGCCAGTTCGGGTTGAGACCGCGAACGAGATTGGTGGAAAAACCGATGCTGAAATCCGGATTATTGTTCATGATTTATGCATATCCGCTGAAAGATTGGCAATGAGGATCAAACAGGTAATTCCTGCTTGAAGAGGAAGAGGCCTTGATACTGGCTGAGCCAAAGAGGATATACAGATGGTTAGCGCTTCAAGACTCAAGAATACGGGCAGATTGGCGCTCTATTTGAGGTTTTGCGGATATGGCTTTTTGGTGGCGGCTTTTGGGGGAAATCCAGAGGTGAAGCGGCGCATCCGCGAACACAGGAAGGAGGTTTTGCGATCGCCCTATTGCGCGGCACCTTCTCCAGTGCGCTCAAGAAGAAACTGTGGCCGACGCTGACTCCGGAGAAACCGGAGGGCGGCGAGCATGTCTACCGTATCATCGAGGCGACGACGAACGAAACTCGCCTTTGACCTCTTCATGCCGGAAGCAGGTTGCCAGATGGTCATTGACCATACCAGCGGCCTGCATGAAGGCGTAGCAGATGGTCGATCCCACGAACTTGAATCCCGCCTTGCCGAGCGCCTTGCTCATGGCGTGGGACTGGGACGTCCGTGCAGGCACTTGGGACATGCAACCCTAGGCATTTTGGACCGGCGTGGTCATCGACGAAGCGCCAGAGGAAGTTGCTGAATTACACAGGAATTACACATATATTTAACGCATCACAAGTCCGATATGCCGCTCTTATTCTATGACAGGTGATCCTCTACTCACTCTAAGAAGGGTCGAAACCACCTATCTCAACAATGTTGACCTACAGGAAGAACGTGTGTAGGTCATACCGGATCAGAATAGCTTGTTGTGGGACATACAACACTTCCTCCTCGCTAAAGGTTAAGGGGCGGAGGGAGTGAGGCCGACGAAATACCCCTGATAAAGGACGTTATCATTCACTAATGGGACCTTAAGAGGGGAGGGTAAAACGAGGAGGTAGACAATATTAATCTACCTGATTAATATTGATTTAATTGATGCAGAGGAATTGTATGAGTACTCGTGTTGTCACCGCCCATATCCCTAGTGAGCTCGCAGAACAAATTGACCAACTCGCGGTACGTCTTGATCGCCCCAAGGGGTGGATTGTTAAACAAGCTTTGACTTCCTGGGTTGCGCTCGAAGCCAAGCGGGAGCAACTTACCCGCGAAGGTTTGGCCGATGTTGATGCCGGACGTGTCGTAGATCATGCTTCAATTAGTGACTGGGCTAAAAGCCTTGATGAGTCTACTTAACGCATGGCGCTCAAATGGACAACGAGCGCGGAGCATGATTTGGTTCGACTCCATGCCTTTCTTGCATCTGTAAATCCTCGTGCAGCGGCGCGAGTGGTGCAGCAACTGGTGAGCGGCGCAGAACAGCTTTTGACGTTTCCGCAGTTAGGTGTACCGCTTGATGAATTTGCTCCACGCGATGTGCGGCGGGTGATCATCGGCGATTATGAGATGCGTTATGAATATACTCCCACCAGAATCTATATCCTTCGCCTGTGGCATGCTAGGGAGGATCGATAAGTGACGCAGGTATCAATGACGTTATTGAACATTATCCCTGGAGCAACAGCACTCCCGGCGCTGTTCACGCCCACCCCTGACGCAGGGAAACGCTTCATCGAGTTTTTCACTGCGAACATTCGCAATCCGAACACTCGCAAGGCTTATGCTCGCGCCGCAGCAGAGTTCGCCGTCTGGTGCGAGACGAATGGATTAACCGAGTTGCGCGACATCGAGCCGGTCCATGTTGCCGCCTACGTCGAGACATTGCAGGGGCGTCTATCCTCGCCGTCGGTGAAGCTGCACTTGGCAGCAATCCGTATGTTGTTCGACTGGCTGGTGGTTGGCCAGGTCATTGCAATGAACCCTGCGAGTTCAGTGCGTGGACCAAAGCATTCGGTCAGGAAAGGCAAGACTGCTGTTCTAGGTGCGGATGAGGCACGTACCCTGCTGGATTCCATTGACACCGACACCTTTATCGGCTTGAGGGATCGAGCCCTGATCGGTTTGATGGTCTATACCTTTGCCCGGATCGGAGCCGCGCTTTCCATGAAGGTCGAGGATATCTATGTGCAGGGTCGACGTACCTGGGTGCGCCTGCATGAGAAAGGTGGCAAGCAGCTGGAAATGCCTTGTCACCATAATCTCGATGAGTACCTGCATGCCTACATGAAGGCAGCATTGCTAACCGAGGCTAAGAGCATCCTGTTCTCCACGACACTTGGCCGTACCGGTCAGCTCTCCAACCGGCCGATGAGTCAGGCCGATGCATATCGCATGATCCGGCGGCGCGCGATGGAGGCCGGGATTCTTACTCGTATCGGCAATCACTCCTTCCGTGCTACAGGTATCACGGAATACTTGCGTAATGGTGGCAAGCTCGAGGTAGCGCAGCAAATGGCTGCGCATGAAAGTACGCGCACAACCGGTCTCTATGACCGGAGGAACGATCAGGTTTCACTTGATGAGGTCGAGCGAATTGTGATTTAGTCGATACCTGGGGGATCGCTCCTTTGGCTATCAGGTGATGTGTGTTTATGTCGGTCTGGCGTGATAGGCAGTACCGAAGTGTAAAATGTTCAAAATATCCATGTAATTATGTGGACAATCTTTTTTTAACGGACAAACAATAGATGCCATGGGGACGATCATGGGGACGGAAGGGGGAATATTCCCGCTCTCTGATCTTCTCCATCCGTCTTCCGCACCCCGGGTGCAGCGGCCGCAACACAGGCGCGAGGACGGGGAAAACCGCTAGCCGCGCCCGCCAATTTTTTCCTATATACTATATATTATGCACACCATTGTCATATCCAGTTCGATCGGCACGGATCGACTTCCAACTATCAGCCCGGTCGCTTGCGTAAGGCGAGTAATTTCTTCGCACGTTCAACGATCCACTCGGCATTGAACTCGCTCACTCGTCCGGCCGCAACTTGTGCCAAGGCTTGGTCGATATCCGCCTTGAGGGCCGCGAGTTCCTCCTGCCGGAGCTCCCGCCGGACTTTCCAGTCGTGCAGCGCCTCACGAATCACTTCACTCGCCGAGGCATAGTCGCCCTCATTGACCGCCGCTTTGATCAATTCCGCCAGTTCAGGGGTGAGCGTGATGGTCAGGCGCTCGAGCTCGGCCACGTCGATCTCCAGATAGCAGATCCTTGGAGATCATACTTGTCATACTGCTCGGCCGAATCCCGGGCGAAAATTTACCCAAATAGGTTATCATGGGTAAAAACTAGGAGGCTTTGATTAGCGCTTTCTTTATCTTCGAGATCGATTCCGTAAACTAAGTGAACCGTAATAAAACCAAAGCTAGTGTCCTTATCAGCCATTTAATATACCTTATGCTGACGCAGTTGCTCGATCCCTTTTACCCCGTCTAGGTCACAGAGCCTTTATTGCAGATCAGTTCCAGATCAAGATTAAAACAGCGAGAAACGCAAGTATGTATGTGCCCCAAAACAGTAGAACGCTGTTCATAGCGCCCTCCTTCTGCTCGAAGTTGATGGCCCATATCGTCACCCTTTCAATTTGTTAAATCTGTGCGGAAGCCGGCACACCTCCAGTTCTTCAAGGGCAAATTCCTCCACTCGAATACCAGTAAGGGAGTGGGAACACTTTCGCATGAGGCGCTGTTTTCCCGAGTTTTTTCACAGCCTGGCAATGCGAAAATTCCCTCGTTAATTCCTACAGACACCTTCTTGGGGCGTGTAGGAATTCAGGGCTACTGCTCTCCCTACGTGCCTTAATCTTTCGTCAAGCTATATCGGCCCTGTTATCCAGGATTTTTGCACGTGCGAGTGATAACTCTGTTCTTCCAAACTGCTGCCCAAGCTGTCTGAAACAACGCTGCAACAAATCTGACCAACCCAAATAGTTCTATCTGAGACAGAGGCTTAAGAAACTTATCCACAGCCCTATCCCACGTCTATCCACGGTAACAGGGGAAAACCTCATTAATAGCTTCCTGGTTCGGGTTACCAACAATTTGCAGCATATCCTCTTGAGGTGCTTCTTCGGTTATTTTTTATTGAGCCATTCGCACTTCAAACATCAATTCGCAAACAAATTCTACTGAACTATGTTGGTAACCGAGCAGATCAGTCTGTACGCCGAGCAAGGCGCATTCAAGCTCTTCCTGTATTAACCCTGGTGCGTGCTTATGTGTTTAGAGCTTGACTGGGCCAGCCATAAAGCTATGCGTGCCACCGTACGGAACGAGTTGGGCATAAGTTTATTATTTCAATCCAGCAATTTCGCTGGTTTGAGATGAAGGAGCAATCATGAAACCTATCTTCTTTTTAAAAAACACTACTCGTTCCATCCTGCTTGCCGGCCTGATATCTGGAGTAGCTAGCTTGGCTTACGCCCAAACCAGTGGCACAGGAACTGGCGGGGCAATGTCCGGCCAAGGCACTGGGGCGGGATCGGGTTCATCAATGGGATCAGGGAGCTCAGGAATGTCGGGGTCCGGAAGTTCCGGAACATCGGGAACACGTGGCTCCGGCGGAACATCGGGGACAGGGGGCTCTGGTGGAACCTCCGGAACAGGTGGTTCCGGCGGAACATCCGGGACAGGGGGCTCTGGTGGAACCTCGGGGACAGGCGGCTCTGGAGGGGGAGCAGGCGGGTACTAAATTGCAGTGTGGGATAGGGATGTGGCTTCAGTTCACATCCCTATCCCCTAATTAATTAATTAATAGTAAATTCTCGCGAAAATACTGCTGCTTGACGTTTGTGTCTCTGGTCTTTTCCCCGGAAAGGGCCACAATCCTACTCACGCAAGAAATCCAATTTCAGCGCCGCCTAGGCTTTGAGCAAGCCAGCAGCTTCGGGCTAATGACATCAACAGGAGGGCTAGCCGGAAAATATGCCGTTCTTCCACCTTGCCGCGTAGATGTTTTGGCATTTGTTCGTCATCGAACAGATATCGGATTGAGATAAATCTATGGTGAGGGCGTCTAAATAAGTGAGATAAGAACGGTTAGGTGTGAGTGTGGAAATGGCATGGTAAGTGTATCTGCTATCTTTGGGCTCAAGCTGAACGCTGTTTTTCGAGTAAATGCCCTCCTCCCGCTTGAAGCAACCCAATCAGAATCAGAACTATCTCAACCAGAGCCATCCCAGCCGGAATCGTCTCCTGGCTGCTTTGCCTGACCCTGAGCACTTAATACCCCATCTGGAATTAGTCCCCATGGCGCTTGGGGATTCCCTATGGAAAGCCGACCGACCGCTTCCTGCTTATGTCTATTTTCCGACTTCCGCCATCATTTCCCTTCACCACATCCTGGAAAATGGCTCATCCTCGGCAAGTGCTGGCGTGGGGTGTGAGGGCATGCTCGGTATGCCACTGTTGACAGGATGCGAAAGCGCTCCAAGCTGGGCTACAGTTCACATCGCCGGTCTCGGCTACCGCCTGAAAGGCGCGCTCCTGCTACAGGAATTCAACCAGAGGGGGCCACTGCAACGCTTGTTGCTGCGTTACAGCCATGCGCTTATCACGGAGGTCGGGCAGAGCGCGGTATGCACGAGACATCATAAAATCGGGCAACAGCTATGCTGCTGGTTGTTGCTAGCCCTGGATCGGCTCGGCTCTCAGGAACTTGTTATGACCCAGGAATTGATGGCGAGCATTCTAGGCGTGCGACGCGAGGGTGTTACAGAGATTGCCGGAAAATTGCAGGAAGCGGGGACGATCCGCTACCGCCGGGGCCACATCACGGTTATTGACCGGGACGGGCTCCAAAAGGAGGCTTGCGATTGCTATGACATCATTAGAAAGGAATTTGACCAGGTATTTGATGATGTGCTGACGTACGAGGAGAGGCATGAGAAAAGCAGCATAGTCCCGAAGGCCAATTCCTTGGCATGAGTTGAATCTCATTGTGGATTAGGGACAGCAACACAGCTACGAACAATCGAGGCAGAAAAATCCACGTAGATGGGAGCCTGCATCAGGATACCTAAACTGAAAAAGGAGGAATTATGATGCAGGAAAGGATACGGACTGAGCGCATACGCGAGCATGTGACTAAACTGGCTTCCGATATCGGGGAGCGTAACCTCTACCAATATGACGGGTTGGCGGCAGCGGCAGCCTTCATCGACCGGTCTTGGGGCGCTCTTGATTACCATGTCAATCAGCAGTTCTACGAAACAAAAGGGCGGCGCTTCGCGAATCTGGAGGTGGAGATCACCGGAACCGACAGGCCGGAGGAAATCCTCATTCTCGGGGCCCATTACGACACGCATCACGGCTCCCCGGGTGCAAACGACAATGGTTCCGCCATCGCCGCGCTTCTTGAACTTGCCCGTGCATTTTCAGGAAAAACCTTCCCGCGTACTGTGCGTCTGGTCGCCTTCACGAACGAAGAACACCCCTTTACCCGTACTGCCACAATGGGGAGCCGGGTTTACGCACGTCGATGCCGTGAACGTGGGGAAAAGATCAGGGCAATGATCTGTCTTGAGACCATCGGTTACTGCTCTGGGCAGAAAGGAAGCCAGCGGTTGTCATTCATGGGACTGCTGCTGCCGAGGCGAGGAGATTTCATCGCGCTGGTGGGCAACAATCGTTCGAAGGAATTGTTGCGGGAGACCAATCGTCTGTTTGATTTGTGTCCGAATCTCCCCTGCGAAGCGCTGACGCTTCCGACCAACTTTCCCGGTGCGTGGAGTTCCGATCATTGGTCCTTCTGGAAAGAGGGATATCCCGCAGTAATGCTCACCGATACCGCGCCTCTGCGCTATAGGCACTACCATACGCCAGAGGATACACCGGACAAAGTAAACTACGATTTCCTGACCAGAGTCATCGATGGGCTGGAGGCAGTGGTCCCGGGCCTTGCCCGTTCAGTTGCTTAAATTCAGGAAAATTAACGCCCTGGTTGTTTCTCTTGCAGAGCGTAATCTCTCGGCCTGAATCTGGGGCGAAATTTTACCCACGATAAAATAGGCTATCACGGGTAAAGTTCGCTACCAGTAAGATCATTCTCCTTTTCGGAGTCTTTCGGTTATTTTAATAGCCAATTCGGCCCATCCCCTCTGTATCTAATAAACATTAGAATGATAAAGCTATAGGGTGCTTTTTCTGATCTTTGAAACCAGAATCAAGGCCTGTAGCGATTCGAACGTAATAACTTCTAATAAAACGCAGTGATTATAATAAGGAGTACAACAATGAATAATTTTTCCAAGATAGCGATAGCTGCTTTAGCGTTCGGAGGTTCCATTTCCGCTGCATCGGCCGCAGGCGTCATTACCAGTATAAGCGCAAACGGTGACGGTCTGGGATCGTTTAACTACACGATAGATGATACCAATCGAGTGCTGGATCTGACCAAAGTCTTCAATAGCGTTGATCCAATTGTCCTGACATTCACTGTCGAACATAGCACAGGTCCGGGCAATCCCTACACGGTGAAAGAGGCGCTCATCAATAGCTCCAGTCAACTTTGGACCGACTTTCACTACACTATCGGAGAACCTGATCGGGGCAATGGAGTCGTGTTCACCCAGCACAACAACTCGGTACTTTCCGGCTTCTCGCTCGATCAGTCGAGCGGGCCGCGTAATCTCGACTTCAGCGGAAGCCTTGCCAGCGGCGATCCTGCTGTCACCGCGGGCTTTATGATCAGCCCCTTCGATCCGGGCCAAGGCAACACGATGACCTTTACAATCACTCAGGTTCCCACCATTGGTCAGGTTCCCCCCGTTCCTGAACCGGAAACCTATGCCCTGCTGCTTGCAGGGCTCGGGTTGATGGGCGCCATGGTGAAAGGCAGGAACAGTAAAAAAAGCGCTTGAACTGATCTGACTCTGGCGCCAGCCCCTCCTCCCGGGAGGGGTTGTCTAAACCCAATCTCCATCAGTCTGTTTCCTGCCCTTCACCTTTTCAAGTGAGCACTCATAAGCCCTTTGCGTTCTTTCTGGGCTTCCAGTCACTGAAACCCCCTTCTCTTGTTATCGATCCCATGATTCGGAGAACCTCGGTTGTTGTTGCCAGGGTTCATGACATCTATATCTTCGTCATAGATACCGATTCTCGCCTTTTCAAACTTCCACGAACCGCTGTCACTCATGGTCAAGTGGCCCTACGTCCAGAATTTCATTCCCATTATTGAATCGCACGAATTTCCCTCAGGATTTCGCTGGTAGGAATGTAGGCGTACCGGTCGGAGCGGCTGTAATGCTTGCTCTGGGCAAAGATCAAGGGTGCAATTTGTATCAATACTTGGACTCGATTCATAGTTCGAGCTCCGTCTGGTGATCCAGTAAGTAAAGCCAAGCACTTTGTCCAAAAGACAGTGATCACCTAGTCGTTGTTTTCCGCAGCCGCAGCGGGCGTACTGGCCAAAATTCCAAGACGGAGAGAATGTGACGATCAAAGCTACAAAAGTGCAGTGTTCAAGGCCAGTGCGATGCTCAAGACAGCGGTAAACCATGCCTGAAGGCATTTCGCACGTGCGAAAATATCTCCATCTAACTACAAGCTCTAAAAAGGGGCCTATAATAAATGCGACTTGGGGGAAAAATGGGGTATATACCGGAGGGTTAATAAAGCGCGTCCGGCCTGGAAGCTTCCATGAGTTCGGGTTGAGAAGGTGTACGCCCTTAAGGGTCCTGACATCTTGGGTATGAACTGTGGCCGTGCTTTCACCAAATTTTATCGGAACCCGATATATTAATGCGAGTGGAATATGGCCTCGCCCATCAGGGACCGCTTCATGCCACGATCCTGATGCAGCAATGTGTCTTGCTGGTTGCGGTGAAGAGGATGCGTTTGTCGTTCTTCAGCACCTTGATCCATGACTCGATGTAGCCGGCATGGTTGGGAATCATGAACTTTAGGAGAACATGATGAGTAACCCCATTCTTTATACTATGCCGGGTACCTGTGCGTTGGCACCCAACATTGCCGTTGCCTGGCTGAATGCTCCTGTGACGATCAAAACGATGGAACATGGCGATCAAAAAAAAGAGGAGTATCTGTCTATCAACCCAAAAGGTAAGGTGCCGGCCCTGCAATTTGACGACGGCGATGTATTAACTGAAGCTGCGGCGATTCTGGCGTATCTCGGCGCCGAATATGGCAAAGAGGGCTATGCGCGCAATCAGAAGCTGGGGCGCAAGGAAGCCGAAGCGCTGAGTTACATGACTTCTGAAGTTCACGCAACCTATGGCCCCCACTTTGCAGCACAAGCATTCGCAGACAGCGAGGCGGCTCAAGAAGAAATCAAGACCAAAACGTATGAAAAGCTGGCAGCGCATTACGCTCGCATGGAGGGAAATCTAGCAGTTGCCGGAGACTGGTACCTGAAGGAACGGAGTTTTGCCGATGCCTATCTCTATGTGCTCACTCGATGGATCGAACAGACCCCACTATCGATCGACAATTATCCAAATCTAAAAAGACATCGTGCGCGAATGGAAGCCGATGAAGGCGTGAGGCTCGCTTTGCAACGCCAGAATATGGAACCAGTTTCATACCTCGCACAAAACCGATAATGTCCATTTCTCTATAGGTTTGAAAGGGTGCGGTACATCATGCAGTGGCAGTTCCGTCGTTCTTCATTGCTCTTTCGCTGGAGATAAAGGAGCTTGACAGGATCTTTCAGAAACCCGAATTTCGCGTTCAAGAAAATAATTAAGTGCTGTACGCAATACCGCGATTGCGGCAAGCTTGCCTATATCATCCCAAGTTGGAGAAATAGCGGTTTTTAGTATGTCAGCTGCCAGCATGAACTCAAGCGACAAGGAT
The DNA here is from genome assembly GCF_059489795.1 of Nitrosospira sp. CT. NCBI lineage: Bacteria > Pseudomonadati > Pseudomonadota > Betaproteobacteria > Nitrosomonadales > Nitrosomonadaceae > Nitrosospira > Nitrosospira sp. CT. The sequence goes on from NZ_JCAHZJ010000004.1 coordinate 54,292, forward strand.
AGCCAGCGACCTAACCTGAGCCGTACATCAATCTTTCTCTGCTCCGGTTCTGGAGGTCTAATCAAGAACAGTCTTAAAGCATGATAGGTAGCTTCAAAAACCGCCAGCGCAATGATTATGGCAGCTACCGCTTCGACGCCTGAGGCTAGATAAATGGTATAGGTTTTAATGGGCTCCATACATTGCCCGCTGCGCAATTTCAACAGCTCGCTAAGTTCGTCGGAGATCGAATAGTTCGCCAAAATCGACAATCGGCAGACGCGACGCGCCTATATACATACGACTTGCGCCGTTTCATGCAATTACCGGAATTCGTAAACCGAGGTTTCGGATCATCACCCGCAGCCCACCATCTTTGCTGATTGTAATTTTTTCGAAACCCGCCCACCGTGCATTTTTCTGAAATTTTTCCAGGATAGGATAACGTGTGAGGTGGCGGCCCTCCAAATGGTTCTGCTACCTCGCTGGCATGATAATGCTATACAGGGCATTGCCTGCCACATCCGCGGACTGGTCCGCCAATCCCGAGGGCACTCTGCATTACACCGACGATGTGGCCTTGTTCTCGGCGACCCGGCGCCTCAATCTGGAGGGAGACCCGACGCAACCGGTGTTGGATTCGAGCCTGCTCGGCAAGGGTTCGGACATGGTCTTCGAACCGGACCTGAATGTGATGCATTCCTTGACCTCATCAAGATGGGGGCGCACGGAGATTTCCGCTCGAGCGCAGGCTTTTATCTATACGCTCAATTCACGCTTCAACCATGCGAGTTTCGGCATCGAGGCATTGCACGAGCTAGTGCCGGGAACGAAAGTGCGGGTCCGCTTCTACTCGTCGCCGAACCTCTTTTTAGGAGATAATAAAAGCAGGCGCGCGGATTCCCTTGCTGAGGAACGGGTGACTAGCTACATTGGATCAGTACGCTTGGAGCAGCGCCTGTCGGATGACTGGGAAGTGCGATTGCTAACCCGCTATGGCGCCCGATTGTACAATAATCCCTTCGCAGAGAGAGACACCACATTCTGGACAGTCGGTCCACACCTCGTATGGCATGCAACAAACCGTGTTAACTTCACGCTAGGCTATCACTTTGAGAAGGGATTGGCGGATGGCCGCCACCAGCCAGTTCTGAAGGACGATACTTCCTATACCAATCATTATGTGGCGTTTGGATTAGAATCAGAGATCACGGAACGCCTCGGAGTCCAACTGGGCCTGCATTATGAACGCAACAATTGGCTCAGCAGCGTCGAAGGAGACGAACGGAAAGGCGGGCATGAAACCGTGATCGTGGGGGAGTTAAACGCCAGGTATAAACTTTCCGAACGATGCCGCTTGCGAGCCGGCTTTCAACGGTCGCCCCGGAAGCAAAGCTTCGAAGAAGATGTTGTGTACAACACCAATGTCTCGGTGGGTGTGTCGTATCAGTTTTGAACTTCCGGTTAATCTAGCCACCCTGGCCAGGCTGGCGCTTGATTGTTGCTGGCAACTACTCCGGCTCCCTGTCAATACATCTCACCTCACGTCAAACGTAGAGGACTGTCGAAGGAGAGGATTCTGTCAGTGGTGACGGAAGCGGTATTGCTTAAAAAGGCTGATGCAATGCGCAGCTTGAAGAAGGATCAGCTGGTGATGAGGGTGGATGAAGAACTCTCAAGCTTGAGACAGTTACCGGACAATCCTGCTCATCCAGCTTGACCACCTCCATACCTCAAGACGAACCCACCTCTCATTAAAGCTAGCTCTAATGAGAGGCCGATTAATCCCCCAAAAAGCCTATCACTAAATACTTTTTTGACTTTTGATCGATGCCCTATCACATCATTTTTAAACTGTGTGAGAGCAAATTGATCAGGGCTATGAGGTAATCGTAGAGGCTTGACATAGCTCATCGAGCTCACAAGTTGTTGTAATGTGTGAGGCTACAGGCTACACTCGCTCATGATCGAGAGTTTCCGTCACAAGGCCCTGAAAAGGTTATACGGAAAGGGCGACCGTAGGGGTATCGGGGCAAACATGGTTGCCAGAGTTGAGGAAATTCTCACAATTCTGGAGGCAGCCGAGACAGTCGAGGAAGCCGATATCCCCGGGTATCGGCTCCACCCGCTCACCGGCAATCTCAGGGGATTTTGGAGTGTTCGCGTTACCGGAAACTGGCGGATCATTTTCCGCTTCGAGAATGGAGCGGCGCAGGATCTGGACTTAACCGATTACCATTGAAGGAGCTGAAAATGGCCATGAAAAATCCTGTTCATCCAGGGCGTATTGTGAAAAGCGCAATCGAAGAGCTGGATTTAAGTGTTACCGCGGCTGCCAAGGCGTTAAACGTGTCACGGCCTACCCTGTCCAGTCTCATCAACGAAAAGGCCGGCATATCGCCAGAGATGGCGGTAAGACTATCAAAATCCATGGGAAGCACTCCTGCTTTCTGGATGCGGCTGCAGATGATTTTCGATCTTGCCCAAGTCGAGGCACGGGCGGACACCATTATCGTCAACCAGGTTGTCCAGCCACATCCGGCCACAGGAGGCCAGTGAAGATTTCGGGAAAGAATTGGAAAATAAAAATGCCAGAACCAATCTTCAAAGCAGTTCGGAAGGCATGAAAGGAACAGAAAAGGGATCAGAAGTAGGATTTTTGGCCACGGGTCTTGTCCGTGCACGTTGGGAAACGGCGCAGCGTTGGTATGAGGTTGAGCTTGTTCATGACTTGCTAGGTGATTGGGTCCTTATGCGCCGTTGGGCAGCAAGGCTTCCAGGCGATACGGAGAACTGTCCCATCTGGTAGCGGGAGAGACCGAGGGAAGGCAATTTATTGAACGAATCCATTTAGTGAGACTACGGCGCAAGCCCGCTTACTGGCGGGTCTATTAATCGCTCATGCGCTGTGGACTGCCCAAGTCGCGGATTACATCCCGGATGGGCTGGGCAAGCCGGAAACATCCGATTCAGGGGTCGTAACGATTATTGTGAGCCACCGTACAGATGAGAATCAGCATATTTCTTAAGATGCAATTACTATGGCATAGATCATAGTAACTTAGTTAGCCCCATCAGTTGATGGCAAGCCGTAGGCAACAACGGGAAGTACGTTTTGGTGCCGTTTGTACCTTAAATTAACAGAGACACTTAAATGGGGGACAAGTATGGATGCCTTCTTAGATGATCCACTCGAAAACTGGGACCTGGACGAAAACTGGGACCTGGAAGAGATCCCAGCATTAAGAGAACTTTGGCAAAACGAGAATATTCCCTGGAAGTGGGAACACGCAAGTATTACTCCCGAATCGTTGGAGTAAAAATCCGCGGCGCAGAATGGGTCTGCGGCGATACCCATTCTGCAATATAACATTAGTCACGGCTTAGCTCGCGCCAAGTGATATTTTGAGACTCAGGAAAAAATACCTTGGCAGGGCTTTGCCGTCGCCTGGTGGCGAAGGATCAATGCAAGGACGCGCGTGCGAGGCTTGCTCTAACGATAGAGCTTTTCAGCGAAGAATGGAGGTGTGAAGCAGTGGTTTTACAGTTGAGCAAAATTATTCGGGTGCTGGGGACAAGCACAGCGCCCATTTCGGTATTGCGTTATTGTTCCCGTCCTCCTAGAAGCAGATAAGCAATTACAAAGTGAGCTTCGGCATCATTACCACCTTTCATGTAATCGCTCGAGGAGTAAAAAAGAATTCAGGCTGAAACGGAAAAGTTATTCAGCTTTACGTCTGTCTCTGCTTGCAGGATCACTCTCCCTCGAGTGTTGGGGCATGCTGATAGGGCCTGGCATCCGCTGGCATGCTTATCAGGAAAGTTGTTCCGCGGTGTTCTGCACTATCAACTTCAATACTTCCACCATGACTTTCCGCAACACTGCGCACGTACGGCAAACCTATGCCCCAGCCTTTCTTGTTCCCTTCCCTTGCCGCTGCTGCTCTTTGGAATATCTGGAATATGGACTCTATTTGTCCCTTGGGAATGGGCTCTCCTTCATTATGTACGGTCAGTACCACACGTCCATGTACTGGATCAATTTTGATCCTGACAGGAGTGTCAGAAGCTCCATATTTGACGGCATTGCCAAGAAGGTTTTCCATCGCCCTTTTGATGGCTTCCCGATCCCACCAGACTCTGGTAGAGCGGGCAATGAGTTGAAAACGCGGTCCATGCGCGAAATTGAATTGCTCACACACTTCCTTCGCGAGCTCCTGCATGTCGAATTCTTCGAGCCGAAGCTGTAGCCGTTCTCCACTCTGGAATCGGGCCGAATCGAGCAAATCCTGAATCATTCCGTCCATACGATCGAGGCTTGCAACAATTTGCCCTGCAAATTCCTTTATCCTGTCCAACTCTGAGGAGTGTTCAATCAATTGGGCAGCAAGTTTTGCATTTGATAATGGATTTCTCAGGTCATGGGTCAGAGCGGCCATGAATCTTTCGCGCAGCGCTAATTGCGCAAGGGCGAAGGCATTTACTGCCTCACGCACTGACCCATCAATGGAAGCATTGATCCGGTAAATTTCGTCATCGTTAAGCTGAACGCCATTCCCCTTTAAAACCTCAAAGATCGTCCATCGCAGTATCTGATATTCAAATATGACTGAATGGACGTTGTAGCTCGTCAGCCTAGCGCGCTCGCCACCATGCTCACTCGCTACAGTGTTGCTTTCATTTCCCGTGGCCCTGGGGTAGCCCGGGGTAATCGCTTCTGCGATGTTGTCATATAGGGACGGGAAAGTATTGATCAGGATCGGGTGGGGCAGCTGTTCAGCTTCCTCAAGGGATTGCCGAACCCTTTCTGCCCATTCCCACAGGACCTCATCCCGAAGCTCCAACATCCTCCTGGCATTTGGGGACAGCTTTTCAAGGTCGAGATTCTGGTCAGTTGCCAAAGTCATAAATGATTGCCCTTGTCTGTAGGATCCAAAAACCAGACTACGGTTGCAACGTCTGGCTCGGATATAAAGAAGAAACAAATTAGGTTTGCCACACACCGAATCAGGGGTACCCGTTGTGTGACCGGTGGAACGGCGCGCATTTTAGCGTCCCGTCACGGCCTGGTCTAGGATATTGTGAGATTGCTAAGGGACATTCGTGAGCTGTAGCGGAGCAAAAGGTAATGTTCTCGATCAAAATGGCGTAGTGGTTGAGCCATGCGGAAGACGGGCTATTCTGCGAAGAGAACGTTTCTTAAAACAAGAGTGTGGCTTACCGCGCAGTATGAGCTTTTGGAGTTGCCCCTATTAAACCGGACAGGATGCGGTTAGTAACTGGCTGCGGATGAATTGTCTTGGCGACTTCATCTTGAGCCCCTTGTGAGGATGATATTCATTGTAATCCTCGAACCATTGGTCAAGCTGTGACATGACGGTTTTGGCATCGGGACGATCATGGACATAGACATAATCCCGCTTGAAGGTCTTGACGAAGGCTTCGGCCATGCCGTTGGATTCGGGACTTCTGACGGGAGTAAAACAGCTGATGAAGCCCATATCCTGTGCAAAAGCAGTCGTCTCTCTGGCGGTGTAACAGCTGCCATTGTCACTGAGCCATTCCACGCTGTGCGGGAGTCGGTTAATACTCCCGAAGCGTTGCTCAATGGATTCAATCATCAGATCGCGCACCATCTCCCCGGTAATGCCGCCGGTGGTGGCAACGTGGCTGATGATTTCACGGTCACAGCAGTCCAGCGCGAAGGCAACGCGCACCACTTGCCCATTCCAGCAGGGAATCTCAAAACCATCCGAGCACCAGCGCAAATTGGAACGCAAGGTGATCACTTTGCCTTCATGAGAAAGTTGAGGCCGTTTGCCCGTATATCGGGCCAGCAACAGCCCGTTCTGACGCATGATGCGATAGACCCGCTTGTGATTGACAGCAGGCTTGCCCATTCCTTCCAGTTTGCGGTTAAGAAGAGCACAAATCCTTCTGTATCCGTAAGTTGCCCGGCCATCCACCAGTTCGCGGATCAAGGGCAACAGCCAGGCATCGTCGGCTTTGTTATAGCGGCAGCGAAAAGACTTTTCCTGCGGCCTCATCCGTTCCACAAGATGGGAGCGCGCCACACTCATCGTGTTGGCAATGGCCTTCACAGCGAATCGTCCCCTGACAGCAAGGGCATGCGCGAGATCAGTTTTTTTTCATGGGCAAGCTTCACCGCTTCGGTGAGAATCTCGTTCTCCAGGGTTTTCTTGCCCAGCACCCGCTCCAATTCGCGAATTCGCTTCTTCAACTCCCGTACCTCGGCCGCGGACACTACCGCATCATCGCTACGAACAGCTTCCTTGCCTCCTTCAGTCATGAGCTTCCTCCAGCGAAATAACAAGCTGGGAGAGATACCATATTTGCGTGCCACATATGAGACACTCATGCCCGGCAAGCGCGATTCCTCAACAGCTTTTAATTTCTCACCCAGGGTCCAGCGCCTGCGGCGCTCAACACCGGTTACTACTTCAATACGTTCAAAACCCGAAGCACTATGCATAGCACCAGGCATATGCCTATCTCCTGTCATCAGTGCATCTGTGTCCGGTTCAATTGGGGGCTACTACATCAAGCTGCCTCTGTGTATTCTGGTCTAGCGTGCTTACCCGAATATACCCTACTCGCTGTGCTGCCATTGCTGCCTCCCTCTCTGAATAATTGTCAGATTGAAGTCTAGGACCTTTCAAATGGGCATGTCAACTAATGGGATATAAACCCTAGTCTGACGCAAATTAGTGGTCAAAGTGTCAGGCTCCTTCTGTCAGTTTTGGGTATACCCTAATCGGACTATAAACACCAGACACGGCGCTAAGGGAACTGGAGTGTCCTATAAGTCACATATTGTTGTTGCTAAATAGTAAAGCTTTGACACCACAGTCTCGGGGAATACATGCTCCCAAGACTCCGGAGTGCCAACTGTGCTTATGATATGCCCTCCCCCCATTCGACCGCTAAATGCTTCCATATGTCTAAGGGTGAAGGCTGGCGCACTGCAATCAAACTCAGTGAGCCTCTTATTAGATGCTATCTTGTTACCTCGTACATCTTGTGGTTTCTTGTAGTCCCACAGCGTCCACGCCTTGGTTCCTCTTCCGGCTTTATGTAATGAGTCCGCATCAATATATACTGTATAGGAATCCGTCCTGGCGGCTTCCATCCACTTCTCAGCTAACGCGTTCGTACTCACATGCATCAACACCACCAGCCCTATCACCGCCTTATTCATACCCCATAGCCTCCAGTTAATTAACTCATGCGCATTCTAATTGAAGACCACCCACTAGCCATCACTGGAACACGGCTCCAGCTTCTCTAGGGGTGACGGCTATACTTGAGGAAAGACTGTGCGTTACTGATACACAGATTAATGAGGGACGGCGCAAACTTGAGGAAGAGGCGAAGAAACGGAAGGCTGCTATGGAAGCTGAGGTAGAGGCTAGGACAGAAGGCGATAGGGATATTCAGAAGTTGATTGAAGAAGCAGTTATAGGCGGGATACGCCTGGAAACTATGGGAGTAGTTTGGTTGGCCTTGGGCTTAACATTGTCCTCGCTCTCGGGGGAGATAGCTTGTTTTATTAGCAAGCTGTGGGGAACGTAAGGCAAGCCTCCAAATAGAAAGGAGGAGTACCCCTCAGCACTCCTCCAATCGTAATCTCCAAAATCCCCTCAAGTAATTTTCAGCAGTATTCCCCGTTGACCCCCTAAAAGTAGTGTGACCAAAGCCCCTAGCAGAAGCCGTTAAACATTCATATAAGAGGATAACTATAGGTAAACCAGGAGTGCTCCATAGATAAACCGGTAGTTCCCCAGTAGTAGCCTAATCAGGCCCTCTTAAAAGTTAGTGTGAGGGGTAGCCCTCGGTATTCCAGAAGCGCTCGAAGGAACCTACTCGGATATAAACAGCGGAAAAGCCGTAGAACTCAATAACGGATTTGCGGAAGGTGATGCTGAATGTTGCCATGATGGTGAGACCTCCTCTTGTTACTGGCGCTATGGCAGGATTGCCGCACTCAGTAAGACGAACTATAGATTCATTGAATCCATCTGTCAACTTCTTTTTCCCCCACCTTAATCAGTAGGAGTTCCCAAGCAGCTAGGGGCATAGCTCTGTAGTTAACTGTACCAGCAGGAGCTAACCAGTTGTGCATAGTCCTTAACGAGACATGTAAGAGGCCAGCAGCTTGCTCCCTGGTTAGCTTATGCTTCTTTAGTAGTGCCCTTATCTCGTCCGGGGATGGTGTTTCCAATGTGAGTGTATCCATCGTCCTCCTGATTGAAAGGTATTGTTCTAACTGAGCTTTCTATCGCTCCATATTAGATTAACATAAATCTAAGGTGGCTCTATCTTAATCAAGACAAAAGTCTTTTTGATATCAAGACTGTCTTTGATAAGGCTGTCATGAGATGAATGAGGGGGTAGAGGGGGGGGGTTTTCCCCCGATTTCACGGACACATCTAAAAAGGCTGATAATGAGTCAGGAGGTGTGTCATGGCAACGCGAAGGAAATACGCAGCGGAGTTCAAGCAGGAAGCGGTACAACTGGTTCGGTCTGCCAATGTGCCGGCAAGCCAGATCGCGCGTGATCTGGGGATTGATCCCAATATGCTGAGCCGCTGGTGCCGGGAAATGGGCTCGGTTGGTAATAAAGCCTTTCAGGGTCAGGGCAGGCCACGTGATGAGGAAATGGCTGCGCTCAAACGTGAGCTGATCCAGGTCAGGAAGGAACGGGATTTTTTAAGAGAAGCGGCAGCGTTCTTCGCGAAAGCGTCGAAATGAGATATCGCATGATCGAACGCTGCCGCGATACCTTCCCCATTCGCCTGATGTGTCGTTGTCTGCATGTATCAACCAGCGGTTACTATGATTGGCGAGATCGGCCCTTGAGTCAGAGAGCGCAGGATGACCGACGCTTGCTGGAGCGCATCAGGAAGATTCATGATGGCAGCGATGGGGTGATGGGCAGTCCACGAGTCTGGAAGGAATTGCGTTATGAAGGTGAGGCATGCGGGTTGAACCGTGTGGCACGGCTGATGCGAGAGCAGGAATTGCATGGCATCCCGCAGCGTAAACGCTGGCACAAGAAGGTCTGTGGCCTTCGACCAGAGAATGTGCACAATCACCTGCAGCGGGACTTTACAGCAAGTGAGCCCAACAGCCGGTGGGTGGCGGACATAACCTATGTGCGCACCCAGGAAAGCTGGCTTTATCTGTGCGTGGTCGTGGACCTGTACTCGGGCATCGTGGTCGGCTGGTCGATGAGCCACTGCCAGGATCGACAGCTGGTGCTGCAGGCCGTACTCATGGCACTTTGGCAACGCGAGGCAAAAACTGCGGTCATCCTGCACTCAGATCGCGGCTGTCAGTTTACCAGTGACGAGTATCAACGTTTCCTGCAAGGACACAATCTGATTTGCAGCATGAGCGCTGTCGGTAGTTGTGCTGACAACGCGGCAGCAGAGAGCTTCTTTGGCTTGCTCAAGCGGGAGCGAATATATCGTCGCCAGTATCGAACCCGGGCTGAGGCGCGCACGGATATCTTCGACTATATCGAGCGATTCCATAATCCGCGAAAACGGCGACAGCTGGAAATGCGTCAGAAGCAGGATTCAGGCTTAACCAAACCGTCCGGAGAAATGGGGTAAAACCCGGGATGAATCGTAACGCTGGAGCGTAGGGTACCCTGAGACAAATTTTTGGTGAAATTACTTACCGGGGTGGGGTAAAGAGCCATACTTTGACAGCGATGTTTTGCATTTCTGGCAAAACCACAGGTCATCGTCCACCTGGAGTATAGATTTTTTATGTTCGCCGAAACAGTTTGTGCAGAGAAAGTGACACGGTTCTCCATTCGCTGACTCCAACTTTAGAGAATACACGAGCCTACCCGGTATCAATTCGCGCAGTTCGTATCTCGCTGCTTCAGTCTTCCATTCATACACCTGCTCCAACTTCATCTCAAGGTCGCGTATCAGTTCCTGGTCTCTTAACCGCGCCTCTTGGGTCTCTAGTGCTACCATCTGTGCGTCCATGAGTTTGGAATTCACATCTGAAATGGCAGTCCTGATTGCTTGTTCATTCTTAAGGCCAATAGCACCTTTTAAAAGCTCACTGAGAGTTTTGAAACTTTGAATGGCGGTGACGAGTTCCAAAGCCATGGGTATCCTTAAAATCTGATATACAGGGAATTATCGGTATCCGCGATTTTAATCTATACCAACTTCTCTTGATAATGGAGGTTAATCCCTGTGACCTGGCCGCTTCTCTGAGGATTCCACTTGTAGCCCGAGGATTACTCCAAAACAATCTTATCCATCCACATCTTCAACTGCCCCAGTCCGTACCCCAAGCCGTACTTGTCCCCAATGTCTTCCTTACCCCATCCCCCTACTGCATCCTGAATATCCTTAGGTGCCCCCACATTACGCAAACGGTCTCTGATGGTATGGCGAAATTCATGGTTTGTTTTATGGACCCCGAGACAAGACTCAATCCATTTATTGAGCGTATTGGAAGCGTGAGTCGCCTTGCATTTATCCTTATTGGTGTACCGAGGGAAGGCATAGACTTGTCCCGGCTGTGCTGCCTGGACAATTCTCTGTGCTGCCCATAGGGACACTCCCACCAGGGGGACATTTCGCTTACTGGATTCGTTCTTCAGCGTTCGCCAAGGGTGAGGCCGAAAGGAGACATATGGGACGGAAGTATCTAAGTGCAGGTCCTTCAACGCTAGTCCTACAGCTTCAGCTAGGCGGCATCCCAAGTCAATCTGTAGGGCAACTAGCCACCGTAAGTCATCGTCCCTTTTCTTGCACTCTTGGATGAGGATAACTAGTTGACCATTATCGAATGGTTCCCTGGCTTTCGAGTCTTGCCCTAGTCCTGGGATTCTTAATCCCAAAAACGGGTTTCTCTTGGGTATCTCCCTTTCGTTTATAGCTACGTTGAAGACCGCCCTTATAATGCTTATCTGTCGTTCTATTGTTGTAGTCTTACCGCCTTCCGCAATTCCTCTTGTAACAAATTCATTTGCATCTGCTCGGCCTATCTGCTCAAATTCCTTATCTCCAACCAGCGTTATCAGTCTTGCCCACACTCGCTCGGTGTCTGCCCGGAACTTGATATTATTTTTATTCTTGTGGCCGTTGAGGTAGACGGGGAGGGCATCGCTAAGGCGAAACTTTGGTTCCTCATTCAGTAGCCGTAGTGCTTCTACTTCAGCAGGTTCCAAGTATTCCTCAGGGTCCGCGTTCTCGTACACCTCCGGGTCGCCTTGTGAGTGCGCTTCGTGTTTCCTCTGGAGAAGCCCTATGAAAGAATCAACTCCATGCTCATCATTGTTCGCTGGCAGAGGCTTGAGGCCATACTGGTCAAGCAGCTTTACTGCCGCTTGCCGAATGCTTAACGGCTGTAAATCAGGGTTGCCCCGCATTGCCGTCCAAGTAGACTCATATTGTCTATTGAGGTCTCGTACCTTCTTGGCAACCTGAGCGGGTTCATTGGTCTTGAGATTGACTTTGATATGCGTTGTACCGGGGTAACGCGGGAGTAAGTCTTGGGGAATCTTCCTTTGGTAATAATAGGTATTACCGCGCTGATAGACGTACTTGATAGACACGCTGAAAATGCGACCGAGCAATAGTTTCATTAGATGGTACCACAAAAGTACCACCACAAGAAGACTATATGCTGGATAACCTATTGATTTTTAACTGCTTGAAGACTTACAGCTGGTGCCGGGAGGGGGAATCGAACCCCCATGACCTCGCGGTCGCGGGATTTTGAGTCCCGTGCGTCTACCAATTCCGCCATCCCGGCAAAGCTTTTCCTGTTCTTTTTCAGGAGGGGCATTATCACTGAAAACCTCATTTGCGGCAACCCGTAGCGCGATTCCTGCTGCCGGTATAATACGCGTGATGAAAATTCAGGATTTCGACTTCGACCTTCCCCCTGAACTGATTGCGCAGTTTCCAGCAGAGAAGCGGGGCAATAGCCGCATGTTGCATCTCGACGCTGCAAGCGGCGCATTGCAGGACAGGAGGTTTGCCGATCTCCCGTCGTATTTGCGCGCCGGCGACGTGGTCGTTTTTAACGATACCCGCGTCATCAAGGCGCGCCTGTATGGCGTGAGAGATACCGGCGGCAGGGTGGAGGTGTTGGTGGAGCGCGTGCTCGACAGGCAGCGCGTAATGGCTGTTATTCGCGCCAGTCATTCACCGAAACCGGGATCAAAGCTTTTCCTTGCTGACGCGATCGAGGTTACCGTCCTGTCCCGGGAGCATGATTTTTATACCCTGCAATTCGAGCACGAGGGTACAGTCATCGAGTTGCTGGAACGTTACGGCAATCTGCCGCTACCTCCTTACATATCACGCCCAGTGGAAAAATCTGACGAGCTGCGGTATCAGACCATTTATGCGACTCGGCCTGGCGCAGTGGCCGCTCCGACCGCAGGCCTACATTTCGATGAGCCCATGCTGGAGTTGTTACGGAAAATGGGGGTGGTGATGGCGCATGTGACGCTGCACGTGGGGTCCGGCACTTTCCAGCCGGTCCGGGTGGAAAATATTGCCGATCACAGAATGCACAGCGAAATTTTTGATGTGTCTGCGGAAACCGTGGAATGCATTAAGCATGCGAAAGCCGAAGGTGGGCGGGTACTGGCAGTGGGCACCACATCGCTCAGGGCGCTGGAAGCCGCGGCAGCAGCTACGGAGAAGCGAGCGGAACCAGATGATAATGGGGAAGATGGCGCTCAGATAAAATGCGGAGCGGGCGAAACCGATATTTTCATTACGCCGGGTTATCAATTCCGAGTGGTGGATTGCCTGCTGACCAACTTTCATTTGCCACGGTCGACGTTGTTAATGCTCGTGTCCGCGTTCGGCGGGGTCGAAAATATCCGGCAGGCGTATCGACATGCGATAGAAGAACGCTATCGCTTTTTCAGCTTTGGCGACGCGATGCTGATCGAAAGGGCAGGGGGGATATAGATTAAAGCCTGGAATAACGAATCTGCGGACACAATCGTTTGCCTCCAGTCATAGCGCTATCCTCTAAAAAACTGCTTGGTCTTCTTTCTATAAAACTGCCTTATTCAGTAGCTTGATCCATGAAATTTCAATTGCATCGCATTGACGGCCTGGCCCGTCGCGGCACCTTGTCGCTCACACACGGCGTTGTGGAGACGCCTGCTTTCATGCCGGTGGGTACCTATGGTGCGGTAAAAACAATGTCACCTTCGGATTTGCGAGCAATCAACGCCCACATAGTGCTTGGCAATACCTTCCACTTGTGGCTGCGCCCCGGCCTCGAAGTCATCGAAGCGCATGGTGGATTGCATCGGTTCATGGGGTGGGACGGCCCCATACTGACCGACTCCGGCGGATTTCAGGTATTCAGCCTCGGCGTTTTGCGAAAAATCACGGAGCAGGGGGTGAAGTTCAAGTCCCCCGTGAACGGTGATACGTGCTTTCTTACGCCCGAGGAATCGATGCGCATCCAGCATGTGCTCAATTCTGACATTGTCATGATATTCGATGAATGCACGCCTTATCCGGCGGATGAGCGGGCGGTGGGAGAATCCATGGAATTGAGCATGCGCTGGGCGAAGCGCTCAAGGCAGGCGCACGATGAAGGTGGAAACCGCAACGCGCTGTTCGGTATTGTCCAGGGGGGGATGTATGAAAATCTGCGCGATGAATCCCTGGCGGGGTTGCTGGACATGGGCTTCGATGGTTATGCAATCGGAGGGCTTTCAGTGGGAGAGCCCAAGGCCGACATGCGGCGCATTCTCAGACATACCGCGCCCCGCCTGCCGGTGGAGAAGCCCCGGTACCTCATGGGTGTAGGCACTCCCGCTGATATCGTGGATGCGGTGGCGCAAGGTATAGACATGTTCGATTGCGTGCTGCCGACACGCAATGCGCGCAATGGATGGTTGTATACGCGAGCAGGGGTCATCAAGCTGCGCAACAGCCAGTATCGCCTCGATACCCGTCCGGCGGACGAACAATGCACCTGCTATACTTGCCGGCATTTCAGTCGCGCTTATCTGCACCATTTGCAGCGAACCGGCGAAATTCTGGGTGCGCGCCTCAACACGCTGCATAACCTGTATTATTATCAGCAGTTGATGGGCGAAATCCGCACTGCAATCGAAAGCGGGCAGTTCCAGGAATATGCGCAAGCGTTTCAAGCACAAACGGCCTCGTGATAAAATCATGTTCTTTTTATTCCATTACCGGAGAATGCCATGTTGATTAGTGCAGCCTACGCTCAGGCCACCGCACCCGCCGCACCGCCCGGGGCCGATTTTATGAGTCTGCTCCCGCTGATCGCCATATTCGTTGTGTTTTACCTGCTGCTGATTCGTCCGCAGGCGAAGCGCGCCAAGGAACAGAAGCTGATGATCGAGGCGTTGCAAAAAGGCGATGAAGTGACAACTGCGTCGGGCGTGCTGGGTCGGGTGGCCAGGATCAGCGGAAATTACATCGTCCTGCAGGTTGCAGAAAATGTGCAGGTAGTCATACTGAAGTCATCTGTTCAAACCCTGCTCCCCAAGGGAACATTGAACACCATCGAAAAAGAATAATTGAAACTATTGTAAACACTGTACGACGCGGGCGTTTCGCCCCTTCTCCTCCTCTGTCTACTCCAAAAACATGAACCGCTATCCTGCCTGGAAATACCTCCTTATCGCGGTTTCGATACTGCTTGGCCTGCTCTATACCCTGCCGAATTTCTATGGAGAGTCGCCGGCGGTACAGATTTCGCCACTAAGGACTGCGGCCAAGGCTGATACCGGGTTGCTGAATCGCGTTGAAGAAGCGCTCAAGGAAGCCAACCTGCCAACCAGCGGCATGTTTCTGGAGGGGGGCAGCATCAAGGTGCGCTTTGCCGATACCGATGCGCAGATCAAGGCCAGGGATATGCTCCAGTCGCTGTTGGGCAACGGCTACATGGTGGCACTGAATCTCCTGCCCAATTCTCCCCAATGGCTGGCCAGCGTCGGCGCACTGCCGATGTATCTTGGGCTCGATCTCCGGGGGGGCGTCCATTTCCTGCTGGAAGTGGATATGAAAGGCGCCCTCTCCAAAGCCCTTGATCGCTTCGGTTCCGATATCCGCGGCAGTCTGCGGGAGAAAAAAATTCCCTATGCGGGCCTCGACAAGCGCGGCTCGCTGATCGTCGTCAAATTCCGCAATGCGGAATCGCGCGCGCAGGCAGAGGCGGAAATCAAAAAGAACTACCCTGACCTGGATTTGCGGGGAGAGAATGTCGGCACCGAGTTCCATCTGGCGGCCACATTGAGGCCGGAGGCGCAGAAGCGAATCCAGGACGCTGCCGTACAGCAGAACATCACCACCCTGCGCAACCGCGTCAACGAGCTCGGCGTGGCCGAGCCTATCATCCAGCAGGCCGGAGCGGACCGGGTGGTGGTGCAACTGCCGGGTGTGCAGGACACCGCCAAAGCCAAGGATATTCTGGGACGCACGGCCACGCTCGAAGTCCGCATGGTTGACGAGGAACACGACCTCAGCGACGCCTTGAGGGGACAGATTCCCTTTGGCTCGGAGCTGTACAACGAACGCGGAGGCGGCCCGCTGCTGGTAAAAAAACAGGTAGTACTGACAGGTGACCGGATCAACGATGCGCAGCCGGGCTTCGACAACAATAACCAGCCCGCGGTCCACCTCAACCTGGACAACAGCGGCGCCCGCATCTTCCAGCAGCTTACCCGCGATAACGTCGGCAAGCGCATGGCCATTCTGCTGATCGAGAAAAACCAGGCTGAAGTGGTCACCGCCCCGGTGATCCGGGAAGAAATCGGCGGTGGAAGGGTGCAGATCAGTGGCCGCATGACTTCCGAGGAAGCGAGGGATGTGGCGTTGCTGCTGCGCGCAGGGGCGCTGGCTGCTCCCATGGATATCGTCGAAGAGCGAACCGTGGGTCCGAGCCTGGGCGCGGAAAACATCGAGAGCGGATTTAACTCCACCCTTTATGGTTTCGCGATGATTGCCGTTTTCATGACCATCTATTATCTGGTGTTCGGCTTCATCTCGGTGCTGGCACTCGGCGTCAACCTGCTGCTGCTGGTCGGTCTTCTTTCGATTCTGCAGGCAACCCTGACGCTTCCCGGCATGGCCGCCATTGCGCTTACCCTGGGGATGGCCATCGACGCCAACGTGCTCATCAACGAACGCATACGCGATGAACTGAGGGAGGGCATGCCGCCGCAGGGCGCGATAAATGCCGGTTACGAGCGCGCTTGGGCGACCATTCTCGATTCCAACATCACTACCCTGATTGCGGGTATCGCTTTGTTTGCGTTCGGGTCGGGCCCGATAAAGGGATTTGCTGTCGTGCTGTGCCTGGGGATCCTGACTTCCATGTTCAGCGCGGTGATGGTCTCGCGCGGCTTCGTCAATCTGGTATATGGCAACCGCCGCAAGCTGGAACGGGTTTCCATCGGGCAGGTGTGGAAGCCTGTGACCAACAAGCGTTGACAGCGGAAAAAGCGTATCTTTGAGAGAATAAGGGCCATCAATGGAATTTTTCAGGTTCAAGCGCGACATCCCTTTCATGAGCTGGGGGAAATACACGACGACCATTTCCCTGGTTACTTTTATCGTGGCCGTTTTTTTTCTCGTTACCAAAGGGTTGAATCTGGGGGTTGATTTTACCGGCGGAACGGTCATGGAAGTCAGTTACACCCAACCGGCAGATCTCAACCGTATCCGGGGTACCTTGATCAAACTCGGAATGGCTGATGCCAGCGTGCAGAATTTCGGTACCTCCCGGGATGTGCTGATACGCCTGCCAGCCAAGGCCGACATGTCGAGCGCAAAGCTTTCCGAGACAGTGATCGCCGCGTTGCACGCGGATAACGAGGCGGCGGAGCTGCGCCGGGTAGAGTTTGTGGGTCCCCAGGTAGGCAAGGAGCTGGTGGAAAACGGCGCACTGGCCTTGCTGATTGTGTCGCTGGGGATCGTCGCTTACCTGGCAATACGGTTCGAGTGGAAATTCGGCGTTTCCGGCATCATCGCCAATCTGCATGACGTCGTGATTATCCTGGGGTTTTTCGCATTCTTCCAATGGGAATTTTCACTCACGGTTCTTGCCGCCATACTGGCGATTCTGGGGTATTCCGTAAACGAATCAGTGGTGGTATTCGACCGGATACGGGAGAATTTCCGCAAAATGCGCAGGGCGTCGGTGTCGCAAGTCATCGACAACGCCATTACCAGAACCATGTCGCGTACCATCATCACGCATGGCAGCACCCAGATGGTCGTGGTATCGATGCTGCTTTTCGGCGGCGAATCACTGCATTACTTCGCTCTGGCGCTCACCATCGGCATTCTGTTCGGCATTTATTCCTCTGTGCTGGTCGCAAGCCCCCTTCTCATGCTGTTGGGTGTCTCGCGCAAGGATATTGTCAAACCCGAAAAGAAACCTGAACCGGAAGCAGTACCTTGAACTGGAATCCGTAATCAAAACCCAGGCTTTTCCCTTCCCGGAAGCCTTTCATATTCATTCAGTCTATTTTGGAAATTATTGCCACCTTTATCGACATCATCCTCCACCTTGATAAACACCTGATCTGGCTGGTGGAGAATTATGGCAGTTGGGTTTATCTCATACTGTTCCTGATAATTTTTTGTGAAACAGGCCTGGTGGTGACTCCGTTCCTGCCAGGGGATTCACTGCTGTTTGTCGCGGGCGCTATCGCAGCTACAGGCGCGATGGAGGTAACCGGGCTGGCAGCCCTGCTCATGCTGGCCGCATTCTGCGGAGATAATACGAATTATTGGATCGGGCGCTATTTCGGCCCGAGAATATTCAAGCGGACTGACTCGCGCCTGCTGAATCGCGCCCATCTGGAAAAAACCGAAGCCTTTTATGCCAGGCATGGTGGAAAGACCATAATCTTTGCACGTTTTCTGCCTATCATCCGTACTTTTGCGCCGTTTGTCGCAGGTATCGGACGAATGGTTTATCCCCGTTTCATGGCTTACAGCGCCTTCGGCAGCATTTTCTGGATCAGTTTCTTCGTGTTCGGAGGATTCTTCTTTGGCAATGTGCCGATAGTAAAGAATAATCTGACCTTCTTCATTTTCGGCATCATTATCATTTCGGTTCTTCCAGGGTTGATACAGTTCATGCGGAGTTGGCTCGGAAATCGCGCCCCAGCCCGCGTCCGCTAGAACGACTATGAATCTCGTCATTCCGGGCCTGCCCCGGAATCCAGCAAACCGGAATCCAGCCCAAACCAATAATGGCGTACTTTGAATGTCATACCGGCTTCCGCCGATATGACATTTGTATTGTTTGCTCAGGAATTAATAGTCGACACTCTTGTCAGTTGCGGATGTCTCTCCATTCGCAAAGCCAGGACCCGTCCACCCCTGTAGATTGACAAGGGTAATGTCTCCCAGCGCGTGTATCCAGTCATCGCGTTCATTCAGGCAGGGAATGTAATGAAATTCATGACCCCCGGCCTGGATAAAAATGGTCTTCCCCTCCATGGCGATTTCTTCGAGCGTTTCAAGACAGTCGGAGACGAAACCGGGGCAGACGACATCGAGACGTCGTATCCCTTGCCTGCCTAGCTGCTCCAGAGTGTCAGCCGTGTAGGGCCTCAGCCATTCCGCCCTCCCAAAGCGGGACTGAAAGCAGATCTGATACTGGCTTGCATCCAGTTCCAGCGCTTCTGCCAGTAAGAGGCCCGTTTTCCGACATTCATCCTGGTAGGGGTCCCCTTTGTCCACCGACGAGCGGGGTATTCCATGAAAGCTCATTACGAGCTTATCCGGTCTGCCTGCTTTTGCCCAGTGGTCGCGCACGTTGTTTGCGAGCGCAGCGATATATCCGGGATGATCGTGATAGTGTTTTACCGTGCGCACAGCGGGGATATTACGCAGCTTTGCCAGTTGCGCGAATACCTCATCGAACGCTGAAGCAGTGCTGCTGGCAGCGTATTGGGGATAGAGCGGTAGTACGAGCAGCCGGTCACAACCCTGTTCCCGGAAGCGCTCCAGCATTTCCACTACCGACGGACTGCCTATGCTCATTGCGTATTGCACCACAGGTGCGGGATGAAAGCGTTTTGCCAGAAAATCCTGGAGCAGCCGGGTCTGGCGGGCAGTGTGAACCTTGAGCGGCGAGCCCTCCGGCATCCACACCTGCGCATACTTCTCCGCCGATTTTTTCGGTCTGGTATTGAGTATGATGCCGTTGAGGATGGGCCACCACAGCCACCGCGGAAATTCTATAACGCGCGGATTACTGAGGAACTGCTTGAGATAAGGGCGTAGTGCTTCTGGAGTGGGCGCCTCCGGCGTCCCGAGATTGATCAGCAGGACTCCGGTCTGGCTGGGGGCGCTCTGATGGGAAGCAGGCTCGGGGGAAATCAAGGCGGGATGATTCCGGAGATTCCCTAATGCAGGGACAATGCGCTTGACAGCAGCCTTGCCGTCATATCGACGACAGGAATGACACGTTCGTAAGCCATCCGGGTGGGGCCGATGACGGCAACCGTACCGACCATTTTCCCATCCACCCTGTAAGGAGCCGTAACAACGCTGAATTCATCCATGGTGACCACCCCGCACTCTTCCCCGATAAAGATTTGCACACCTTCCGCCTTGCGGCTGAATTCCAGCAACTGCAGCAACGCCGTCTTGCGTTCGAAGAGATCGAACAGCTTTTTCAGGCTTGCCATATTGCTGGATAAATCCTGGACGTCCAGAAGCTTGCGTTCACCAGCCACTATTACGGCCTCGCTGTTTTCCCTGATTGCCGCGTCGCCTGCATCGATGGCGGCGGTCATCAGCGAGGTCATGTCTTGGCGTAACTGCTTCAGTTCACTTTGCAGACGGGTACGGATCTCGTCGATGGCGCAACCGGCATAATTGCGATTGATGAAATTCGCCGCTTCCGTCAGTTCAGACTGGCTGTAATTCCTGTCGGTGAAAAGTACGCGATTTTGAACGTCTCCTTCCGGAGTGACAATGATGAGCAGAACACGTTTTTCCGACAGCGACATGAATTCTATGTAACGGAATATGGCGCTGTTACGCTTGGGGCTGACTACCACCCCGGCAAAGCGGGTAAGTTCGGCCAGCAATTGCGAGGCGGAGCTGATCAACCGTGAGGGATTGTCCGGATGGAGTTGATCCTCCAATTGATGAATCTGGATGACATCCAGAGGTTTGACCACCAGCAGCGTATCCACAAAAAAACGGTAGCCCTGATGAGTAGGTATACGGCCGGCAGAGGCGTGCGGGCTGGCAACCAGGCCCATTTCCTCGAGATCAGCCATTACGTTTCGAATCGTGGCCGCGCTGAGATCCAGTCCGGAAAATTTTGAGAGCGAGCGCGACCCCACCGGCTGGCCTTCGCTTATATAGCGTTCCACCAGGGTCTTAAGCAAAATCTGTGCGCGTTTATTCAGCATTCGGATATTCTACACCAGGATTTCATTTTCGGCCTTTCTGTTCCTGCGAAAAGGAATCGTACCTCATCTTTTGATCTTTAATCGGGTGAAAAGATTCCATAAGGAGTTTCGGCGTGAGCCGGGCAGAGTGAGACGGGAAGGGGCAAGCCCCCCATGGTGAACCCTTTGTCACCTCCCTGCCGATATGGTTTAATCTCGACAGGAGAAGAGCCATTTCGCGGCTCGAAGGTAGCAGAAGTAGCTAAGGGTATTAAGGGTATTTATTCAATAGAATGAGTTCTTCCTTCCAGACAGTAGCGCTGATAGGCAAGCACAAGAATCCCGGCGTCGTAACACCATTGTCGAGTTTGGCGCGCTATCTGCAAAGCCGGAGCCTGACTGTGCTGCTCGACAACCTTACTGCCGCAAGCATGGGTGAGGACAGCTATCCGGCTGTCGCTATGGAAGAGATCGGCACGTACGCCGACCTCGCGATTGTCCTGGGCGGCGATGGTACCATGCTCAATATTGCGCGGAAGCTTGCGCCCTTCAATGTGCCGCTGGTCGGCATCAATCAGGGACGCCTCGGCTTTCTTACGGACCTGTCCATTGATACCATGCAGCAAGTGCTTGGCGCCATACTCGAAGGTCAATATATTACGGAGCAGCGCATGCTGCTCTATGCGGAGGTGGCGCGCAGCAATGTCACCACCTTTGGCGGGCTGGCGCTGAACGACGTGGCTGTCAACCGGGGAATTGGCGGCAACATGATCGAATTTGAAGTGCGCATCAACGACGAATATGTTTGTTTGCTGCGCTCCGACGGCCTGATTGTTGCCACGCCAACCGGTTCGACGGCGTATGCATTGTCAGCGGGAGGCCCTATACTTCATCCGAGCCTCGATCTGGTTGCACTGGTGCCGGTCAGTCCGCATACTCTGAGCAATCGCCCGATCGTTGTCGGACCGGATGCGGTGGTGGAAATCCTGATGCAGCGTACAGCGGTTGCCCGTGTTCATTTCGACAGTCATTCCCATTTCGACCTGGAGGAAAACGACAAGGTGATGGTTCGGCGGTCGCCTCATAGGGTAACATTGCTGCATCCCTCCGACCACAGCTACTACCGCATGTTGCGGGAGAAACTGGGTTGGAGCGGTCTCCCCAGAAACCCGACCTGAACGCTGTGGAGTTTCTATGCTGAAGTTTCTTGCCATTCGCGATTTTGTCATCGTTGACCGGATAGACCTGGAATTTGCTCCCGGTTTTACCGTCCTTACCGGGGAAACCGGCGCTGGCAAATCCATTCTGATTGATGCACTCTCACTCGTGCTGGGGGAGCGGAGTGATGCGAGTGCGGTCCGTAACGGCTGCGAGCGGGCGGAAATCAGCGCCGAATTCGAGGTGGCGGATCTGCCCGACGTGATTGCCTGGCTGCATGAAAACGGATTCGAAAACCAGGAAGAAGAGGGTGTCTGCCTGTTGCGCAGATTGGTGGATGCAGGTGGCCGCTCGCGCAGTTTCATCAATGGAAACTCCGCTACTTTACAGCAATTGCGGGCGATTGGAGAAAGTCTGGTAGACATTCAGGGGCAGCACGTTCATCAGTCCATGTTGCGCAGTGAAGTGCAGCGTGAACTGCTCGATTCTTATGCCGGGAGCAAGCCGTTGGCCAGGCAAGTGGCGGAAGCTTACCGCCGGTGGCAGGCAGCGCGGCAGCAGCGCGAGGCATGGGAGCAGAATGCAGCAGCTTTCGCTCGTGAACGGGAAGAACTGGAGTGGCAGGTAAACGAGCTTTCTACCTTGAATTTCTCGAATGATGAATGGGAAAGCCTGCAGGCCGAACACAGCCGCTTGTCCAATGCCGCCAGTCTGCTGGAGACGGCTCAGGCAGGGCTCGAAGCACTGTCAGAGGGGGAGTTCGCAGTCCTCTCGCAGATCAACTCGGTAATTTCACGGCTACATCAGATGGTGGACTACGATCAGAGCCTGAAAGCGGTTCTCGATTTACTTGAACCGGGTCAGATCCAGTTGCAGGAAGCCGTGTATGAGCTTGGCCGCTATCAGCAGCGGCTGGAACTGGATCCGCAGCGCTTGTCGCAAGTCGAGGAACGGTTGGCGGAGATTCATGCCGCAGCGAGAAAGTATCGGGAGGCGCCGGAAGAGCTGCCTGAACTGTTGAAAGGCTTTACCGAACGGCTGCAAGCATTGGGGAGCAAGGGAGATGTGGAATCCCTGGCAAGGGAGGAAGCCGTTGCGAGCAGTGAATATAGTGAACTTGCAAAAAAATTGACTATTGAGAGGTCAACCGCCGCCAGTACCTTAAGTCAACAGGTTACCGCCGCAATGCAAACGCTGGCGATGGCCGGCGGTGAATTTTCGTTGGCGTTGCTGCCTCTTGAGCAGGGAACGGCACACGGCATGGAACAGATCGAGTTTCAGGTTGCGGCCCACAAGACCCTGCCATTGCGTCCGCTCGCAAAGGTCGCGTCGGGAGGCGAACTGTCGCGCATCGGTCTGGCGATCAGCGTGATTACTGCCAAGCTCGGCACGGTTCCCACCTTGATCTTTGACGAGGTAGACGTGGGGATCGGCGGGCGGGTGGCGGAAATCGTGGGCACCCTGCTGAAAAGGCTGGGCAGGGAGCGCCAGGTGTTGTGCATTACCCATCTGGCGCAAGTCGCATCGGCCGGAGATCATCAATGGCGAGTGAGCAAATCAGCTGATTCTGCGAGTGGAGGAAAAGTGACAAGCCGTATCGTTGCGCTTGACAGACAGGAGCGGGTCGAGGAAATTGCGCGCATGCTCGGCGGGACGAAAATTACAGATACGACCCGTAGTCATGCTGCGGAGATGCTGCTTTCCGCCGGGGAAGCAGACGGCACTGATCAATCACCGATGCATCCAACCATATAACAGAACGCCATTTTTTCAATTTGTCTCGTGCCTGAATAATGTGAGGGTTTGCGGTAGCGAGGTGTGCGAGGCGAATGGTGCTGGGGCAGGATACCCGCCTTATCTTGCCACTACTGCTTTCAGGCTTTGCAGTATGAGGGAACCCAGCTGCGCTGAATTATATGTGCAGGCAATTGATTAAAATCAAAGGTAATACCGTCCTTGATCATCCGGTTAACATTGAGTAACTGTCTGATTTCAGGAATATCGTTAAAAAACAATATATAAAACGGCTTAAGCAGTGCTTTCGATATTTTCATGCCTATCGGCCCGATAAAATTTCTGCGCTGCCCTACATGCGCTACCTCATCAATGGTAATTTCATCCAGCAGTTCTTTTAGCCGCTGACAGACTTCGGGTTCCTCGGCCAATACCTCGTCGAACAGTCGGTATAAATGGCAATAAAAAGTTACCCCCATCAATTCAGTTACAAAAGCGGGAGGGGCCATCAAAAGTTCCGGAAATTTTGGAAACTGCTCGTAAATCTTTTCCTTGATCGGATCCAAAGGCACCCATTCCACTCTATCGAGGCCGCAGGTACGCAACATTTCGTCAAAAAGCCGTATGTGGCAGAACTCTTCCGCCAAATGCACCCGGCTGATCTTATCTTCCACTGTGTATGAGGATGCCATGGCGGGAACGGCATCCCAGGCCGCTTTTATTCCTACCCATTCGTGTCTTGCGAATTTGTAGATACATGTCAGCATTAGCGTCGTGCGATCCAGGGACGAAGGATCGTCCTGCATCTCGACATAATTACGATAAAAGGCTTCAGGATTGGCAAGCGGTCGGCGCAAGTTGACCGGATGATCCTGAAAATGCTTGAGTCTGGCGCGCTTTTTTTCCAGATCTTTGTCATCCTCGAAAAATTGCCCGCCATGTTGCTGGGTAAATTCCCAATAGCTGTCAAAGTTTTCCCGTCTTTGCTGCTTCGTTGCGGGAGAAAAAATGGAGAGGTATCTTGCTGATGCCATAGGCTTCGGGGCTCCGGTTAGGGGGCATGAGGATCATGCAGGCTGCTTATAACAAAATAAAATGAATGGAATGTGACGGGCGCCGGAATGCCCGATAAGGCAATGGAGTGGGTGCTCCCTTGGAGTCCCAGTATGTCAATCAGCATCTGTCAGCATCTGGGAAGCGAAGCGTTTTTTGCGGGAAAAGTTGTTTCAGCGGTTCCTTAGGTTACTCGTGCGGTTCGGCCAATGCCATAAACTCGGCACGCTGCGCCGCATTTGTTTTCAGGTCGCCGAGCATGGCTGACGTTACCGTTTCTTCCCCGGCAACGGCGATCCCTCTCGATTCCATGCACATGTGGCGGCAGCGGATAATGACGCCGACCGCTTTGGGTTGCAGGTGCTCGATCAGGGATTGTGCAATCTGTTGGGTCAGGCGTTCCTGTACCTGCAGGCGAGCGGCAAAACAATTGACCAGTCGCGTCAATTTGGACAACCCGACGATATGACCGCTCGGTAGATACCCGATGGTTGCATGGCCAAAAAAGGGGGCGAGGTGGTGTTCGCAATGCGAGTAGACGGGTATCTGTCTCACCACAATCAATTCGTCGTAGCTTTCACCGCCATCTGCGAACGTCTTGAGGATCGTCGCGGGATCCTGCTTGTACCCGCGCGTCCAGTGAGTCCACGCACGTGCCACACGCCCCGGCGTTTCGCGCAGACCCTGGCGACTGGGGTCTTCGCCGAGGGAGCGCAACAGTCGCTGCCAATCGCCGATCCCGAATTCTGAATCACTTGAGTCCATGTTCACCCTGCCTTTATTCTATCGAGAGGGGATATGTATAAACCAGATATCGATCCCATATCACTGTCGGCAAATCGAGCTGAAGTGCCTGCGAGTGCCGGAAGAGCCGGACACGGGTCTGGATTCACGTCAGAAATCGATCCCGAAACGTTGAATCCGCGTTGCAACACGTTTTCATGATAGCACAAGGCGAATTGATAACTGTTCAGTATTTTGAATAATGGATATACTTCAGCCCAGCAGCTTCAGACCAAAGAACATGAAGATAGCCACCTGGAACGTAAATTCTCTTAAAGTTCGCCTTCCGCAGGTTCTGGAATGGCTGGCATTGAATCAGCCGGACGTGTTGTGCCTCCAGGAGACCAAGCTGCAGGATGAGCATTTCCCCGTAAGCGAGATTGCGGCTGCGGGCTATCAGATGATCTATTCCGGCCAGAAAACATACAATGGCGTCGCGTTGCTCAGCAGGCAGCCGGTGAGCGAAGTCATTACCGGCATGCCCGGCTTTGAGGATCCACAAAAACGTCTTCTTGGTGGCGTTCACGACGACGTTTGCATCGTTTGCATTTATGTTCCCAATGGGGAGCACGTTACGTCCGAGAAGTATCAATACAAGTTGAGATGGCTTGCAGCGCTGCGGGAATGGCTGCGCGAGATGCTGAGCAGGCACCGGAAGCTGGTGGTACTGGGGGATTTCAATATCGCTCCGGAAGACTGCGATGTACACGACAGCAAGTTATGGGAAGGAAAAGTCCTGTTCAGCGAGCTGGAGCGCGCGGCCTTCCAGGAAGTGCTGGATCTCGGCTTTATTGACAGCTTTCGCCTGTTCGATCAGCCTGAGAAATCATTTACCTGGTGGGATTATCGAATGATGGCTTTCCGCCGCAACATGGGTTTGCGGATAGATCACATCCTGCTGAGCCGCGAGCTTGTGAGCATGTGCACGGCTTGTGTCATAGATAAGGCTACGCGCAGACTGGAGCGGCCATCCGATCATGCGCCCGTGATTGTGGAGCTTGGTGGGATCGGGCAGGAAAAGGAAAGAAGGCCGGAATCAGAAGCTCTCATCCGCCTCTCGGCAAACGAGCCATGAGAAGCGCCAGTTACAGCTCTTCGCGGATCGTCTTCGATGAGAAGGGAAAGGCTGACTGTCAGGCGGCGTCAGGCAGTGTCAGGCAGCAACGCGCACTAGCGAATTGTACGGGGCTCGATCAGACCCATGGAAAGCGCACGCGATATGGCTTGCTGGCGATTGAC
The DNA here is from genome assembly GCF_059489795.1 of Nitrosospira sp. CT. Classification (NCBI taxonomy): domain Bacteria; kingdom Pseudomonadati; phylum Pseudomonadota; class Betaproteobacteria; order Nitrosomonadales; family Nitrosomonadaceae; genus Nitrosospira; species Nitrosospira sp. CT. The sequence continues at coordinate 80,672 of NZ_JCAHZJ010000004.1, forward strand.
AACGCCCAGTTTCTGGACGGCATTCTGCAGGTGAAAAGTTACTGTCCGCTCCGAAATCTTGACGATGTTGGCGATTTCCCATCCGGTTTTACCCTCGGCGGCCCATAGCAGACATTCCTGTTCCCTTTCCGTCAGGTTGGTCTTCTTCACGGGTAACGGACCTTTACTGAGGACAATGCGCTGCACCGCCTCATGCAGATAGCAGGTTAACAGTTGTGCTTTACCCATTGTGGCGAGAATGTCATTCTGCGCCTCACGCGACTCCCTGGAGGTAGCCAGGCTTAACATGGCGGCTTCACCGCGTCCGCCATGAACCGAAAAACTCGCTCCGCTGACCAGCCCGCAATCCTTGGCCTCGTTTCTTACCCGTGTCTCTTTGCATCCCTTGAAAATCTCTTTCTTCCATACGATCGGAATAGACGTTCTGGCGCAATGCGAAACCGTAGGATCGAAATTGGCATAACCTTCCTTGTCATAATGTTTACGCCACTCCTCCGGATAACAACTGAGGATGAAGCGATAAGGACGGGTAAGAGAAGTGTTCACCTGAACACCATACAGAAAATGCTCGAATCCCATTGCGCGGGCAATGGTTGTGGTAGCGCTGTGCAATTCGTCCACCGAATCGCAATTCATCAATGATTCGAATAAGGTCAAATTATCCATGATTTCCCTCTCATGATACTCTGCGTTATGAGCTGAGATATTTGTATGTGAAGCCTTTACCAACCGTTCCCGCTGATTCCTGCCCATGGCATTCCCGCTACCGGGTCTGGCAACGCTTCCGTTATCCCTGCACTTTCCTGTTTAATGGCAAATGGAACTGAGCCGGAGAAAATGCTTCCCTATGCGTAAATCATCTAACGTATCCTGACTTGACAATAATAGTAATAGTATAGGGTGATCTCGTTTCCAAACTATGACAACTATCTATGCTGAACGCTTGCCATGTTGAACCTTCACTGCAGGGCGAGGACTCTTCCAGGAACTTTCAGGAATATTGTGCAGAAAATCGGTATTTTATTTTCCGGCAGATTAAGACATTATGCGTGATATTGGCTTTTTCGAAAGGAGGAAAAGAGGGTAAAAAGAGGCACATTTCGGCGTGTTCCCTGTCACTTTCCATAAGCCAGTATGGGTCTGGGCCTGCGCCAGAATTTCCGCGAATCGCTGCGCGTCGCGGTGAAACTTTTGTCGCTGCTCTCACCAGGCGCCGTCAGCGTTATCTCATCGAATTGTCCGCGCCTGAGCATCCTCCATAGCGGATCAAACCACCGTCGCTCCATTTCTTTGATGCTTTCGCGCCAGCCGTACGCGTCCCGATATTGGGCTCTTCCCTGCAATTCATCCAGCACCACCAGATGCCTCCCCGTCCTGACAGAGGTCTCCCACACCGTTGCATCGACAGGAAGGGGCGCGTAATCGATATTACACGCCGAGGCCAGCGAAACTGCAAGAACCTCGTTGCTCCAGACATGCGTATACGGCGAAACTAGCGATTCAGGCAGCGTCCCCCCTCCCCAAAACCAGACGCTGTTGATTGCAAGTTCTCCACGCGCCTCGCGAGTCTGATTCAGAGGGTGCTCGTGCAGCAACATCTGAACTTCATTGATCAGGCTGCGCCAGAAGGTGTTGTTCGCCCCGAAGGGCAGCTTGTTCCGGATATCCCGATTTACAGCTTCACTGAGTAAATGGGTATGCGGCAAGGCCGGTTCCAGCAGGCGAAGATACCAGCGGTCCGGTCTTAGTGGGAAGAGGTTTATCCCCTGATTTGCGGAGAAATGGCGGTTCAACAGCCCGGTGAATTGCCTGGCTTCTTCCAGTGAAATGTGAAAAACATGGCTGTCGGCTAACAGGATATGGTCGCGCTCAAGGCGTAAATGCACCGGATCAGCTCGGATCCAGTGACTTTTTTCCGTTTTTATCGCTTCTCCGTCCTCTCCGCCATCGGTTTGCAGGGTAATGGGTGCAACCGGCCAATCCTGCTGTTTTGCGGCGCCGAAAGCGCGGCAAAGCCACGCCTCTATCCCCTCCGGTTTATTTTCTGTGACGGAACATTTTGCCAGCAGGTTCTCCAGGCCGGGCAGGGGTAGATCGCGGTAGATTTCAGGAAGCGCCGGGTCCGGCCAGAAGAGCGCCGGTACCAGCAAATGCAGATTCATTATTCAGGCAATTCAGGGCAACTTAGGTGAATAATATCAAACGTGCGGAAAGCGTCGCAGAAACAGCAAATAGAAAGGCGAAAAAGAGGCAGGCAGAGCATTCGACCGAAACCAAGGGAGGGAAGGCCAAATCACCCGTTCAACTTGAACGCCTAGCCGCCGGCAATCATCATCCGATCTATGAGCAATGAACCACATTGCTTGGAACCCCGCACGATTACATCGTTCCCTACTGCGGAGATGCCACGCAACATGTCTTTCAGATTTCCTGCAATCGTTATTTCCTCAACCGGATAGCGGATTTCTCCGTCTTCCACCCAGTATCCTGCTGCCCCTCTGGAGTAATCGCCGGTAACGTTGTTTACACCGTGGCCGAGCAACTCGGTCACAAGCACGCCTTTATCCATTTTCCTGAGGAGTTCGGCAAAAGTCGTCCCCGCGCCATTGTCCAGCAGCAGGTTATGGTTGCCGCCGGCATTTCCGGTTGTGACAAGTCCCAGTTTGCGGGCGGAGTAACTGCCGAGAAAATAGCCCTGTACCACCCCATTTTCCACTATATTACGGTCGCGGGTCGCTACCCCTTCATTATCGAAAGGTCCGCTGCCCAGGCCTTTTTTCAGATGCGGCCGTTCGCGTATCTGGATATCGGGCGCAAATATCTGCTTGCCGATACTGTCGAGGAGAAATGAGGACTTGCGGTAAAGACTGCCCCCGCTCACTGCCCCGACGAAATGCCCGATCAGGCTGGGTGCAATCGGAGCCTCGAACAGGACGGGAACTTCGCAGGTAGCGATTTTCTTCGCGCCCAGGCGCCCAACACTACGTGTTCCGGCTTTCTTCCCGACTGCATCGGCATGCTCCAGGTCGGAAGCATCACGTGCCACGCTGTACCAATAGTCACGCTGCATGCTGTCACCGTGGCTCGCAATCATCGCACAGCTGATGCTGTGGCGGGAAGAAGGATAGCCCCCCATGAATCCCAGGCTGTTTGCGTAGACAAACTGTGATTCGCCCAGCGAGACGCTGGCCCCTTCAGAATTGGTAATGCGCTTGTCAATTGCAAATGCGGCTGCTTCGCAGGTTTGTGCCAGTTCTATTGCCTGTTCGACCGGCAAGTCCCAGGGAAAATACAATTCAAGATCAGGAAATTCTCGCGCCAGCAAGTCGGGATCGGCCAATCCCGCGCAATCGTCCACCGCTGTATGTCGGGCAATCGAGAGCGCCGCCGTGACCGTATCACTTATCGCCTGCGGCGAAAAATCCGAAGTGCTGGCATTCCCGCGCTTCTGCCCGACATAAACTGTTACTGACAGTCCCTTGTCGCGGTTGTATTCTATCGTTTCCACCTCTCCCCGCCGCACCGTGACATTCTGGCCAAAACCATCTGAGACATCGGTTTCGCAGGCGCTGGCGCCCCCCTTGCGCGCATGGTTCAGGACATCCTGCGCGATTTGCTGAAGCATTGAAAACGAATAGGAAAAACGTTGTGAAGGCATGGCGTTATCATTCATAGGCGGCGACTTCAGGGAATTCAGGGAGTTCAGGGGTTATAGGGATTTATTGGGTAGCTATCCTGTACTGTAACTTGCCCAGGAGCCGGGAGGGCAGCCCATGAGGAGTCAGATGATGTGTCAGTGGCGTATGATAGCAGTTTATTAATTTGGGAAGCGCCTTGGAAGAGAATCTGGCAGATAATTCTGAACGGGAAGCGCGGCCGAGCAAGACCAAGCGCAAGAAGGAAATGCACGCGCTCCAGGATATAGGCGAGTCGCTCGTTCAACTTGATTCAAAGCGTCTAATCGAACTCGGTCTGTCTGACACCTTGATGGAGGCTGTACTGGAGGCGAAGCGCATACGGAAGCATGGCGCCCTCCGCCGCCAGATGCAGCTTATCGGCAAACTGATGCGCGATGTCGACGCAGAACCCATTCGGAAGAAACTCGATCTATGGGGAAATCTAAGCGCCGAAAGTACGGCGCGCCTGCATCAGCTGGAACGCTGGCGCGAGCGCCTGATGGCGGACGAGCAGATGCAGGCCCTCAATGAACTGGGGCAGAAATACCCCACCGCGGATTTGCAGCAGTTGCGCACACTCGCTCGCAACGCTGCGAAGGAGAAGCTCGCAAACAAGGCTCCTAAAAGCTTTCGCGCATTATTCCACGAATTGCAGAAGATCATTCCTGCTACAGACGAAAGACGTAGCGAAGGAATCGACTAATCGCAGGTGCAATTTTCTGGGGGACGGCGCGACAGATATTTTCGGACCTAGAATTTGATCCCCGTACCCACCAGGCGGGATGAGGTTATCTTGTAAGCAAACTCCGCTGGTTCAAGGCTATCCCGCTCGTGCCCCGCTACTTCGGCCTGAGGGTACATGAAAAATGGCAGTTCGCCCAATACGCTGTCTCGTGCCAGCCTGATATCCCGGCTGTGGTTGAACGCCACCCAGTTCATTTCCCATGAGCCAAAAAGTTTTTCACGTAATTCGACCACTCGCGGGTGTTCAATGGGGAGTCCCTCATCCAGCGCAAGTTGACGCACATCCGCGGGATCCACAGGTACCCAGCCAAGGCCGGCCAGATAAAATTCAGGGCGGCAATGCTGGGCTGTAGTGATATCTTCTGCCTGACCAAGCGTTTTGTGCGCAATCGATTCGTCGATGCGGATGCCATAATTATCTCTCGCGGGGATGCCCACCGCGCGCGCCAGTCCTACAAACAACGCGTTCAGATCGGCGCACTTGCCGCCAAGATGACCGCTTTCCAGCATGGCTTTGATGTTACCCCGGCCGCAGCCGCGTGTGGCCGGGTCGCGATAGGAATTTTCGACTACCCAGTCATATATCGCGCGCGCTTTCTGCAACTGCGATTGGGCTTTGGCCTCCTTGGTAATGGATAACGCAGTTTTGCGGACGATGCCGTCCAGCGGAATAAATCTGGTGGACTGCAGATAACGCTTCACGTCCGCGGGAAGTGCGCTCGATTTACCTTCCCTATAGCGCTCCAGGTTGACAGCGCGATCCGATGTTTTGATCACGCTGCTCACCGTTACGCTGCGGGGGCCGCCACGGTTCCATTCAGCGTAAAACATGGGCGAGGTTGTTCCAGGAACATTCTCGAATCTGGCCATGCTTGCGGTCCCGCTCCAGACACTTCCCTGGGAAAATTGATGGGGAGAATCCTCCGTATCCGGCAGTGGTAGCCACAAACGTGCTTTTTTTCCATCCTCCGGAAGATCAATTTTATAAGTTACACGATAAGTGTAGCGTCGCGGCGGAATAACCGGTTGACCAGTCTGCTGGCCGAATACTGATGGCGCGACGGGAAATAATGCGGCGCTCACCCCCGCCAGTTTGATAAAATCCCTTCGTTTCATAATCCTCTCCCTGCCATGGCCTTGCATATCAAAATCGAAAAGTACGAATCTAATCCGGTGTTCCACCCAAGTCAACGGGTCGATCTTCATTTTCTCTCATGATTTCCCGTTCCATTGATCTGCTTCCTTCCATCGAGCTGGAAACGGCCGTTCATCCTGCTCGTACGATCATCTGGATGCATGGCCTGGGGGCCGATGGCAGCGATTTTGTACCCATTGTGGATGAGCTTGCGCTGCCTTCCATCCCGGCCGTCCGTTTCGTGTTTCCCCATGCATCCATGAGACCGGTCAGCATCAACCGGGGAATGGTCATGCGCGCATGGTATGACTATGATATTGCCGATGGAAGCGCGGCGCTTCAGGAGAATATGGCAAGCCTGCGGGAGTCACAGCGGGCCATCGAAGCCTTGGTGAGCCACGAAGTGCAGCGGGGGGTCAAGCCAGAGAATATCGTTCTGGCGGGCTTCTCTCAGGGAGGTGCTCTTGCGCTGTTCGCCGGTTTGCGCTATCCGGAAAAACTGGCGGGAATCATGGCGCTTTCATGTTATCTGCCAGTACCGCAGACTCTTGCGGAAGAGGCGCACCATGCCAATTTCGCCGTGCCGATCTTCATGGCCCACGGTGTGGCCGACAATGTAATTCCGATAACCCTGGCTGCTGCATCACGCGAGCAATTGCTGGAATCGGGGTATCCGGTAGAATGGCGCGAGTACGGAATGACGCACACTGTCTGCAGGGAAGAGATACAGGATATCCGTAACTGGCTGCAACGCGTGCTGGCCTGAGCAGAATTACTTTCCGTAATCCATCCAGGTACAGCAAGTGCAGCAAGTGCAATTGCAGGCGATGTCTCCCGCTTTATCCTCCTGGCCTTTGGATGGCCAGGTTACCCTCTTCACAAAACTTTAACACCTACCTGAAACATTCTTCACACAAGCTTGCTCTATACTGAGTAGTGTGGGGCATCTGCAAGTATCTTAATTGTGACTGGAGGAAGTGCCATGCATGCGTCTATCCAACAACAGAACGCTGACAAACTCCCGGGTCCGGTACCGGGATCGGCATCAGCTCAAGGAAGCACAGTGGCGCAAAGGATCGCGCATATCGATGATGATCCGGATATTCGGGATACTGTCAGGCGAATTCTGGAAGCAAACGGGTATGCAGTCGAAAGTTACCAGACCATGAATGACTTCATGGTGTCGCTATGGAATTCAACCAATCCCCCTGATCTGGCAATTCTCGACGTGATGGTTGAAACAATGGATATAGGTCTGGAAGCGTATGTGGAAATACACAAACGTTTCCCCGAGCTTCACCTGATATTCATGACTTCACTCGGCGAGGAAATTCGTCCTTATTTCACTGGCCTCTCTGATGAATGGATTCTGATCATGGAAAAACCGGTCGAGCCGATCAGTTTTTTATCGATCATTCGTAGCCGGCTGGAGAATAACGAACCCTGAAGCAAAATTTTCCCGGAGACTTTAACCATGGCGGTTGTCAAGTTTTCCTGGAATCTGTCCGACAAAAATCGCTTCGAGCTTCCCGGAGTGGGGACAAACGGCGCCAAGCTCAGCGATGAAGTATTAATCAATAATGCCCGATGGTTTATTATCTTTCGGTGGGGCGTTATCGGAGTTCTTCTGCTTTTTCAGGTGCTCGCGCTCATTGCCTCGGACGAGCTTACGAAAATCGGCATTACCCACCAGCAAGGGTGGCCGCTTGGGGTAACGCTGGTATTATTTATTGCAAATGTCATTTACATTCAAGCTCTGGATTTTCAGCGGCACACAAAATATAACTCGCCCGTCATAAATATCTGGGCTCAGATCATTGTCGATCTTCTATGTCTGTCGGTAGTCGTACATTTTATCGGTAGCATTGCGACTCCGGCTCCCTTCTTTTACGTGCTGCATATAACGCTGGCGTGCATCTTTTTCTCGACCCTGGAAAGCCTGGTGGTGACTGCTCTGGTATGCGTCATGTATGCCACTGTTTTGCTGGATGAACATCCGCTTATTTTTATGGCGCCGCAAGCGCTGACAATCGATCCTGGCATATCCGTTCTGAGTCCGCTCAAGATCAATATTTTCCTGTGGATGTTTACGCTCGATGTGCTCTTTATCATTGTCTGGTATGTCGTCTCAAGACTGGCGATTGTAGTGCGCATTCATGAGCACAATCTTGTCGATGCCTACGAAGTAATCAGGCGTGCGCAAGTGGAGAAAGACCGGTATGCGGTACTGATGACACATCAGCTTAAAGCCCCGCTCGATGCTATCCGCAGCAAGATAAGCCTCATAAAAGGAGGATATTGCGGCGAGGTATCGCCCGAAATAAGAGAAGTGATATCGAAGATCGATCATCGCGCTTCCGGCATGGCCGCCCTCATTCTGGATGTTCTCAAGCTGGAACGGTTGAAAGCCGCGGCGCGTGACAATAATGCAAGAGAGCAGGTCAGCATTGAAACAGTGATCCACAAATGCATCGATAAACTAGGGCCGATCGCCAGTTCCCGCCATATCGACGTAAAGGTATCGCTCCAGGACTTCGCCGTTGAAGGCATTCCCAATCAGCTTGAAATACTGCTTGAAAATGTCATTTCAAACGCGATCGCTTATTCATATGACAACACAACGGTAGAAATTGTAGCTGCCGTTGAAGGCGCAGGTTCATACGGTACAGTAACCGTTACCGATCATGGGATAGGAATCGGCGAAAAAGACCTGCCGCATATTTTCGATGAATATTTTTACACTCCGCGAGCGGCATTGCACAACAGGACTTCGAGCGGAATAGGCTTATCGATCGTCAAGACCGTAGCCGAAAACAACAAACTACAGATCAGGATTTCCAGCGAACAGAATGTCGGGACAGCTTTTTCCGTTATTTTTCCCACGATAATATCGGTACCCATTCCCAAAACGGAGGTGCATTCGGGAGTACGAGGTTCGCATCTTGTAAGTTCACAAAGCCGCCCACTTGACTCGGGCAAAGACGGAAACGAACTGGCCTCCACTCATTGAAACGTGCCGAGAAGAAGCTTCGGATCCCATCACGACATTGGCTCCGACACCCATTTCTTTCTCATGATCTTGATCTGGCCTTTGTGTGTCTTGCTATCCAGCCGCTTTTTCTGGGAGCTCGGCGTCGGTCTGGTCGGCTTGCGCTTTCGCGGCAACTCAACGATGCTGTCGACAAGTTCGTGCAGGCGTCTTAAGGCCTCCTCCCGGTTTTTCTCCTGGCTGCGATACTGCTGAGCCTTGATAATGATCACGCCTTCCCGGGTGATACGCTGATCGTGGAGCTTCAGCAAACGCTCCTTATGAATATCGGATAGCGACGAAGCGGTAATGTCGAAGCGCAGATGAACGGCGCTCGATACCTTGTTTACATTCTGCCCGCCTGCACCCTGCGCGCGAATTGCCTTTATTTCGATCTCGTGGTCGGGAATATCTATTTTTCCTATTTTTCCGAGAGCTGCCATCACTTTTCCTGCCTGCTGCCCCATTCAGGTGAGAACGCTCTTGGCGCGAAACCGAAATCGCCGGTCGCTTCCGTATGGGCAAAACAGAGGTCGACATTCATTCGTGTTGCCATTTCGATGGTGATCTCTTGCTTGCCGGGGAGCAGCATGGCTGAACGTATCGCCAACCGGTAGAGCCACAGGGGGGCGATCAGGAAATGTGCAGGCTTGCCGAGTGAACTGAAAATTTTCTCCACCATCTGGCGGTAGCTTAAAGTCTCGCCGCCGCTCAGGTTGTAGGCTTTATTGAAAGTCAGGGGCTGGAAAAGCGCGGTCACGCACGCCGCCGCGAGATCTGCCGCATGGATCGGTTGCCGCAGCCCGACAGCTTGTCCGATTAATGGAAAAAAGCCGTAACGACGGATAAAGCCTGCAATTCTCGTAATATTCTTGTCGCGAACACAATCATAAACCAGTGTTGGACGAAATATTGTCCATTCAATTCTGGACGCACTGCAAAAGTGGCGGACAGCCTCTTCCGCTTCCGCCAGCCGGATTGCCACCTTTCTTTCTGCCGTATGAGCGGAATGCGATTTGCTGAACACGCTGGTGGAACCAAAGCCGATCACGCGTTTCAGTTGAAGCGTATTCAGTACCGGCAGCAGCGGTGGAAGGAGCCAGAGTGGGGCGAGATGAATGAGAATTTGTGCGTTTACGTCAGGTATCTGTTCTGGCTGGCTAATGTCTGCCTGATTCCAGATCAATTTTTTATTGGAGGGCACTGCTTCCGCCGACCGACGACTGATCGCATGAACCTCATAGCCGGCATCCAGCAGGTTTGGCAGCAGGAATGCTCCGATAATACTGGTAGCGCCAGTGACCATGATTTTATGGCTAGAAGCTGGAACAGTCATTTGATTTGTCAGCGCGGGGAACAGTGCCGTGGATTTTGCAGGATTGGAATCGGGATCGGAACCAGAGATCGAGAAACAGGCTGCTGGTTTCACCTTGATCGTGCCAGTCTCCCCGTATACTGGATGCAATGAACTGTGGCAATCACCCCAAAACGCAACCATATTCCCGCTGCCACCAGCCATATCAAAGCGCCAGGATATTCCTGCCGGAAGAACTTCCGATAGAAGCGCATCATTCCCCTGTGCTTGTGCCATTCCACGAAGATCGGGCGGGATCTGCTGCATGTTCCCTTATGGTGCACTACCGGCGCATCAGGCACGAAAAGTATCTTCCAGCCTTTTTTCCGGAAACGCATGCACCAGTCGAGGTCCTCGCAGTGAAGAAAATAACCCTCATCCCATGGGCCAACATCCCGGATTGCCTCCTGCCGCACCAGCATGAGTGCGCCGGAAATAGCCTCCACTTCTAGTGGCCCCAGTGGTAAAGAATGCTTATGCAGATGAAAATCAAAAAACAGCCGGGGCCAGTAACGTTCAAGACGATACAAACCAAAAGCGCGCACAAGCGAGCGCCATGGTGTCGGCACGGCACGACGCCCTCCTGCCTGCTCGGTCCCATCCTGATTGATTAAAAGCCCACCCACCATGCCGGCTTGGGGGGTCATTTCCAATACATGGAGCAGGCGTGGCACCGAATTTTTACTCAGGATGCAATCGGGGTTGAGAAACAGAACATGAGGCTCGCAAGCAGCTTTGGCCCCGAGGTTGCAGGCTGCGGCAAAACCGAGATTGGCTGCGTTGCGCATGATTTTAAGCTTTACTTCGCTGGGAAAGCGCTCGGCGCAGAGCTCGAGGCTTCGATCCGAGGAGGCGTTGTCCACTATCAGCACTTCAGTCACCTGTGGCAGTGCTGATTCAATACAATCCACTAAGATTTGCCCGGCATTGTAATTGACGATTACAACCGAGACGCAAAGGGGATTCGAATTATCATCCATCTCGCCTGGCAGTTCTTCCGCGTAAAACGCTTCTTCTTTCAAAACATAAGCCGCACAAATCCTTTCTGTTTTATTGAAGGGAAGTTATTATGTGTGCGACACAAGCAACCACGAGGGTGATTATGCTCCTGAAGTGCGGTTTTTGGATCAAGCTTCAAATGGGTTAATCACATCCACACCTGCCGGGACAAAATGTTGAACATTCCTGGTAGCAACCTTCAGACCATGAGTCAGCGCTGCGCAGCAATCAACAAATCAGCACTATCATTTCCCAACCGGACTGAAAGGTTTCCCCAATGCCAGGCTATAGCGGATGTAACCGGTAATATGCGGTCACCATAGAGACGCAACAAATCTTCAATCCACCGCGTGAGTAATGCGGCGAATGCCGGGTCGGTGGTGCGTTTCTTTTCGATGCCGCGTTCGATTTCCCCAATACTTACGACACTTAGAAACAAATCTGTGTCCTGATAGCCCGTGAGCCAGCGAATGACCTGAGGAGATGTGTCATGTTTGCGGAGTTCTGAAAGAACAACCGTATCCAGGAGAATCATGAGAAATCCACGCCACGCAGTGCCAGAGAAGCATGATCGATATCGGCTTCATCTTCTCCTTCCTTCTGCTTGGGTTATCACCAGCAGGTGAGCGACAAAGCCGGGAGCCGCCATTGGCTCGGGCCCATTTATTCCTCGAACTGGTCAGATTATCTGGTCTGATTATGATCGGTTTCATAGGCAAGTCAAGGACAGCAGCGTGACTGATCACCAGTCGTATTCGCTCCAGATCCACTCTGCGAATGCTGTTTTTGCGTCTACAACTCCTGGTCCCGGTGCTGGTGCGTGACATCGCGTAGTGGGAGGTCTGGGCACCCAAGCGTGAGTCTGGGGAAGCTGGCGTTTTTCTTGTGGATGAGAATCTTTTCTTTCAATAACTGATTACTGGCTTTGATGAGATCAGTATAGTGGGTATTTTCAACGCCCCAGATCGTGGATTGCTGAGACTCCTTGTGCCCGACCAGAAATGGGTCGACCGTCAGTATGTTGAGTGCCTCTTGCCTTTCAAGATAGCGATCTATCGTGTTCGTTGTCACGTCGTGGTTATTTTCATCCCACCGCGCAATCGTATCGTAGACGCGTTCACTGTAAACATTGAAAACCATGCTCATCAGCTTATTGATGACTGCGAACTGCTGATCTCGGAATTTGTATAGACCCAACACATCAACGTCCTTATCCAGATCGGCTATCAAACCTGCGAATATATCCCAGGTAATGTCAGCATCATTCAGGCATTCTTGGATGTCTCGCCACCGCATCTCAAAATCGGATGGAAACTCGACATCGTCTTCACAGATCATGATTTGCCGCAGACCTTGCTGGCGCGCGAGCATGATGAGGTACTTGTAGCTCATCGCGCAACCGATCCAGCTTTGGGTATGCCTTAGTCCAGGAAAACATGAAAACCCGAAAGGATTTTCTTCGTTAAATGCTGCGGCGCGTTCTACATATTCAGGCAGGCTAAGACAGACGGTGTCACTTGGCAGTTCGGTTTTGTGCCCCGCCAAGTGCCAGAACTCCTCGAACGAAATATTATCCGTTGCCAACAGGAATCGGTAGAAGAAGTAATCGAACCGATTTGGTTGCTGTTGAAGCAGCAGGCGATTTTCTGCAATTCTCTGCAAACGCAAAGAATCGTTTTCCAGCCAGTACTGCACCCGCTCGATCATTGCGGATATGTCGTCAATATCGACAAAATCAATTAATTTCATAAGGTCGGTTTGCTGGTCCATATCGACGTAACGCTCGGATATAACCAGCTTATGCAATAACAAGTATTCCCAGATTCGAGTGCTTTCGAGCAAAGCGTCTGCGCAGTGATGGATGTTGACTACTAAGCGCGCGCGCGCCAAGATGCGATACAACGACTCACCGTACATATTATCGATGGTCTGTACTCGGAAGTGCCGTTTGAGTTCGTGCAGGAATTTTTGCCGTCGGCAGCTAGTCTCGTCACCATAAAAAAGGATGTCGAAATCCTCTAACCCGAAGTCTAGCTCCGGTCCATAATCGGCGAGGTAGTCTGGCGGAACATAAAAGATCTGGCGGAGGCTCAACCCCCTGTGTGTGAGAAAGCCGATATTGGCGGTGGAATAGTCGAGGATGGCGGTAGCTTTTTGCAAAACGCGAAGATAATCATCAGTAAACCAATTTGAGTTGACCGCCTGCTCGAGCTGAAAGACGATATAAAAAGACGGTAGCTGTGCAAACTTCTGGGGACAAATAACGAAGTGGAGACTGTTCGCATAGCCGTTAGGGGGCGGCTCATGAATGATGCTTGCATTGATCCCAAGCCGGGACAGGGCAGCCGAGATGGATTGCCCCATATAAAGGTGTTGGGGGCTAGTTAGAATGACAACGGACGGCGTTGACCCCGATCGCAAAAGCAGTTTGGGTGTGGTGGCCGACGGCGCAAGAATACGACGCCCGCCACCCTGTCTGATGCTCTTGATTAAACGTGATAGGGTAGTTAGTAAACCCAGTTTTCGCGCGTATGAGAAATATCCATGGAGGACTTCAGGATGTTCCCCGAAATATCTCGTTGCCGCAGCAATACGGGCGCACTGAGTCCGTACCGTTCGAATGGTTTCTCTTAACACTTGATCTATCTATTACAGCTTGCTCGTCAGGTTGGACAAATTTACTTTTTGTTCCAAAGACTGCGGAGGGGCGGCTCTATGCAATACTTTCAGCTTCAAAGAACATTGTGAGCCATCTGCGGACTTTCTGGAACGGGCAAAACTTCCCCATTGACAGTCTGCTTCCTGTATCATCACGATGTTCAACTGATCGTGTCAGAACTTGTCCAAAAACGAGCGCTTCCCCCCAGCTAATTCATTTTGCTGTCCGCTCCTCTTGACTCTTGATGCGGCACCCTCAGAAAACAGCCTATGCATCGGAGACAAATAGTCAGGCGGTAAAATAATCATGCAATACTTTGGCGATTCGACCAGCTGCCTTGCCGTCACCATAAGGGGAAACACCACGAGCCATTTTTTTATAGGCCTCTTTATCATCCAGCAAGCGCTGCGCTTCGTTAACAATTAGGGTGGAATGAGGCCCAACCAACTTAACCACACCTTCTTCAACCGCTTCTGGCCGTTCTGTTTCGTCTCGCAGCACTAATACTGGCTTGCCAAGTGCGGGAGCTTCTTCCTGCACCCCACCTGAATCACTAATAATAATATATGCCTGTTTCATCGCTGCTATGAAGGGAGCATAATCCAATGGCGGACAAAGATGGATATTAGGACAGTTGCTCAAGATCCTATAAGCCACCTCTTTCACATTGGGGTTTGGATGTACGGGATAAAGAAATTGGACATCAGGGTTTTTTGTTGCTAGTGTGTAAATTGCATCACATATATCCCGAAAGGGAGCGCCAAAATTTTCACGCCGGTGTGCCGTTATTAGAATAAGGCGCTTCTCGGAATCAAGGTCTACGTCAAGGCTCACATCCTTAGCTGCTGTCATCATCAGTGCATCAATTACGGTATTGCCCGTAACCACAATATCCTTGTCAGCAATTCCTTCGTGGAGCAGATTTTGACGTGAGCTCTCGGTAGGCGCAAAATGCCAACGCGCTAGCCTACCAGCAATAACTCGATTAGCTTCTTCCGGAAATGGGTTCTTCATATCCCACGTGCGCAATCCTGCCTCAACATGACCAATAGGGATATGATGATAAAAACAGGCCAGGGCTACAGTCATCACTGTAGTAGTATCGCCTTGTAGTAAAACGACATCCGGTTTTTCAGCCTTAAGAACATGGCCAAGCTCCAGCAGGAGTCGGGCAGTCAGTGTCGTTAACGCCTGATCGGGCCTCATAATATCGAGGTCAATGTCAGGTTTTATATCGAATAGTCTTAATACTTGATCCAGCATTTGTCGATGCTGGGCTGTAGCTAATACACGAACGTTTGCCCAAGTCTCATTTTTAAGCGCCAGGATGACTGGCGCCATTTTGACGGCCTCGGGCCGGGTGCCAACTACACAAAGAATCTTCCTTATGATCCTACCCCCCGAAAAAGCGCTCACCAACGCTTGATCCAGCGCTTTTTTTCAAAAACATTAGCGAGACTAATTGTGTTTAATAATTGCGTTTGAAGCAATTTCGCGTTTTTTTCGATCTGCCAATAATGGCTGTATAGCCTTGCATTAACGTCTCTGCTTTGGGATCAATCAAACTGATGTGCCCCCGGTAGTAGTGCCAGGGGCGTTCTAGCAAAGTCCCAGTTATGACCCGCCCCCGAAATCAGTACCGGTCTAAAATGGAAAATTCCGGCTCCTGACCCGCCCCCGAAATCA
>NZ_JCAHZJ010000005.1:0-7633 GCF_059489795.1 Nitrosospira sp. CT
TGTCATACCGTTTGTAATGCCATGCCAGCCCCGCCTTGATCTGCTTAAGGTTGACGTCCTGTCCATTCAGCAGCACTTTTCCCAAAACACGCTGATAGCGGTCTTGCTTGTGCCACTCCACGGCAACTTCCTTGCCAAATACCAGATCAGCCAGGTTTTGCCGGGATACAGTGCCAAAGGGCTGCTTGCGTTCAGGCGCATCAATTCCCACGAGCCTGATTTTGTGCTGCCGGTTTGATTTATCGAGGACTGTCAGGGTATCGCCATCGGCGATCTTGACGACCCGACCGCTTAATATTTCAGCTTGAGCGAAACAGCTGCATAAGATATAGACAGCCAGACCGGTTACTAACCGGCTCAGCTCAGCTATTCTGTCTCCTCGCATTATGCGGTCACCTTAATGGCAGCTCCATGCGCACGGCGTGCAGGGCGAACAACGACCTCAACATGCTGGTCGAGCGACATCAACGCCTGCATCAAGCGTTCGAGCGAGATGTTCCGTAGTTTGTAGCGCCGAATCTGGGACACTTTCGGTTGCGTTATGTCGGTGAGGCGAGCCGCCTCAGTCTGACTTAAGCCCCGCTTGTCGATCAGTTCGTTCAGCTTGACCGCGAGGATGGTCTTCGCTGGCAGCTCTTCCGCATCGTCAAGGCCTGGATCGGCCAGCACATTGTCGGTACCTTGAGAATACTCTGTATGTGTCATTAACCAGTATGAAGTAGTTTTGCCGGCTTACGATCATCCATACACAATATAGAGATGAGTTAAATATGACAGCAATGGGTCAATCTTGCACATTCGTTTTTTGTCGCCATTTTTCAGCTGAAAATCTTCCTCCAGTCTGTTCCACTGTGGCTACAAAAATTCTTAGCAGATGGTATACCTCTCGTCAAAAAACATGATGTAGGACAGAGTCTCTTGATTAAGAGTTAGCCTTTCTAACATGAGAGAAAGGAGAAGTAAAATGAGCAGAGTAATTGTTATGCCAAAATTTTTTGGCTTACCGTTGCTGATTTTTGGATAGCCGGATCAATCTTGCCCCGCCTCCTCCAGCCAGAAACTGCCATTGACGCTATCAAGACGCGCTTCTCAGCCGGCTGAGTGTCATGAGTCTGTCGGAGGGAATGGTGGATAAGGGCATGATAGAATTCAAGCTCCACCCTGAACCCTGGTATTGCCATGAACGACCACCCTCGCATCAAATTACTGGAAGATCTGCTGGCCCGCCGCATCCTGCTGCTCGACGGTGCGATGGGCACCATGATCCAGAGCCACAAGCTTGGCGAAAAGGACTATCGCGGGGAGCGCTTTGCCGATTTTCCGCATGATCTCCGAGGTAACAACGATCTCCTGACGCTCACTCAGCCGCAGGTGATCCGTTCCATTCATGAAGCCTATCTGCAGGCGGGCGCAGACATCGTCGAAACCAACACTTTCAATTCCACTGCAGCCTCGATGGGCGACTACTACATGCAGGACTTGGTGTATGAGCTCAACTTTGCCGGGGCCAGGCTGGCAAAGGAAGCAGCCCAAGCGATGGAAGCAAAGACGCCCGAGAAGCCGCGCTTTGTCGCGGGCGTGCTGGGGCCGACCACCAAAACCGCTTCGATTTCTCCCGACGTGAACGACCCCGGCTTCCGCGGCATCACATTCGACCAGCTGGTGGAGGATTATTCCGAATCCATTCGCGGCCTGCTCGACGGCGGCGCTGATATTCTGCTGGTGGAAACCATATTCGATACCCTCAATGCGAAAGCGGCACTGTTTGCCATAGACCGGTATTTCGAAACGCATCAGGTGCGTGTTCCCATCATGATTTCGGCCACGATAACGGATGCTTCGGGACGCACGCTTTCCGGCCAGACGCCGGAAGCATTCTGGAACTCCGTATCTCATGCCCGTCCGTTGTCCGTAGGGCTCAACTGCGCCTTGGGGGCGGAGCTGATGCGCCCTTATGTTGAGGAGCTTTCCAGGGTTGCAGGCGTGTATGTGAGTGCTCACCCCAACGCGGGCTTGCCCAATCCGCTGGCGGAGACGGGCTATGACGAATCTCCGGAATATACTGCAGGGTTGATCAAGGGGTATGCGCAATCCGGCTTCGTGAATATCGTCGGCGGGTGCTGCGGCACCACGCCTGCCCATATCAAGGCGATCGCAGACGCCGTAGCGAGTATCCCGCCTCGGGCCGTGCCGGATGTTCCAAAGAAGCTTCGTCTTTCCGGTCTTGAACCGCTCAACATCGGTGATGACTCCCTGTTTGTAAACGTCGGGGAGCGGACCAACGTCACCGGTTCGAAAGCCTTTGCCCGGTTGATACTCGGCAACAACTATGCGGAAGCACTGAGCGTCGGACGCAGCCAGGTCGAGAATGGGGCGCAGATCATCGACATCAACATGGACGAGGCGATGCTCGATTCGCAGAAGGCGATGGTTACTTTCCTGAACCTCGTCGCTGCGGAGCCGGATATCAGCCGTGTGCCTATCATGATCGATTCCAGCAAGTGGTCGGTCATTGAAGCCGGACTGAAGTGCGTGCAAGGCAAGCCTATCATCAACTCCATCAGTCTCAAGGAAGGTGAAGCCGAATTCATCGAACATGCGAAACTCGCCCGGCGTTATGGCGCTGCGGTCATCGTGATGGCGTTCGACGAGACCGGGCAGGCGGACACCCTGGCGCGCAAGGTGGAGATTTGTGCGCGCTGCTACCGTATTCTCGTTGATCAGGTTGGTTTCCCCCCTGAGGACATCATCTTTGATCCGAATATCTTTGCAATCGCTACCGGGATAGAAGAACACAATAATTACGGCGTGGATTTCATCGAAGCGACCCGCGCCATCAAGGAAAAGCTGCCGTATGCGAAGGTGAGCGGCGGCGTTTCAAATGTGTCCTTCTCCTTCCGCGGTAATGAGCCCGTGCGGGAAGCGATCCACACCGCCTTCCTCTACCATGCCGTTCGCGCCGGGATGACGATGGGCATCGTGAACGCCGGGCAGCTCGGCGTTTATTCCGATATTCCCAAGGACCTGCTGGAACGGGTCGAGGATGTGCTGCTCAACCGCGTCCTCCCGGAAGACGGAGAGGCTACCGCCACCGAGCGCCTGGTGGAATTTGCCGAGAGCTTCAAGGGACAAAGCAAGGAAAGCACCGAAGACCTTGCCTGGCGGAACGGTACGCTACAGGAGCGGCTGACGCATGCCCTGGTCAGGGGGATTACGACCTATATCGTGGAAGACACCGAGGCAGTCCGGCAAGAAATAGCCGCGCAGGGCGGACGTCCAATCCAGGTGATCGAGGGTCCCCTGATGAACGGCATGAGCGTCGTCGGTGATCTGTTCGGATCAGGCAAAATGTTCCTGCCCCAGGTGGTGAAATCTGCGCGCGTGATGAAACAGGCGGTAGCGCACCTGCTGCCGTTCATCGAGGCGGAAAAGAAGCTGCTGGGCGATTCCAAACCCAAGGGCAAGATCGTCATTGCCACCGTCAAAGGCGATGTGCATGACATCGGCAAAAATATCGTCACCGTGGTGCTTCAGTGCAACAATTATGAAGTGGTGAACATGGGGGTGATGGTCCCCAGTGCCAAGATTCTGGAGACTGCCAGACGCGAAAATGCCGACATGATCGGCTTGTCCGGCTTGATTACGCCCTCCCTGGAAGAAATGGCGCATGTGGCAAAAGAGATGGAGCGGGAAGGTTTTACCATCCCCTTGTTGATCGGCGGCGCGACGACTTCACGGGTACATACCGCTGTGAAGGTGGCGCCCAAATACAGCGGGGTTACGGTGTGGGTGCCGGATGCCAGCCGCGCGGTCGGCGTGTGCAGCAATCTGTTGTCGGAGGATTTACGGACAGACTATATTCAAAAAATCCAGGCCGAGTACGAGAGAGTGCGGGCGCAGCATAAGAACAAGAAAGGACCGGCGCCGTTGCTGTCGATCGCGGATGCGCGGAAGAATGCGTTCAAGACCGATTGGGAAACATACACTCCACCTTCACCAGGGTTTACCGGTGTCAGATCCTTGCGAAATTATCCCCTGGAAAAAATCGTGCCCTTCATAGACTGGACACCGTTCTTCCAGGCATGGGAACTGTCGGGGCGTTTCCCCGCCATCCTGGAAGATGAAGTGGTTGGCGAGGCCGCCAGCAATCTCTACCGTGATGCGCAGATGATGCTGAAAAAGATCGTGGAGCAGAAATGGCTTGCAGCAAATGCCGTATTCGGCCTGTTTTCCGCCAATACGGTCAACAGCGATGATATCGAAATCTATGCGGACAAAACCCGGCAGCGGGTAGCGATGACCTTTCACAACCTGCGCCAGCAGACCATGAAACCGGATGGCAAGCCCAATCTGTGCCTGGCCGATTTCATTGCTCCCAGGGAAAGCGGCATTGCCGACACCATCGGCGCATTCGCGGTGACCGCGGGAATGGGCATCGAGGCAAAGTTAAAGGTGTTCGAGGAGGCGCATGACGATTACAGCGCAATTATCCTGAAAGCGCTGGCGGATCGTCTAGCGGAAGCTTTTGCGGAGCACATGCACTGGCGGATACGGCGTGAATTCTGGGGCTTTGTCCAGGATGAAAACCTGAGCAATGAGCAACTGGTCGCGGAAGAATACCAGGGGATTCGCCCCGCCCCGGGCTACCCGGCCTGTCCGGATCATACCGAGAAGGGACCCTTGTTTGAAATGCTGAACGCGCCTGAAAATGCAGGCATCATCGTGACTGAATCCTTTGCCATGGTACCCACGGCGGCAGTATCAGGCTTTTACTTTTCCCACCCGGAAGCCAGGTATTTCGCAGTCGGCAAGATCGGCAAGGATCAGGTGGAGGATTACGCCAGGCGCAAGGACTGGACACTGGAAGAAACGGAGACGTGGCTGGCGCCCGTTCTGGCGTATGAAAGATAGCTGAATGAAAGATACTTGATCGGAAAGATTGCTCCCAGGCCTGCGACATACAGGAGATGCGAGCAGCTACGTGCGTCTGGCGAGAGAAGCGAGAGAAAGCGAGCTTGCTCTGCCGTTCCTGTCACTCCTTCACACGGCTGATCTTTGCCACTTCGGGAATACGCCTCAGGCTGCGAATCACCTGTGCCAGATGATGGCGGTTGCGTACCTGTAAGACGAAATTCATGGTGGTATATGTGCCATCGCCCTCCATGGCGACATTATCGATATTGGAATCCGCATCAGCGATGGCCGCCGCCACCCTGGCTAGTGCTCCCCGCTGATTGGCCACCATCAGCTTGATACCCACTTCGAACTGCCGGTCGATATCCTTACCCCAAGCTACATCCAGCCAGTTGTCCGAACTGCCCTTGTTTTTGGTCACTGCCGGACAGTCATCGGCATGGATCACGAGTCCCTGATCTTTCTTGATAAACGCTATAACTGGGTCACCGGGAATGGGCCGGCAGCACCTGGCAAATTGGACGGCCATGCCCTCAGTGCCGAGTATCGTGATGATATCCGTAGTCCCGCTCGCGCCGAGAGCGGATTCGCCGGGTGAAGCCGCAAGCCGCCGTGCAATCACTCCCGGCAAATGCTTGCCCAAGCCCATGTCTGCCAGCAAATCGGTTCTGGATTTGGCGCCGCTTTCACGCGTCAGTTTTTCCCACTGCGCCTCGCTGATCGTCTGCGGATCGACCTTGAGCGTGGCGAATGCCTGATTCAACAGGCGCTCCCCGAGTTTCGCCGATTCGTCGTATTGCATGGTCTTGAGAAAACGCCGGATATGCGAGCGCGCCTTGCCGGTAACCACGTAATTCAGCCAAGCCGGATTAGGCTTGGCATGGGATGCGGTCACGATTTCCACCCGGTCCCCGCTTCTGAGCACGGTGCGCAACGGCGCATTCTCGCCGTTAATTCTCGCTGCCACGCAACAGTCGCCAATATCCGTATGCACCGCGTAGGCGAAATCCACTGCGGTCGACCCCTTGGGCAGCGCCAGTATCTCGCCCTGGGGCGTAAAGACATACACCTCGCCCGGAAACAGGTCCACCTTGATATGCTCCAGAAATTCCAGCGAATCGGTGGAATCGCTCATGGTTTCGAGCAGGCTCTGCAACCACTGATGGGTTTTCATGTTCAAATCGTTCAGATCTGCGTCGGAACTCTTGTAGAGCCAGTGCGAAGCAACGCCCGCCTCCGCAATCCGGTGCATTTCCGGTGTCCGGATCTGGATTTCGATCGGCGTGCCGTAAGGTCCCCACAGAGTGCTGTGCAGCGACTGATAGCCGTTGGCCTTGGGGATGGCGATGTAGTCCTTGAATTTTCCGGGGATAGGGTTGTAGAGGCTGTGCAGTGCGCCCAGCGCGATGTAGCACGAAGGCACGTCCTTCACGATGACGCGAAAGCCATAGATGTCCAGGATTTCCGAAAACGAGAGATGTTTCTCCACCATCTTCTTGTAGATGCTGTAGAGCTGTTTCTCGCGTCCGGTTACTTCCGCATCCAACCCTGAGGTCTTCAGGCGCTGCTTCATGGTATCGAGGATTTTCGACACCATCTCGCGGCGGTTTCCGCGTGCCGCTTTGGTGGCGTTGGTCAGGACCCGATAGCGCCTGGGATACAGGTAACGGAAGCTTAATTCCTGTAATTCGTGGTAGATATTGTTGAGTCCCAGCCGGTTGGCAATAGGCGCGTAGATTTCCATGGTTTCACGCGCGATGCGCCGCTTTTTCTCAGGCCGCATGGCCTCCAGCGTGCGCATATTGTGCAGCCGATCGGCCAGTTTGATGAGTATGACGCGTACATCCCGCGCCATCGCCAGCAGCATTTTGCGGAAATTCTCCGCCTGCGCATCCGCGTGGCTCTGGAATTCGATCTTGTCCAGCTTGGAAACACCGTCCACCAGCTCCGCGACCGACTTGCCAAAGCGATCCCCGATCTCGGCTTTGGAAACGTGCGTATCTTCCATCACGTCGTGCAGCAGCGCTGCTGCCAGCGTCTGACTGTCGAGGCGCAGTTTGCCCAGAATGCTGGCTACTGCGAGGGGATGAGAGATATAAGGCTCGCCGGATTGGCGGAATTGGCCCGAGTGGGCACTCTGACTGAAGAGATAGGCGTTCTGAAGCTCAGATACATCCTCACGCGTGAGATAGCTGGAGAGTTCGTGAAAAAGGAAACTCGCCTCGGGCAAAGTAGCAGAAGAACTGGACAGACCTCGCGCCTGCATCGTCATTTCCTTCATTTCATCCCGTCAACATACGTTTCGGAATAGCAGCGGTATCCTCACTTGATGATTGATTGTCAGTTTGCTTGTCACGCAATAAAACCTGTTTTTTACATCACCGGTAGCGCCCGAGCGCTCTAAAGGGTGCCAGTCGTGAGGATATCCGTTCCAACCAGGCCTTGTGAAATTTCCCGCAGCGCAATCACGGTCGGTTTATCCCGCGACGGTTCCACCATCGGGCTTCCGCCAACTGAAAGTTGTCGCGCCCGAATGGTTGCAACGAGGGTCATATCGAAGCGATTGGGAATTCTTTTCAGACAATCGTCAACAGTGATGCTGTAGTAGCCCCCAATTGAACCGGACACAGATGCACTGATGACAGGAGATAGGCATATGCCTGGTGCTATGCATAGTGCTTCGGGTTTTGAACGTATTGAAGTAGTAACCGGTGTTGAG
>NZ_JCAHZJ010000006.1:0-114202 GCF_059489795.1 Nitrosospira sp. CT
CTATGTTGTATCGCTCGACGCACCGCCTCTGTCGTGGTGGCGCAGCCATGTAATACCTGTCCCATAATTCCCCTCTCTGTAGCTGGCAATACTCTACACCAGCATACAGCGGGACTAAACACCTAGGGCATGGAGCTATACAGAAATCTAATCGTTTTAGCTGATTTGATTCGACTTCTCCAAGAACGACTCCGACCAGATTGTCCTTGCCATGTTGTGCAACCACTACACAAGGCTCATATCGGAAATACTCTGGCATTTTTCCCATCTCTGCAAACACTGTTGCCTGGATTTCTTGATTGCTTGCAGCTTCACTCTGAAATAGTCCAGAAAAGTATCTCTGGATGTGATTTCCTGGAAGACCATTTGTGATGAATAATGGAAATCGACTGCAAGAATAGGCTCAAGGGGCGCAGGATTGAGAGTGTTGAGCGCCTTAGCGTATGCGCGAAGGGCATCTTCAAGGGTCAGACTCATTTATTGCTCCTGGAGAGCTGGAGGTCTGCAAAGATTATATTTTTTCTCCCTCGACTGAGAAAATAATTGAAATAAGGGGCCGAGTACTGGCAAATATAATTACTTATCGAATTTATCGGAAGGAGAGATAAATGAAATTTTCAGCTTTTGTTCCCCGACCGGCTTCTGACTATTGTCCTCCCGAAATAGGCCGAAGTGCTTGCACAAACGCTCATGCGCGCTGTTTTTGTCCCACACCTTGATCTTGCGCACACCTGAAGCATTGACTTCAATTGCTGCGAGCGCCGCAGAAGGTAGTAAAAAACCCGCACTCAGGCGGGTTTTTGGGTGTTGTTGGATGATCTGATGGAGGCGGGGGTCGGAATCGAACCGGCGTCCACGGCTTTGCAGGCCGCTGCATAACCACTCTGCCACCCCGCCTTACTATGACCTACGGCGACCGTATGCTACTTGACACCATTGCGGTGCGAGAACAAAAAGCAAAAAGGGAAAACGGATATTTTTAGCCTGAGTCCCTCAAATTCAATCTCGACAGAGACCGCAGCAATGATCCATTTTCCCAGTAACTGGAGCGGGAAACGAGGCTCGAACTCGCGACCCCAACCTTGGCAAGGTTGTGCTCTACCACTGAGCTATTCCCGCGAAAAACAGCCTGCCATTATAAGGGCGGCGCTATCTTTGTCAAGAAAGCAGTAACCCAAAAGTATTCGCCTGAAGGTTAAAAAGCATGTAACTCCGGGTGTTTGCCCCCATTATGCATAAAGGAATAGCAATCTTGGAGTACTTATAACAGCGTGATAAGTCGGGGCCGTAGCACCGGCATTGTGCAAGACAGATTCAGATAGCTGTTTCCCGCCGGTTTCTTCCGGTCAAAGTTCGTCTGTTTTTTGTGAACCCTTATTGAGTCGGCGAGCAAGCAGTACAAACGTCATACCGGCGGAAGCCGGGATCCAACGGAGTTCAAAGCACGCCCTTATTGGTTTGGGCTGGATTCCGGTTTGCTGGATTCCAGGTCAGGCCCGGAATGACGAGATTCGTAGTATTTTCTGGCCGGATCAATAAAGCATCCTACACCTCTGGCGGCTCCGGGTTCAGGCCCGACATCACGATAATTTCCATCGGCGCGAGATGGCTCAGGTTTGATGCTCTTGCGATCACATCCTGTTCCTGCAAGAGCTGATACTGAAACGCGCCCTCGTACATATCCTCCACCAGCAGTTTCACTACTCTCTTCGGCCATCCTGTCATCCAGCGGTTGGCAATCCCGATTCCCGTTTCTCCCGATTCGCATATCATTTCCCGAACCTGGTCGGGGTATATATCCGGGTTGTACAGTGATTGCATTTTTTCTCCTCCCTTTATCGCAGCTTGGTCAGCCATGCTTCATCGCCTGCGGAATCGCGACCTTGAGATAATAGGCCATCGACCACAGCGTCAATATCGCCGCAAGATAGATGAGCCAGGTGCCTATCTCATGCGGGTCGAAGCTTTCACCTATTTTTTCGTGATATAGCAGTAGCGGAATGGCCGCCATTTGCGACACGGTTTTCAATTTCCCCAGAAAGGAAACGGCCACGCTCTTGCCTTTGCCGATCTGGGCCATCCATTCGCGCAAGGCCGAAATGGCGATCTCCCGTCCTATGATGATGAAAGCGATGAGCGCATCCAGCCTGCTCAGGTAAACCAGCACGATGAGTGCGGCAGCGACCATGAGCTTGTCAGCAACGGGATCGAGGAACGCACCGAAGGCCGAGGTTTGCCGCAGCACGCGCGCAAGATAACCGTCCAGCCAGTCGGTAATGGCGGCGCCAGTAAAGATAATGGTTGCGATCAGGTTCTGGTCGGCGTGCGATAACCAGGTCGAGGGAAAATAGAATATGCCCACGAACAGCGGAATCGCCACGATGCGCAGCCAGGTGAGAACGTTGGGCAGATTAAAAGGCATAAGGGTCGGGAATATGCCATTAAAAAACGAATCCGGAAAGCGTCCTACTGCAGGCTACTGAGCCTGCAGGCCCGGCAAGATTCAATGCAGTTCCCTGTAAATTTTCTCTGCCAGCGCGCGACTGATACCATCAGCCTGCTGCAATTCTTCGATGCTCGCGGTGCGCACGCCTTTCAGCCCGCCAAACCTTGCCAGCAGACTTTGCCGGCGTTTGGCGCCAATACCGGCGATCTGCTCCAGGCTTGAACTAATGCGGGACTTGCCGAGCTTTGCGCGATGACCGTAAATTGCAAAGCGATGCGCTTCATCCCGAATCTGCTGGATGAGATGCAATCCAGGATGATCCTTTGACAATTGTAATGGTTTTTCCACCTCCGGGAAAATCAATTGCTCCAGCCCCGGCTTGCGCTCCTCGCCTTTTGCCACGCCTACCAGGTTCGCATCGCTCAACCCCAACTCTACCATAACCTCGTGAGCAGCGTTGATCTGCCCTCTTCCCCCGTCGATCAGGATCAGATCGGGTAGATTGCCCTCGCCTTCCGCAATTTTATGGTAGCGCCGCGAGAGCACGTCGCGCATGGCGGCATAATCGTCTCCCGGCGTGATATCAGTAATATTGTAGCGACGGTACTCGCTGTTGCGCATGGCGAAGTTGTCATAAACCACGCAGGAGGCAACGGTGGCTTCACCCATTGTATGACTGATATCGAAACATTCAATCCGGCTCAACCCGGTCATATCCAGAGCCTGCTGCAAAGCTTGCAGCCGCTCCTCCTGGCTTGCCTGGCGGCCCAGCATTTGTTCCAGCGCAAGGGTGGCATTTTCTGCCGCCATATCCAGCCACACGCGTCTGCTGCCTATCGGGTTCACATTGATGCTCACCTTATGCCCAGCCTGCTGCGTGAGCAGAGCCTGGAGTGATTCCCGCGGAATTTTCTCTCCCACGATGATCATATCCGGAACGCTGCGATTGAGGTAGTGCTGGGTCAGGAAAGCTTCCACTACCGCGGCGAGATCATATCCTTCTGCATTTTGCGGAAAAAAACTCTTGTCCCCGAGGTGACGCCCTCCCCTGACCATCGCAAGGTTGACGCACACCCGACCGCCACCGTTGTTCTCTGCCACGCAGGCAACGATATCGGCATCCAGCGCTCGCCCGCTATCCACGAATTGCTTTTCGCAGATCTTTCGCAGGGATTGGATCTGATCGCGAAACAACGCCGCTTGCTCATATTCCTGTTCATTGGCGGCCTCATGCATTTTTCTGGTAATGCTTTTCAAAACCTCCGTTTGCTTGCCGTGCAGAAAAAGTTCTGCATCCCTTGCGTCTTCCGCGTAGGCTTCTTCACTGACCAGATCGACGCAGGGTCCGCTACAGCGTTTGATCTGGTAGAGCAGACAGGGACGCGTGCGATTGCTGAAAACACTGTCTTCGCAAGTACGGATGCGGAATATCTTTTGCAGCAGCTGGATGCTCTCCCGCACCATTCTCGCATCGGGGAAAGGACCAAAATAGCGGTGTTTCTTGTCGAGCGGGCCCCGGTGAAAGCCAAGCCGGGGAAACCTGTGTCCGCTCAAGACCACATAGGGATAAGATTTATCGTCCCTGAAAAGTATGTTATAGCGAGGATTTAAGCTTTTTATTAAATTGTTTTCGAGTAACAGCGCCTCTGCTTCAGATCGCGTAACGGTGGTTTCGACTCCCGCAATCTGGGAAACCATGAGTTGCGTGCGGGGCCCCAGGCCATTCTTCTGAAAATAGGAAGAAACACGCTTCTTGAGGTCAATCGCCTTGCCGACATAAATCACCTGCCCTGCTGAGTTCATCATGCGATAGACTCCAGGCTGGGATGGAAGACTGGCGCAAAACGCCTTGGCATCGAAAACCGCTTCTGCCTGCAAGGCGATCAGTCCTCCTCACCCAGCAGGCTGCCCGCGATGGCCCAGCTTTCATGGGGCATTTCATCGAAAGCGATATAAGTATAGGATTTGGGTTTATGCGCGATGCGCTCCAGCGTATCGGTTATTTCCTGAGCGATCTGCTTCTTCTGCTCGCGACTGAGCGAGCCGGCAATACGGATATTGACATAGGGCATGGTTAATCTCCAGTTTTCCGCTGCGACGCCCACTGGAAAGCCAGATTAGGCCAGGTCAGAGCGGATTTTTGCAAACACCTCTTCGAACATTTCTGTAGTCAGGCGATGGGTCTGGGTATTGTAACGGCTGCAATGATAGCTGTCATATAGCATCAACCCGTTACGTTTCGAGTCATCAGGCCCGAAGTTTCCAGCAAGCGCATGAACAGCGCCATGACTGAAGGCATGGGACTTCGGCTTGAGTCCGAATGCCATCAGCACAGCCTGATGAGCGACAGCACCAAGAGCCAGCAGCGCGCTTCCCCCTCCTTCAGCAAAGGCCGAAATCTCATGCGCGAGATACCTGTTGCACTGCCTGATCTCGCTTGCCTCCGGTTTGTTCTTCGGCGGAAGACATTTGACGGCATTGGTGATGCGGCATTGCATCAGTTCCAGGTTGTCATTGATGGAAGCAGAGCCTTCATGGTTGGCAAAACCGAACTTGAAAAGTGTTCCATACAAGAGAACGCCCGCAAAATCGCCTGTAAAAGGCCTGCCCGTCCGGTTCGCGCCGTGCATTCCCGGCGCCAGCCCGATGATCAGAAGCCTGGGCCTGGCATCTCCAAAAGCAGGCACCGGCCGGGCATGATAATCGGGATGGCGCGCTTTTACCTCATCCAGAAATCCGGCCAACCGGGGGCAGCGGCGGCAATCTGCCGAAAACTCAACCGGGGAAGAATTATCATCAGTTTTTTGTAGTAAGATGCGCGCTTCTTGATTCAAACGAATTCACCAAAAAAATATGGCTAAAGTTCTTGCTACCGAAATTCGCGTCGGCAATCTGATTGAATGGGACAAGCGAATCTGGCGCGTACTGAAATGTTACCACGTCCATGTTGGCGGCCGCGGCGGGGCCTTCATGCAGGTGGAAATGAAAGATATCGAAGCAGGCACAAAGACCAACCAGCGTATCCGCACCGAAGACAAGGTGGAACGTGCTTTCGTCGAGCCGCGGGAAGTGACCTTTCTCTATCAGGAGGGCGACAATTATATCTTCATGGATAAGGAAAACTATGAGCAATTGAGCCTGTCGCGTGATTTCCTCGAAGGCCAGTATGAATATCTGCTGCCGAATACGGATATCCAAGTCAATTTCCACAACGATCGGGCGATCGGCGTGCAACTTCCTGCCAGTGTGGTGCTCACCATCACCGATACCGAGCCCAACCTGAAAGGCGCCACCGCAACCAGTTCCTACAAGCCCGCCACGCTGGAGACCGGACTGGTCGTCATGGTCCCGCCGTTCGTCCTGCAGGGGGAAAGAATCAAGGTCAATACCGATAGCGGTGAATATATCGAGCGCATGTAGGCCCCTTATAGCGGTAGGCTCTCCTTATAGCGCTTCAGCGAGGCTGGCAAGGAACATAGAGAATTCATCCTCCGGACAGACCTTATGAAGATGGACAGGATTCAGGCAGTATGCTCGTTCGAGGCCGCGCATCCCCACTCAAAACTTCTGTCGTCAAAAACTCAACTGAGTACGAAATGAAAGTACGGCTGGACTGTCCTCCCGGTTGGGGGTGCCCGGACCGCTGTTCCCGATCGAGGCTTTCGTCAGATAATAATTGAGCATGAAACGCAGACCCTTGCGAACATACCAGTTAGCCCCCAATGTAATGACCTCTACCTGGCATTTTGAGGTTCCGGTGCCGCAGGGGTCCGCGATCAGGCTCTGAGCCATGTTTTCAGCGAAATCGTAGCGTACGGCAAGTTCGAGAGCGCCCCATTCTCCTCTGGGCTTTGGTTTGCCCAAAGCCCCGCGCTCTTTCCGGTAAACGGTTCTCTCGCCCGTCACAAACCAGCTCCCCTGCACGTAATAGGATTGTATCGTCGAATTTTTTTGCTTGCCTGATACAAGATGCGTATCGTCGAGCGTCGAATTTACGTACTCCCCCTGCAAGGTCAGCGGTCCAAGCGCATACGCGGTTTCCAGGGCAAAGGTCGATTGGCTGCTATGGCCGGATAAAGCCGAACTTTTGCCAGCAACCCCGAGAGATTTAGTAATTCCGCGACGACCGCCGTAAATATCCACAAACTTTGCTGCAAGGGATTCGCTACTGGAGGTATCCATACTATAGGAGAATCCGAAGTGAAGAATGTTACCTTCGTTCGTAAATGGTACCCAGAATAAGCGCCCTCCATAGCTCGAGCCTGAAATAGGCATACCGGCGTGCGTCAAACTCATGATATCCGCAGCGTAACCCATCTGCTCGCGGAAGATTCCCTTGTAACCCACTCCCATCAGCCATTGCCGTCCGCTGTAAATGCCGGTAGATGAAGTCGAAGGACGCTCCATCATGGTAACTTCATTTGAGCTTGTCAATTCCTCCATACCACGATAAGCCTTGAACTGGCCGACGGTCAACAGACCCGGGCCAAGCTTTGCTGAAACCCAAACCTCCCGCAGACTGCCGGGAAAAGTGCCAGCGGCAAAGTCGTTCTGGAATTTGAAACCCAGATCATAGATTTTGCCTGTTACGTCCGTATACCCCCGCCGGAAGTTAAACCCGCTATCGGGAAAGCTGCCGGGTATCTGGCTCCCGAACGGTGGATAGGAGGAATGGGCTTTATCGTTATCGAAGGCATGTACATCGAGATGAGCCCGCGCGCCGAAAACCATTTCAAAATTGCCATTCTGACTTTTGATTTTGGGACTATCCGTTGTATCGAGAATAAGCGCTTGCGCCCAGGCAGGAGGAGCGCTCATCAGGACAATCAGAAGGCAATATTGAGGAATGGTATTTGCTGTCAACGGGCTGAAAACCGTAATGGCATGGATAAGCCTGGAGTGGGCCCAGCCACACCCATCAGTATACACGTGATAACGTACTGAATAATTAAGAAGAAGACCTTATCATTGAATTACCGCAATTTTGCTACTTTAACAAGAGGATGACCATGAAAAATTCGGCATCATTCTGGCTTGTTGAATACCTTCTTGGGAAAAGCAGTCGGTGCAATTTTCAGCTCCGCCGGTTTCCGCCATGTTTTCCCCTCCAGTTACGATTCGCGCCCGGATTGCACCTCAAAGGAGCAACTTCGTGTGTTACCGCACTGACCTGCGAGTGCTCGCTACGTAATCTTTCAGACACAGCAATATCGCTGGATCGACAAGAAGGAATAACTATGAAATCATCTTCGACATCAATTAACCGGGGACTGGCGTCGATATTGGCGCTGACGGGTGCGGCGGTTTTCAGCATTGCAGGTGTGGCGTATGCCCAACAAGGTACGGGGGCGAGTTCTGGCCAAGGAAGTTCTGGCGGTCAAAGCGGCTACACCGGACAAGGTTCGCAAAAAGGACCTACCGGAGGGCCGGCTCCATACGACATCCTTGAAGAACCTGTGGATACAGGTTATGTAGACCAGGAGAAGCGCATGGAACGCGCCCAGGATCCCCGCTCGCCGAGCCCGGAATCCCACGTGCCGAAATTTCCCACCGATAAGGAGGGAAGACCCCTAAAGGATCCGAAGTATGAACAAGGTGGGCCGATCGGGCCGAACTGATCGAGATTGTTGCCGCGGTATCATTGATTTACCGCGGCAACTCTTCCTTTCGGTGCCCATCCCTCCATGGATCCCTTTCAACGTCCGTTTCAAAGTCCTTCTGGCGTTTCCATTTCGCCAGGAGAAGCAAGAGGTTCACGTAATGCTGTAGCCGCAATTCCCGCCAGCGCGATCAGTCCCATCCCAAGCAGTGACACGCCGGTAATCCGGTCGCCGAATAGCAATACTCCATACAGGTAGGACCAGACAATGCCGAGGTATTGAAGGCTGCCATTGACGAGCAGTTTTCCGATCGCATAGGCGCGGGTAAGCAGTAACTGGGCCAATGTCGCAAGCAAGCCCACGGCCAGCAGCAACCCCAAGCCATGCAGCGTGTGAGTATGCCATCCATCCCCAAGGAATGTTAGCAGGGCTCCCCCTCCCATGCTGGCAATGGAGAAAAAAAATACGACGCGCGTATCCGGCTCACCTGCTCTGCCGAGTGCAGCCACCTGGAGGTATGCCATTGCCGTCAGCAGGCCGGAGAGCAGGCCTACGAAACCACCCCATGTCTGATCATTCTGGATCGCAGGCCGAAGAATACAGACGGCGCCAGCGAACCCGGCAAAAATTGGACCGATCAGACGCGCATCGGCTCGCCCCTGCTTCAGAAAAACTGAGCCGCCGATGAGCAGGACAGCCATCCAGATAGGAGCCGTGTAATTCAGTGTTACGGCGGCAGAAAGTGGGAGCGCTTCTATGGCGTAAAACCAGAGCCCAAGTGCGCACACACCCGTCAGACTTCTCCAGAAGTGCAACGCCGGAACGGAGGTGCGAAGCGTGACGCCCCGCCTTCGCGCCAGTGTAAACACGATCACGGCTCCAATGAGGCCTCGATAAAACACCATTTCACCCGTACCATACTCTGCCGAAGCAAGCTTGACACACATGCTCATGGTGGCAAAAAGCAAGGTTGCGGCAATCATGAGCACGGGCGCTGATATTTCCCCCTCCGCTTTCCTTCTCGAGGTTTCGTCAATCAACATTCAGCTTAAGTTTAACCTTCAAAAGCCCCACCAAAAACCTGGCAGGACAAATATCCTATCCGCTTATTGAATGAAGCAGCAGAATGAAGCAGCAAAAGCCATATAACGTAAGGCCCGGCAGAGCAAGTCACAGCAAGGAGCAGGCAGTTGGTTTTTTGAGGCGCCCTGTATAAAATCTGCACCATGAGCATGATTCAACCACCTATCGATTTTTCAGCTTCTTCCGTTGACGTTGCGCGCTCCCTCATAGGCGCCACCTTGCTTATAAACGGAGTTGGCGGTCGGATCGTAGAGACAGAAGCTTATGACCATGATGATCCTGCCTCGCACAGCTTTTCGGGTCCTACCAGGCGTAACCAGGTGATGTTCGGCCCTCCCTGCCATGCCTACATCTACCGCTCGTACGGCATTCACTGGTGCCTGAATTTTGTCTGCCGTCCCGCGGGACATGGAGCTGGCGTATTGATTCGCGCGATCGAACCACTTGCCGGGCTGGCTATCATGCGTAAGCGGCGAGGGCTGAGCGATGAGAGGCTTCTCTGTTCCGGCCCGGGCCGGGTATGTCAGGCGCTGGGCATCACACACGAGCATAGCGGAATGCCGATCGATACCCCTCCATTTCAGCTTACCCCTTCCTCTGATCCTGTTCCAGTTGTAACAGGCCCGCGTATAGGGATTTCCAAAGCAAAGGATGTCCCCTGGCGCTTCGGACTTGCCGGTTCCCCTTTCCTGAGTCGTCCATTCCGCTAGCTGTTACGCGTACACTGCGTGTCCCACATTCCCGGTCCTGTCCCAAGGTAAAGAGAGACCTCGGCACTTTAGCGGTCATTCCAGTGCAGCCACTGGCATCAATGAGACGGGGCAGGTGGTGGATTGCTCTGCCACGGAAAAATTTGCCTCTTTCCCGTTTCATACTCTTCAGCTTCAACGCATTCGGGAACCCCATAGAGCTCCATGCATTTCACGGCGAATTTATAAAGCTTAACGGGGGTCTTAACCTCGAATTTATCCCGGATGTTAAGCTTGTGCGCTTCCACTGTTCGCACCTTTAGCTTCAGTTTCTTCGCGATCTCTTTGGTATTCAGATCCTGGGCGATATATTTCAGGACACACATTTCCCGAGGTGTAGGCGGTGTCTGGGGTATTGACTCAATTTTAACGGGGGGCCAGTAGGACCGGCCTGCCGCGACCTCATCAATTGCATGCAAAATCCTTTCCGCAGGTTCGTCCTTTGAGATATAACCCTGCGCACCGGAGTTTTTTGCCCGCTCGATATATTCCCGCTTCTTATGCGTGCTGATTATGAGCACAGCGGGCTTGCGAGGGAATTTACTTAAATTGTCCACAAGCTCTAATCCCTCAACTCCCTGGGGCAATCCTATATCAATCAGCATCACATCGATATCGCTGAGTTTTGCGTATTGGAGAGCCGCATTTGCAGTCGCTACCTCCTTCACGACTAGGAAATCCCGGTCTGTCTGGAGCAGATTTCGCAGTGCGTCACGATACAGAGGATGATCTTCGACCAACATTATTTTTACAGTCCTTGGAGTATTCATAATGTTCCCTTTACTTTAAACGTTTCCCTTACTTGATTTAGATCCGCGGGACCACGGCGCGTATTATCACGCCCTCTTTCGTTGAAGTAATACTCAATATTCCTCCAATCTCTTTCACCCTCTCTTTCATATTGATCAAACCTATGCCAGAGGTAAAGTTCTTGCCTTCGGGAAGGCCCCGTCCGTTGTCGGCCACGACAAGCTCTACCCTCCGCCATCCGACTCGCAATCGTATCGCTATCCTGGTTGCCTCCGCATGCTTTATGGAATTTTGCAAGGCCTCCTGCGCTACCCGGTACAGGACAAAACTACCGTCAAGCCCAAGTGGACGAGCTTCGCCAGGAATCGTCAACTCAATTTCCCCACCGAAGGAGCCCACCCATTTCTCCTGAAGCTGTTGCAGCGTGTGGGCAAGTCCAAACTGCATTAATGTTTCGGGATGAAGCCCGTGAGAGATTTCGCGCACCTCTAACATAGCCACTCCAATCTCGGCTGCTGTATGCCGCAAAGCCTCCTCAGCCAGATCTGTCGGCCCATCCACGTCCGTCAGTTCCAGCGCTTTTCTTTCACTCGTCAACTTCGCAGCCCCTAATCTCTGGCAAACTCCGGCATGCAGTTCTCCGGCAATGCGCTCGCGTTCCTTCCAGGTTGCGTCACGCCGCTCCCAGGTGTTAAAACTCCAACCGAACAATATCATTACGGTAACGCTTATAAGAGCGGTAGCCGCGATCCAAACAGTCGTATCGAAGACACTGCGTGAAACCTGCATATTGATACGGGTTAAAGCATCCTCGACATCATCCAGGTAAACGCCTGTGCCCAGTATCCAGCCCAGATTCGGGAGTTCCACGACGTAAGCACGCTTCGGCGTAAGAGCATTACCAAGCGAAGGCTTTTCCCACAGGTAATCCTCGAAACCGCCCCCAGTACGTCCTCTCCTGACGAGGTCCTGGATAACCGGCTTGCCGTTTGCATCCTTATAATCCCACCAAACCTGCTGAACTCTTTCCGTCAGTCGGGGATGCATGAGCGACTTGCCGTTTATGTCGAACAGAAAGAAATATCCGTCACGGCCGCCATACTCGAGTTTTGCCAATGTGGCTTTCGCTTGCTCCCTCGCGCCCTCATCCCCCGCCCCGGCTTTGTCGGCGCCTTCAATGGAATTTTTCGCCAACGCCACGTAGTTTTTCAATTCTTCATCTTTGCTGGCGAGGTAAGCTGTCTTGATAACTTGACGGAGTTGTTCGGCCAACAAGACTGAATGACGATGCACTGTCATCGCGATGACGAACGACACGACGAGCAGCGGTACGACCGCGAAAAGAATGATTTTTTGTTTTAGTTTCATATCGGCATCTTAGCTATAATCTTCCCGCTGTTCTCTGGTACTTTTACTAAAGTCCTCCTGAATTTATCCGCATCCTTGCGCATACTGTAACTTCTGGTAATTTGCGAAACCTTTCTCTGGTAATTTCCCGCTAGCGCAAGCTCTTCATCATTATCTACGATATATCAGACCTGCTCGTACACACCGGCTTCGGATTAATGCCGATCTTGAGGACTCGTATGGGCAGTATCAGCTTCAATCTCTTCAATAGGAATTCGAATCGGGAGAAAAAATGAATACCCTTATCAGCAAACTCGGCTGGTTTGCATTTGCCGCCATCGGTGCGTTCGCCTTTGCAGTTGTCGCCCTGAATCGCGGCGAACCGATTGGCGCCCTATGGATCGTTGTCGCAACAGTCTGTGTCTTCACCATCGGCTATCGCTTCTACAGCCGGTTCATTACCAGCAAAGTGCTGGGGCTCGATCCCACTCGCATGACACCGGCTTACAAGCACAACGATGGGCTGGATTATGTGCCAACCAACAAGTATGTGCTATTTGGCCATCATTTCGCCGCCATTGCCGGCGCTGGCCCCTTGGTCGGACCGATACTGGCTGCGCAGATGGGCTACCTGCCCAGCATGCTCTGGCTCCTCGCAGGTGTCGTGCTCGCCGGCGCGGTGCAGGACTTCATCGTGCTCTTTATTTCAATCCGGCGCGATGGCCGCTCGCTAGGCGATCTCATCAAGTCCGAGATGGGGCAGTTGCCGGGCATGATCGCCCTCTTCGGCACATTCTTCATCATGCTGGTCCTCCTTGCGGTGCTCGCCCTGATCGTGGTCAAGGCGCTGGCGGAATCGCCCTGGGGAACGTTTACCGTCGCCGCCACCATTCCTATTGCGCTTTTCATGGGAGTTTATGCACGCTACATTCGCCCCGGTTCCATTGGCGAAGTGTCGCTGATCGGCTTTGTGCTGCTGATACTCTCGATTGTCGGTGGCCAGTACGTGCAGGAGATTCCCTCGCTCGCCGCGCTGTTCACGCTGACTGGCGAGCAACTCACATGGCTCCTGATCGGTTACGGATTCATTGCCTCCGTGATGCCGGTATGGCTGCTGCTGGCGCCACGCGATTATCTCTCGACATTCCTCAAAATTGGTACCGTGGTCAGCCTGGCAATCGGCGTCCTCATCATCTCGCCAGAACTGAAGATGCCGGCATTGACACAGTTCGTGGATGGCTCGGGGCCGGTCTGGTCAGGCAGCCTGTTTCCCTTCCTGTTCATTACGGTAGCGTGTGGGGCAATATCCGGCTTTCATTCCCTCATATCTTCCGGGACCAC
The DNA here is from genome assembly GCF_059489795.1 of Nitrosospira sp. CT. Taxonomy (NCBI): domain Bacteria; kingdom Pseudomonadati; phylum Pseudomonadota; class Betaproteobacteria; order Nitrosomonadales; family Nitrosomonadaceae; genus Nitrosospira; species Nitrosospira sp. CT. Next base: position 13,317 of record NZ_JCAHZJ010000006.1, read on the forward strand.
ACCCAAGATGATCCGCAATGAGCGCGATGCACGCTTCATCGGCTACGGTGCCATGCTGATGGAATCATTCGTCGCCATCATGGCGCTGGTTGCCGCCTCCACCATCGAACCCGGGGTGTATTTTGCCATGAACAGCCCGGCGGCAATTATCGGCACCACAGCGGAATCCGCAGCCCAAACCATATCTCAGTGGGGTTTCCATGTCACGCCCGACATGATCACGCAAACGGCACGGGATGTGGGAGAGCATACCGTCATTTCCCGCACTGGCGGCGCGCCCACCCTGGCGGTGGGTATGGCGCAAATCCTCTCCGATGTGCTGGGTGGCCAGGCAATGATGGCCTTCTGGTATCACTTCGCCATTCTGTTCGAAGCGCTTTTCATCCTCACCGCAGTCGATGCGGGTACCCGCGCCGGACGCTTCATGTTGCAGGATTTGCTGGGTTCATTCATTCCTTTTATGAAGCGCACCGATTCCATAATCGCCAACCTGATTGCCACTTCTGTCTGTGTCGCAGGCTGGGGTTACTTTCTCTATCAGGGGGTGGTTGATCCTCTGGGTGGCATCAATACCCTGTGGCCGCTATTTGGCATCTCCAACCAGATGCTGGCAGGCATCGCCCTGGTATTGTGCAGCTGTGTGCTGTTCAAGATGAAGCAGGATCGTTTCGCGTGGGTGACAATTCTTCCTGCCGTCTGGGTTTTTGTCTGCACCCTGACCGCAGCCTGGCAGAAGATATTCGATCCCAATCCACGCATCGGTTTTCTGGCGCATGCAAACAAATACAAGGAAGCCGTCACGGAAGGCACGGTGCTTGCGCCGGCCAAATCCATCGGACAGATGCAGCAGGTGATTTTCAACGATTATATCAATGCGTCGTTGGCGGCATTGTTCATGCTGGTACTCATCAGCATGCTGGCATTCGGCATCCGCACGGTGTTGCGCGCCCGCGCCCTCGGCACCCCCACCGCCAGGGAAGCGCCATTCGAGTTATTGCCGGTTGAAGCCGTATCGAGGACGTGATGACAGAACGTGAAGGTGATTTCGGGAAAATTTGGGGAAAATTATCGAGGAGGAGCAAACGATGTTAACCAGAATTGTGAGTGGATTGCGTTATATCGGGCAGGGCCTGCGGTTGATGGTAGGCATGCCCGAATACAGCACTTACGTGGCACACATGCACCATGCGCATCCCGACCGGCCCGTCATGTCATACGAGGAATTCTTCCGCGAGCGCCAGGAGGCAAGGTATGGGGGCAATGGCAAAGTGACGCGATGCTGCTAGAGCGTTTCCCATAAGCCAAGTGCCTGGGCAACCCATCCCTCTGTCTTGGCTATCTCAGCCGCTTGAGTCTTTGCTCAAGCTTAGGAATAGGCACACTATTGACTCGGCCAGAAAGTATTATGAATCTCGTCATTCCTGGCCTGACTCGAGAATCCAGCGCAAACCAATAATGGCGAGCTTTGAACGTCACTGGATACCGCTTCCGCCAGTATGACATTTGAACTGTTTACTCGCCGAATTAATAATACTATTTGCTCACCGGGTCAATATGAACAGAGGGTCCATCTTCTGCAATAAAGGACGGTTAAAAGCGCAAAAGACGCGGCTATCAGCGTACGCCTATTTAGCCTTCCTGTCAGTTCACGAGTGTACGGAAAAACCGGGAATCTCCCCTTTATAGTCTTGCTTCAGCTAGCCGGCTGAAGCAGATGCAGATGCATCTGTCTCTTCATATTCAAGGGGGGTTATCATGAACTCGATTAGACGCGGTCTTATATTAATAAGTTGCTCAACCGGTTTCGCATTTGCTCAGTCAGCATACGCTGCAGATGGAACAGCCAGCGCCTCCCTCGACTGGAGCCAGCTCCAGGTTTCGGTGACGGGCGTGGATGGAAACGTACCTACCGTAACTTTCTCCAACGAATACACCAGCTTAAGCTCGTCATCTCATGTTCGCGACGAAGGAAGCGAATACAATACAAAGTCGATCTATGATTGGACTTCGTCCATCACCGCAAATGCGGATGCCACTACCAACACCTATGCCTCTGCCTCCGCCTCCGCTTCAACCTTCTCGGCCAACGCTCAATCGTTGGGTGAAGATTCTTCTTACTACTGGGATACCCCCAGCGCCTCGGCCTCTGGATATCGAACGGAAAATTTCACTTTCGACGGGCCTGGCGTGTTGACCGTAACTATCCCCTATACATTAAATATAACTGGGGGAGAACAATATAATTACTATGACTCCACCTCGGCCTCCGTCAGCGCTTCCGCGAACTTTTATGGCTATGAGGATAATGGAAGTTTCAATTCATATTCGAATGCCTCCTTTTCCCTAAATTCCTACTATGGAGAATCGCCCGACTCAAAATCAGGAAACCTCGTTTTCGGCATCTTTGCCGCCGGCCCCGGCAGTGGCTCAATCAGTTTTAATATGAATGCCGCGGTGGGCAGCCCCAGCATGATACCGGAACCGGAATCTTACGCCATGCTGCTCGCGGGGCTGGGACTGATCGGTATGATCGTGCGTCGTCGAAGTGCTGTCAGTATGGCTTAAATTTTTATCAGCCTCAGCCTACTTTTTGTCCTCCCTCCCTTCTGATCTTTTTGCTTTATCCTACTCCCTCTCTGGAGAGGAAACATAGGAGAGGAAGAAATAGGATGAAGCGGTCAAACAGCCGGATGCCAGCCGCCGCACTCTTTCATTCCATTTGGCGCCGATCCCCCGAATCTGAATGCCTCGATCCTATCCTCACGACCATTCACGCTATCACTCCCTCTTTTCCCATTCCCTCTCCTGCTTGCGGGTGAGGGAACGGAGGGAAGGATATTTGGTCGAGCTTATTAGCCTAAAAATTGGCAACCACCGTCAGACGATAAATGCGCGGCGCCCCGGGCAGGATGTTGTTATTGTTATTCGCGGAGGCGATATAGTCGATATTGGCCAGGTTCTCGATATTTGCCTGTACGCGGATGACCTTGTTGAGCCGCACGAACATCGCGGCATCCATGCGCGTAAAGCCTGGCAACAGCACCGTGTTGTCGAGCGCGGCGTACATGCTGCTGCGGTGAATCACGCCCAGTCCAAGCCCGAGAAAAGGCGTGAAATCGTAACGATTCCACATGGAAACGGTATGCTTCGGAACCTGTGCCACAATCGAGCCTGCCGGCACAGTTGTACTCCCCGTACCCGATATCGTGCGGGTAATTTCGGCATCGGTATAGGCGTACCCCCCCATCACGCTCCACTGCGGGGTGATTCGTCCCATCAAGCCCACCTCTGCCCCACGAGCCCTCTGTCCATCAACCAGCATGCTCTGGGTGGGCTCATTTGGAACGGGAGCGATGACGTTGCTGCGCTCGAGCTGGTACAAGGCTGCGGTAAAGGAAAGATCGGGCCGGATATCCCATTTGGCCCCCAGCTCCAGATTCATGAATTGTTCCGGCTTGAGAGTCGCATTGCTCGGACTGATTGAACTTAGCTGATCACCCGCCCGCGGCATATAAGCCAGGCTGTAGTTGCCGTAGATGGAAACCGGATCGATCGGCTTGTAGATTAAGCCGACCCTCGGAGAAAGCAACCCGTCATTGGTATGAAATCTGGTACCGTCACGCTTATCAATGAAACTCATGTCGAAATTATCGTAGCGCAGGCCGAGAATGGCTTTCACCTGGGGAAGCAGAGTGATCTGATCCTGGACATAGACGCCTACCACTTCGACCACACCGTGGTTGTTCGCATCCCCACTGCGGTTGGTTGGATTAAAAGCAGTTTGCCTGAAGGTTACTGGATCAAAACTGATGGGGTTGAAGAAAGGCACGCTTACACTTGTGGTGCTGTTGTTGAAAAACCCGGTGTTGCGGAAATTATCCGAAATCTGGCGGCCATATTCCACGCCCGTCATGAATTCATGGTTTACGCCCCAGGTGTTCAGCTTGAACAGCAGGTCGGTCTGGGTAAAAAGGTTCTCCCGCTGAGTAGCGTTGTTATAGGCTGAAATCGCTACCGTACCGGTCGCATCCTCAGCCGTCGCAACACCATTAGCATAGATGTTCTGGTAGAACTTGTCGTAACTGGCATAGCGGGTGCGGTTGCGTATCTTGACCTCGTTATCGAACGTATGCTCGATCAGCGAATTCAGCGACCAGGCATCGACATGGGTCGGACTGTTGGCGGCATTGCCGAAGAACGTGGATCGGTGAGTATCAGCCGGACGGCCGGAATCCACAACTCCTGATCTTGTTCCAAATGAAGGAATCCCGCGATCCGCCGTGCGGCGGTCAAAAAAGTATTCTCCGCTGAAAACGACTTTCGTCTGGGCAGTAGGTTTGAACGTGAACGTGGGATTGACGCCGCCGCGCTCCAAGTCCACGCCATTGCGGAAACTGTTCGAGTGCTCGTACATGGCGTTGAGGCGGACAGCGGCAACGTCATTGATGGGCTGACCCAGATCGACAGCAATACGCTTGTGGCTGAAAGAGCCGTATTGCGCCGCGATCTCCCGCACCGGCGTCCAGCCGGCTTCCTTGGTGACACGATTGATCACGCCCCCTGCCCCGCCGCGGCCGAAAATCATTCCGTTGGAACCTTTCAAGACTTCAACCCGGTCGATATTGTAGAGATCGCGGAAATACTGAACGTCGTCGCGCAGGCCATCGACATAAAAATCCCCGGTTGTATTGTTGCCGCGGAAAATCACCGCATCACGATTGCCTTCCCCTTGCGAGGGCACGACACCCGGCACGTAGCGCACGACATCGGTAATGCTCTGCATGGTCTGATCCTGGATCATATCCTGGGTCATGACGGTTATGGACTGAGGCACATCGCGCAATGGCGTATCTGTCCTGGTTGCGCTGAAACTCTTGGTCGCCATGTAGCCATCCGTCGGCTCGGTTACAGCACTTGCAGTCACCCTGATAGGAGGGAGTATGGGGGGTTGCTCGCTCATTCCCTCTGGCTGTTTCCTTACAAGATAGCCTTCCCCCTGCGGCACACCCTGCAAGCCACTGCCGGCCAAAAGATGCTCCAATCCCTTCTGAACCGAAAACTTGCCGTTCAGCCCATGTGTGGCGACGTCTTTCACATCAGTCGCAGCAAAAGAAATGCTGACTCCCGCCTGCTGCGAAAACCGGTTGAGGGCATCTGCCATTGCACCTGCAGGAATACTGTAGGTGACAGCGGAAGCCTGCGCGACAATGTTTGCCTCTGCTATCGCTATCTGTGACAGGGCCCACGAGGCCAGCCCAAGCCCGATCAGAGCGGTACGCACGGCCACTATAAGACGAGATGGACGAAAACCGCATTCTGCCCTGCCCCCATCGTGCTTTTGAACAGGTTTGTTATTTTCAAGGGAAAGCACGCAGTTCAACACGTCGGAGCTGCCACTCTCACACGTTCCATTTGAAACAAGCCACGAAGTGTTCGTGAAATTCGTATCTTGCTGATTTTTATTACTCACAGCCCGTACTCTCCGGCAAAACGAATAAAAAAATATAAACTGGCTGGCTTGCTCCGGAGGAGCTGGCTGGCTAAAAAGCCGCGGTTCACGCGCAGGCGTTCATCCCAACGGGATGGTTAAGAAAATTCTTCAATGCTTACTGGGTATTATTTCTGGTCTCACTTTACGTGAGCTGCTGCGGGCGCATTCCGTGTGACGAAAATGCCTTGTGTCTCATGTCTCGTCTTGAAAACACGGAACTGAAAGCAGGAAATGAGAATTTGAAATAATTTTTATGATCTCATTAAATGAGAATTATTTTTATTTTATTTCAACAATGAAGGAAAAGCAATAAGCTCGTCAAGGTTTGATAAGGGGTAGGCTGGGGAATGGGGCAAAAACACCCGTCTACCATCTCTGTTAAGAGACAGAATAAAACAGCAACTTTGAATACCTGTGTGATTTTACCGATCTGAAGTCGCCAAACGGAGCCATCTTGCGAAATCATGGGGGATAGGTATGAAGCGATGTACTGTCCACATCTCCTGTTTGCAGTCCATCTCCGCATCGGTTTATGGCACGATATGTGAAATTTTGAAGGGAAGCCGGCAATTTGTTCTTTCTGTCTTGGCCAGTGGCATGACTGGATACACCCACCATTTGCCGAAATTTCTTACACTTGCGCCTCTGGAAGGGGTTAGCCACGTAAACCTATCAAAAATATGAGATTTTGAAGGGAAGCCGGCAGTTTGTTCTTTCCGTCTTGGTCAGCGGCGTGACCAGGATTACCCACTATTTGCCGAAATTTCTTACACCCGTGCCTCTGAAAAGCAGGGTTAGCTGTGTAAGCTGATGTTTTAGCGAGAAAACTGTATGCGGCACGGGTTTTGCTTCAAGAATAAGGCTATAGTTTGCTTTTTTCAGACTTGAAAGGCATGGAAAACGGGCAAGGCCTATAGCGGCTCGAACGTAACTTTTAACAAACGCAGTGATTATAATAAGGAGACAGAAATGAATAATTTTTCCAAGATAGTGATGGCTGCTTTAGCGTTCGGAGGTTCAATTTCCACGGCATCTGCCGCAGGCGTCATTACCAACATAACTGAAAGCGGAGCAGGTCTCGGGTCGTTTGACTTCAACATCGACGAGGCTAACAGGGCACTCGACCTGACCAAAACTTTTGATAGCGTTAATCCAATCGTTCTGACTTTTACTGTGGAGCACAGTACCGGCCCCGGCAATCCCTACACGGTGGCTGAAGCCGTTACCAACAATACCGGCCAGAACTGGGCCGACTTTCACTACACCATCGGGGAACCAGACCAGGGCCAGGGGGTCGTGTTCACCGCACACAACAGCTCGACCCTTTCCGGCTTCACGCTTGATCAATCGAGCGGCCCGCGCAATCTCGACTTTACGGGATTTCAAGCAGCTGGCACTACGTCTGACGCGGCCTTCACGATCAGCCCCTTCGATCCGGGTCAAGGCAACACGATGACCTTTACAGTCACTCAGGTTCCCACCATTCCCGAACCGGAAACCTATGCCATGCTGCTGGCGGGTCTCGGCCTGATGGGTGTTATGGCCAAACGCAGGAATAATAAACAAAGCGCTTGAACTGATCTAACTCTGGCACCAACCCCTCCTCCGGGAGGGGTTATCAGGACACAATCTCCCTCAGCCTGCTTTCCACCTTTCATCTGTTCCTGTTTCTCACCATTGCTCCGGCTCCGCTTGGCGGACGCCACCCGCTCCTTTTTTCTCGGGATATATCATGAGAAAGCCTGCCGGTGAGTCACCGGCAGGCTTTGGAATAAAAATATGGCTGGCTTGCCCGAAAGCGGGCTGGCGGGCTAAAAGCTGCCGGGAAAGGAGGACCCGGCAGCAACGGATAACCTGTGTTCAGTTTTTTTGACTTTTTCTCGATATTCCTGGTTTTCCTGTTTTGCGGTTACCGGAAGAAAAGCTGAGAAAAAATTCGGAATAGAGCTTTCTTATCCCGACGTAACCCTCTTTCCTATCGGCAGGTGCCCTCTTCTCCGATATCACTCGCAGTTCTGCAACGGCAATTCCACAAAGACAATAATAATAAGAATTATTCTCATTATATCCGGCAATGGGGAAAAAGCAAGCGCTTTTATTCGTGCACAGGAAGACTGATGGATTTTGAATAAATGCTGGAAATGAAGACTGCACCCTCGTTCGGTAACAGTAGAATTTCTTATCCTAAATATAAATAATTCTCAGAATCATTAGAAAAAAGCAAACCATAATCGTTATCTTCAGGGGAGCAATAGAAAGTATTCCCTGTCCAGGCCAATACCTGCGTATTTGCCACAGAAACCCCGAAATAAGAAGGACTAACAATCTAGAGGGAGGTGATCTCTGCGAATCGACAATTTGTGCCGCAATAAAAATAGATGGACCCCAAAAATTAATAACCTGATTGGAGATGACAAATGAAGTTGAATGCGATCCATTTCAAAAAAATAACCGTTTCCGTGCCATTACTTACATTGGCTCTTCTCGCTAATCCAGTACACGCCGTTGACTGGACTGAGATCGGTGATGCAGGGCAATTGGTGAGTACGGCACAAATGCCGACAGGGGATGAAGGTCGGCTGAGAAATATCTACGGAACCATTTCGACCAATAATGATATAGACATGTACAGGCTTTACATTTCCAATCCCACTACATTCTCCGCGGCTGTCAATTCTACCAGTGGCGACCTTGACTCCCTGCTCGTGCTGTTTAACCAGGGAGGGTACGTTATATATGGAAATGATAATGCCATGTTAGGCAGCCCTGATGCAGGCTTGCCGGCAGGCCACCTGAATGGCCCCCAGGCAGCAGGCTGGTACAATCTGGCAGTACTTTCCCTGGGCACGCCACCGGTAAGCGGCAATGGGTTTACACCCGACCATTATATTGGTCCAGATGTCAGCCCTCCCTTTACTCAAATCCTTACTGGAACGGGGCCTGGAGGAGCATCGCCCCTGACGGGGTGGGCGCAGTTGGAGGACACGGTTACGCTCAACGAGGAGTACCGCATAAGACTTTCAGGAGTGACAGTCTCCCCGGTTCCCGAACCGGAAACCTACGCCATGCTGCTTGCCGGGCTGGGATTGATGGGAACGATGGTTCGGCGGAGAAAGGGATTTATTGCGCGATAGATTGCTTTCCCGTCCGGGATCTCCGGGAGATTGTCTTGACGAGAAGGAAGGGCAGCCAAAATAGGCACCTTCAAGGCTGAAGACTTTACCAGGAAGATTTGTTTGTGTAGACAAACGATGTGCGGAAACCTTGTGGACAATATTATTCGTCTACAAGGTTCTTCATTTGAAATGACTTATATGACTGATAACAGTCCGTGTGAAGTCAAAGGCAGAATTGTAAAAACTTGCTGATCAATCTTTATCAATCTCGATAAGCTTCCCATCCTCGCCCACCTTGATCTCGATCTTCTTTCCGTCAGGCAGCCTCACATCAGCCTCATAAATTTTTGTCTTCTTGCCACTTATCGTTTCAGTTTCTTTCTCGATCTCCTCGATTATGCCCCCGCTCGTGTTTTCAGTTATCGTTTTCTGAACTGCGGGGGGAACATCGGGCCATTGAACTTTTTCATCGGCAAAAGCCAGCGTCGAAAGTGCCAGGGCAACGGGCAAGAAAATCGGCACAAACGGTTTTTTATTCATGAAGTGAGTCTCCTTATGAGAAACAAGTAGCTACGGGTGAGTGCCCCGCGATGTGAGAAAAGGAACCATGACAGAAAACATGACCTTTGATTATTAAATCAGGACGATCACGAACCGTCCGTACGTTATCGAACAGTACGATGACAGCATATTGCGAGTTTGCGGATTTGCCACAGAAGCCTTAATTTACTGGGCGTCTATCCATGCACGGGCTGCCACATTAGCCGCCTCATATGCCTTGTCTTCGTCGTGCAAAGGCTCCACGAAGCTTTCGTAAACCACTATGCCTTCATCATCCATTATCCTGTAGCGGCCATTCCAGAGACCACTGGCATCGTCCCGCTCCGATGCAGTAATGATCGTGTACCCCTTATAGTCGGTATTCATATTGCCTCCATAGGTAAACTGTAAACTGACGATGATAATTGCGAACCGACGTATATCGATGTTCTCTGTCTTCAGTTGGAGAGGTGCGGCATGGTAAACGTTCATTACCAACGCTCGTTCCATTCGCCCAAATTCCTTGAATTCCTTATACCCCTCGCCCGCATTCCTCCCGGATAGAGACGTCAGGCTTACCGGTGTCAACAAAACTTTTCCCCGTTTGTAGTATTCTATGAATTAGAGTTGCCAATTCAACAGAAATCGGATTCCTCGCACCACTTCCCCGATAGTAAATTTGGAGCTGCCATGCCGCCTCACACACCCCGCTATTTTCTCCCCTTCAAAATCTTCAGCAGAATCGTACTTATATTAATCGCGCTGGCGATTGTCTACGCCGCATTGATCTCGATCAAGAACTGGTCCGGCATCAACGTATAAGCTCTGCCAGCAGTACTCATCTCTAACATCTCAAAGAGGTATCGATGACCAAGCGACAGGGACGGCTTTTTTTTATTATTTGCACCCTTGTTTCCGCCATCGCCTTCATTGGCCTTACATTCGACAGTCACCGGCGCTTTCCCGGACTCACCAATGAAGACAAGCTGACGCCCGAGATCATGAGGGGAAAAGACGTCTGGCATAATAACAACTGCATCAACTGCCACACTCTCCTGGGCGAAGGCGGATACTACGCGCCCGATCTGACCAAGATTACCCAGCAGCGGGGTACGCCTTATCTAACCGCCTTCCTGAAGGACCCTTCCCAATTCTACTCGGAGGAGAAGCACCGGCGCCTGATGCCGAACCCGAAACTGAGCGATACGGAAATCAGCGAGGTCATCGCCTTTCTCGACTGGGTCGGTCATATCGACAACCAGGGCTGGCCTCCACGCCCCATTATAGTATCAGGCACAACCATTCCAGGTACCGATGTCGGCCAGCCACCGACACATGCTTCCGTTTCCACGGACCCGGTCGCCCAGGGTGAAGCACTCTTCCGCTCCTCACCCCCCGCTTGCAACGCGTGCCATTCCATCGCACCGGGGGTAAATCTGGCGGGTCCCACTCTTGCCGGACTCGCTACCCGTGCCACGGCGATCGTTGCCTCTCCTGAATATAAGGGAGAAGCGAAGACATCCGCCGACTACATCCGCGAATCCATTACTCATCCAAGCGTTTACCTGGTTCCCGGCGCCATGTATTCCGCCAATAACCAGTCGTTCATGCCCGACAACTTTGCTACGGATCTCGAACCTCGACAGATCGACAGCCTCGTTGCCTACCTCGAAACCTTGAAATAGGAGACGCCATGCGCTACCGCTCACAGTCGATCGCATACTGGTATTTCGCCATCGCCATGTGCCTGTTCGGCCTGCAACTGGTATTCGGGCTGCTCTCTGCGAGCAAGTACCTGGGGCCCGATCCGCTTCTGGATTTCCTCCCTTTCGATAAAACCAAGGCCATTCACACCAATCTTCTGATTGTCTGGGTGCTTACGGGTTTCATGGGCGCAACCTACTACGTGGTGCCGGAAGAATCGCGCAGCGAAATTTACAGCGTCAAACTGGCCTACATCCAGCTTGTCGCCTGGACGCTGATGGGAGTAACAGCGATTGTCGGTTATATGTTTGGCTGGACTGCCGGCAACAAAATGCTGGAGCAACCGTTCCCGCTGAAGATCGTGATTGTCATCGTCATGCTGATGTTCCTGTATAACATCCTCATGACAATCAAGCGGGCGGGACGCTGGACCGTTACCGAGGGTGTGCTGGTAGCCGGTCTGGCGCTTGCGGCCGTGCTGTATCTGCCGGCCCTGATCGAATATGAAAATTATACCATCAGCATCTTCTATCGCTGGTGGACGATCCACTTGTGGGTGGAAGGCGTATGGGAAATGATACAGGGCGGACTGCTCGCGTATCTGCTGATCCGGTTGTCCGGCGCCGACCGGGAAGTCATGGAAAAATGGCTGTACGTGATCGTCGGCCTGGTTTTCATGGCCGGTATCCTGGGCACCGCGCATCACTACTACTGGGTGGGCGTGCCTCATTACTGGCTGCCTATCGGCGGTTTCTTCAGCGCCCTGGAACCGGTGGCGCTCCTCGGCATGGCAATGTATGCATACTTTGCCATGCGCCGCGCCGGGTTTTCCCACCCCAACTCACTGGCCGTTCACTGGACCATCGGCAGCACCGTATTCACAGTATTCGGTGCCGGTCTGCTCGGATTCGCGCATACCTGGCCGAGTGTCAATAAATGGACGCATGGCACGCTTATTACAGCCATGCACGGACATGGGGCGTTCTATGGTGCCTATGCCATGACAGTGCTGGCTATGGTCAGTTACACCCTGCCCCACCTCACCAGTGATCGTAAAGTGGAAGGAAACAGTATCGGCTACTGGGCGTTCTGGATGCAGGTGATGGGAATGTTCGGCATGACGCTCTCCTTCGGCACCGCTGGCATCGGGCAGGTTTACCTGGAGCGGATCCTCGGCCTGGGCTACCTCGATACGCAACTGAAACTGCAGGTGCACTTCCTGATGCTGATCGCCACTGCATCGGTGTTTGCAATCGGAGCAGCCCTGTTCATCTGGAATTTTTTCCGAACCGCGCCCAGGTCCGTCGCAGCAATTGATTCCAGCGCATCCGCACCCGAGCTTGCTCCAGCCGGTCATGCCAGTTCCGCCGGCAGCGGATAGATTGCGCGATAATGGAGGATCCGTTAATCAAGCTCCCCGCTTTAGAAAATACGCGCCAGGACGTGCCGCACCCGCAGGCCGAAGAGCCTTATTACCTCCCTTTCGGCGATGAGGTAAGCATTTTTACGCAATGCCATCGGCGCCACCTCGCCGTCATGCTGAAAGGGCCGACGGGCTGTGGAAAAACACGTTTTGTCGAGCATATGGCCTGGCGCCTGAAGCGTCCCCTCATCATCGTATCCTGTCACGATGATCTGACCGCGGCGGATCTCGTGGGCCGCTTTCTGATACGCGACAACGCCACCGTATGGCAGGATGGTCCGCTTACGCGCGCTGTTCGCACTGGCGCAATCTGCTATCTCGATGAAGTGGTTGAAGCGCGGCAGGACGCAGTCGTCGTTATCCACCCTTTGACGGACTATCGGCGTGTTCTCCCTGTCGACAAAACCGGCGAACTGATTGAGGCCACTCCAGGTTTTCAGCTTGTCATTTCATATAATCCCGGTTATCAGCATGTAACCAAGGATCTCAAGCCGAGCACTCGCCAACGCTTTGTCGCGCTTGATTTCGACTTTCCACCTCCTGAACGGGAAGCCGAGATCGTCATCCACGAAAGTGGCGCGGAACCCGTCCTGGCGCATGATCTTGTGGCACTGGCCGGACGCATTCGCGGTTTGGCAGACCGTGGTCTCGCCGAAGTACCCAGCACGCGCCTGCTGGTGGCAACAGCCCGCCTCATCGCCAACGGAATTGCACCCCGGCTGGCCTGTCATGTTGCACTTGTGTCCCCATTATCCGATGATCCTGTCCTCGTGGCCGCGATGCTTGACTTGGTCGACGCAACGCTGGTGGATTGAATATCGGATAGGCAAATCTCCTCGTGCGGTGCCCCCATTCTTTCTTATACCCTTCTTTCTAGCGCTATTTCCGCATGGCCGAACCTGAAGGACTCATTATCGATGCCGCCCGCCAGGCAACTGCTTTCGTATCCCGTCTGTGGGACCATGACAACAACGTACCGGATAATTCCTGCACGCTGTCCGCCTGCCGCCAGCGCCTGGAATTTCTCCTGTCGGCCGTTCACGGGCACGCTGTATCGCTGCGGGTCGCCCAACCTCCGGCGCCGCCATCGGCCCTATCCCGGCTGTTTGGCCGCATCCCGCGACATCTGATCGAAACCCGCCCGTTACCGGCGAACGATGGGGCCACTATTTTCCTGCCCATGCAGTTGGATCCGGGCGAACAGAGCGCGCTTTCTCCGCATCATTTCTTTCGACTGCTCGCCTTGCAGCAAGCCGGGCGTGCCCGGCGTCGGGAAATACAAACACTTCCCATTGACACGCTGACACTTGACCTCTTTCAACTGAGTGAAGCAGTTGCCGCAGATCATGCCCTCGCCCTTCATTTTGCCGGACTGCGGCTTGATCTTGCGGCCTTGCGCCGGGCGATGCTATCGCAGCGACCGCCGCCTTCGCTTCTGAATGCGGTCGAACAGGCGGTGGAAGAACTTTATTGTGGCGTACTCAAGGCTAGTCCGGATGACATTCCTCCCCCGCTTGCTCTTGCGCGGAAGCCCGAGGATTCGCTTGACTGGGCGGTGGAGATGAGCATGAAGATCTCGACTCGAACAAGGATGCCCACGGTTCGCTATCGAGGATGCGCCAAGGATCTGTGGTGGGGTAAGATGCTGCCGCCCTCCTCCGGAAATCAACCCATCCGATACGAGGAAGCGCTCCGGGATATGATGCAGCCTTCCGCAAACCCCCGGCGCAGCGCGAATCTTTCCCGTCGTCCGCAAGCCCGGGAAAAAACTCCCGATGAGGATGACGAGACGCAAGGGATGTGGATGGTACAGAAGGATGATCCGCAGCAGCACGTCGAAGATCCTGCGGGCCTCCAGCGGCCAGCTGACCGTGACGACAATGCCGATGCCGGCGATCTGGCGGATTCCCTGTCCGAACTACCGGAAGCGCAACTCATCTCATCTTCGAAAACCGTGCGCGAACTCCTGCTGGCGGATGATCCCCTTGATCAGCGGAGGACGCTCGTCCTCCCCGGCAAGGGAGCGGCGCACGGCATTGCCTACCCGGAATGGGATTTCCGCGTTTCGCGTTATCATAAGGAGGGCGCCATCGTTCGGCTTCAACCGCCGTTGCTGGGAGATGCCGCCTGGGCGGAATCCGTGGTGGCAAGACGTCCCGCCCTGCTGCGGCAGGTTCAGCTTCGACTTGAAGGGCTGCGACCGCGGCGGATTCGCTACCACCGCCAACCGGAAGGAGAGGAGATCGATATCAACGCCTGCGTGAATGCCTTCGCGGAACGACAAGCGGGCTTGCCCCCGCAGGATCGCTTGTATCAATCAGTAAAAGCAGCTCGGCGTGACATTGCCGTTGCATTGCTGATCGATATCAGCGGCTCGACGGATGGATGGGTTTCCCAGGAGTTGCGCATCATCGACGTTGAAAAGGAAGCGCTGCTGCTCGTTTATCTGGCACTGACCAAACTGGATGATCCTTTCTGCATTTATGCCTTTTCGGGAGAAAGCGCCCGAAATGTCTCATTATGGCCCTTGAAGAATTTTGAAGAGAACGACCGGATGCTTGTCCAGCGCCGCATTGCAGCATTGGAACCGCAGCTCTACACGCGCGCGGGAGCCGCGATTCGCCACACCACCAGCCTGCTCACTGCCACCAACGCCCGGTATCGTCTGCTTATCCTGCTGTCGGACGGGAAACCCAACGATGTCGATCACTATGAGGGTCGCTACGGAGTGGAAGACATGCGCCAAGCCGTGGCCGAAGCCCGCCTCCAGGCCATTCATCCATTCTGCATTACCGTTGACCGGCACGCGCCCCAATATCTTGCCCGGGTGTTTGGCGCACGGCACTACGCCGTATTGCAGCAGGCGGAAACGCTCCCTGTTGTCCTGGCGGACGTGCTCAGGAGACTGATCAGGCGATGAGCTTCGCTCCTCCGCTGATCCACGAATTACCGCCGCCCCACGCATTCCTGCGATAATTCTTCCTCATTCAAGCCGTTTTCCCTACAGCATTTTGGTTTGCAGCGGCCTGCTGGTTTAAAATAACGATCTTGCCCGTAAACGCCGAGCTTGAGCGAACCCGGTCAAAATCCAACTGAAATCCTTTGCGTTTATTACTGGAGAGACATTGTGCTGTTTGAGCGCGTCAAATCTTTGGATCACATCCTGGAATCGGCTGAAACCCGAGGGCTCAAACGACAGCTTGGCGCATTTGATCTGACCATGCTGGGAATCGGCGCCGTCATCGGCACCGGCATCTTTGTATTGACTTCGGTTGCTGCGGACAAGGCAGGCCCGGGCATGATGTTTTCCTTCTTCATAGCCGGATTCGTCTGCGCGCTGGCCGCCCTCGTCTATTCCGAAATTGCAGCCATCATTCCGGTAGCAGGATCCGCATATACCTATTCTTATGCGATATTCGGCGAACTCGCTGCATGGATGGTCGGCTGGGCACTGATTCTGGAGTATGCGATCGCCGCAGCGGCAGTAGCCGTTGGCTGGTCCGGTTATATCAATGGCTTCCTGAACGAAATAGGCTACGGGCTGCCACTGGCACTGACGGCAGGACCGGCGGATATGATTGTCGGGCTGGATGGCACAACATCGGCAGGAGGATTCAACCTGCTGGCATTTCTGGTGTCGTTGTTCGTTACCGTGCTGCTGGTGATGGGCACGACAAAAAGTGCAAGGTTTACCGCAGTTCTGGTTATCATAAAAATTATCGCACTTACCGCATTTATCGTTCTCACCCTGCCGGCAGTAAATTCCATAAACTTTCAACCCATGCTGCCCAACGGATGGGGCACACCGCTTTCAGGAGTGGGAATCCTGGGGGCCGCTGCATCCATCTTCTTTGCCTATGTCGGATTCGATGCGGTTTCGACCGCAGCCGAAGAAACGAGCAACCCAAACCGTAATGTGCCGATAGGATTGATAGCTTCATTGACAATTTGCACCCTCATTTATCTTGTCGTCGCCTACGCCGCGGTGGGAGCAGTGGGAGCCCAGCCAGGAGGTGATTTGTCCCTCTCCAAAGAACCGCTGGCATTTGTGCTGCGCGAGGTCGGCTACCCAACCATAGGCAACTGGGTGGCTTCAGCGGCAATTGTCGCACTGCCCTCTGTCGTGCTCATGATGCTCTATGGGCAGACACGCGTCCTCTTCACCATGTCTCATGACGGATTGATGCCTGGCGTTTTTTCTCATGTACACAAACGCTTTCACACCCCCCATATTGTCACCCTGGTCACCGGAACAGCTGTCGCGCTGTTCGCTGCCATGTTCCCGGTAGGCATGCTGGCTGATATTTCCAATTCCGGGACGCTCTTCGCTTTCTTCATGGTCGCTCTGGGGGTGATGGTCCTGCGACGCCGCGCACCCGATCTCCATCGGCCTTTCAAGACCCCTATGCTGTGGATGGTGGGCCCCTTGGCGATGGGCGGCTGCGGTCTGCTGTTCGTGAGCCTGGGGTGGGAGACAATCAGGCTATTCCTTGCATGGGCGGGTATCGGCCTGATTATCTATTTCGCTTATGCCCGCAAGCATAGCCACCTTGGAAAACAGCAGGCAAACTAGTGCTTTCAGATTAAAATGGCCAGCATGCGTTTCAAACCCCGATACCACGATTTTCGGTCCGCCCGCCAATTCCATGAGTCGCACTGCCCTTGACAATTCGAACGCTGAAGGCGAATGGTGGAAGAAAACCACTGTTTACCATGTCTATGTGCGTTCTTTTTACGACTCCAATGGCGATGGAATCGGAGATATCCAGGGCATCATTGAAAAACTGGATTATTTGCACGATCTCGGATATGAAACAATCTGGGTGTCGCCCTTCACGCAAAGTCCACAAAAAGACTTCGGCTACGACACCAGCGATTACCTCTCCATCTCTCCTGAATATGGCGATATGCCGCTCTTTGAAAAACTGGTTGAAGAGGCGCACCGCCGCAACATGAAACTGGTATTCGACCTGGTGCTGAATCACACTTCGAGCGAGCATTCCTGGTTCACCGAATCCGCAAGCTCGCACGACAACCCCAAAGCCGACTGGTATGTCTGGAAAGACGGAAAAGGCAGAAAGGGTTTGAGGCCCCCGAATAACTGGCGCGCCATGGCGGGTAACAAAGCCTGGACTTACCACCCGCAACGGAAGCAATTCTATTACACCGCTTTCCTCCCTTTTCAGCCGGACCTGAACTACCACAATCCGGAAGTCAAACAGGCGATGTTCGACGTCGTCAGATTCTGGCTGAACAAAGGGGTGGATGGATTTCGCCTCGATATCATCAGTGCGATCTACGAGGACTCCGAGTTGCGCAGCAACCCTCCCAGTCCCCGTTTGACCCCATCGGATAAATCGCTTTCCATCTTTTTCCAGAACCTGAAAAACAATTTTCTCCACGAAAAGAGCTTTGAATTCGCTATCGAGTTGCGACGCGTTGTGGATGAGTTCGATAATCCCAAAAGGGTGCTTATCGGGGAATCGCATGGAGATGAAGCACTGATCCATCGCTTCTGTCAAAACGACGGACAGCATGGGTTGCACGCTGTTTTCCTTTTCAAGGCCATTTCCACACCTTTCAAGGCGGAAAAATACCGCGAAATGCTGATGACATTCGAGAAGCATTTTCCCGAACCGCTGATACCCACTCTCGTCTTTGCCAACCACGACCGTAACCGTGTCATCAGCCGCCTGGGAGGGAGCATAGAAAAGGCAAAACTGCTGGCGCTGTTCCAGTTTACCTGCCGGGGGATTCCCTTCACCTATTTCGGTGATGAGATTGGCATACCTCGGGTAAGAATTCCCCTGAAAGACGGAAAAGATGCGATTGCCATCCAGCATAAATGGGTACCGCAGTTTCTGGTGGATCGCAGCAGTGAAATTCTCAATCGCGACGAGTGCCGTACTCCGATGCTATGGAATGAAAGGCCCAGGGCAGGCTTTTGTGAGGGTTCAGCAGAACCATGGCTGCCGGTAGCAGACAGCTTCAGGGAAATAAATGTGGCAAAACAGATTTCGGAACCACATTCCCTTCTCAATTTTTACAGGAAAATCATCCGGCTCCGCAACAAGGCGCCAAGCTTGCACGCGGGGAGCCTCGAAATCCTGCATGACCTCTGCGACCGGAAAATTCTCGCTTACCGCCGGATATTCAATGAAGAGAAGCACATGGTGCTCCTCAACATGTCCCACCAGCAGGTTAAAACCCCCGTGAATAAACCAGTGCTGCTTTCCACGCATCCGCAAAGCCCTGTGCATCAATTACAACCTTTCGAAGGACGCATCATCAACGAATCGCATTGACACTGCAGTGGGAATCTTTCTTTCTCGCTGAGAAGGATGCGGGAGCCCTGTCGGTTCCATTTGAATGATTGTTTTCAATATCTACCAGAAAGGAGTATGACTTGTGGTAATTTTTCAAGCTTTAACGCGCAGCATCATTTCTGCAATCCTGCCTGCAATCCTCATGTTGCCGTCGGTGACCCTGGCTAATGCAACCAGCAGGCCGCTCAAGGCAAGTGTCGAAACTCACGAACAGGCGGGATTCAGGCCGGATTGTCCTTCCAAATTCGGCGGCACTACTACAGGTATCGGCAAAAGCACCCACATGGGCAAGGTTTCGGTCAAGGCCGATGATTGCATTACCCCGATGGAGGACCATTTTATTTTTGAAGGTACGTTCGCCCTGACAGCGGCAAATGGCGACACTGTTACAGGCAGCTACAAGGGTGCATTTTTACCAGCCGATGATCAATCCAGGTACAACTTGACGGATGCGAAATTTGAAATAAGCGGCGGAACGGGGCGTTTTCGCGGAGCAAAGGGAATGGCGGAATTGAAAGGGGATCAGGATATCGCGACCGGGAAAGGGAAAATTGAAATTGATGGAACGATTTCATACTGAGGCAATAAATGTGCGAAGGGCAATAGCAAGCAGCAGCAGGGTGTTCCAATAACATTCCCAGAAAGGATGATAGCAAAACGTCAGTTTGATTTTATTTCGGCTATTTCAGCCCGGACGCAGTCATAAGACCCCTGCTGCCCCTGCTCACCCTTCTTCAGCATCTGGGTCGACCCAGTATTTCGACATTCCCGCGGCGAACAGGAACATCCACATGACCAGAACAAACGGAAACGTGAGAGTCGGCAGGCCTATGGGGGTAAGGAAACTGGCAAGGCCTGCCTGGCATACAACCGTCATCACACCCGCCAGCACGGCGAGAGCGGCACTTTTCCCGCTGGGCTTGAGAAATACCCAGCCAATGGCCATCATCGTCAAAACCGGATTGAATGCGTACAGGCCCATTTCGATCGCATTCAGGTTTGCGTTCAGAAGGGTCGGGAAGATGATTCCGACAAAGGCTCCGCTTATTGCCATCAGGGCGCCGCGCAGGGAAACAATGGCGATGCCGGCCAGAAACAGAATACCGACTGTCACACTATCCGCGAACATGACTTCGCCAACCCCCTTGAATAGCGCGACGGGCCAGTTTTCGACAGCCAGGCGGCCCGCGCCGGGAACAGCAACAGGAATACCGGCAGCCGGCAAAACGGGACTGCGGGTGAAACTTTCAAAACCATAGACCGCGACCAGGAACATCCACGAGGTCAGGACAAACGGTGCGGTCGAGGCTGGAACCTGGTAGGGGCGAAGGATTCGCATGAGAGCAGCCAGCACGACGCTCGATAATATCGATGCGAGGATGACGTACAACCATAGCTGTGGAGAATGCTCCAGAAACAGGAACAGGCAGGGGCCTACCAGCGTCCCATTGAAACCATACAGGCCGGCATCGATATCCTTTTTCGAGAATCCCAGCAGACGGGCGGTCACTGTACTCGTGACCACTCCTACGGTTGCCGCTGCCCCGGCAGCCACTCCGCCGATGAAGAGCGCTATCAGGAAAATAAGTCCTGTCAAGGCGTTACAGCAGAAAAATACCTGTCCAACACCTCTCAGAATTACCTGCAGGGGCTGTGGGAACGCGCCGTCGACACGGGATGCCCAAGTCATGATATGTGAAACCCTTGCAAAACGCTGAATGAAAGATGCAGTAATGTGCTTTTGCCGAACCGCTGTAAAAGGGAATCAGGCGCGGTGCTGCTGCGACCGAATCTCATCCAGCAACCCCTGTTTCACGATGAAGTCGATTACCTGATCCACCCCCTCCCCTGTATGCAGATTAGTAAACACGAAAGGGCGATCTCCGCGCATTCTCCTGGCGTCACGCGCCATGATCTCCAGATTTGCGCCGACATGAGGAGCGAGATCGATCTTGTTGATGATGAGCAATGCAGCGCGGGTAATGCCGGGGCCGCCCTTGCGCGGCACTTTTTCGCCTCCGGCCACGTCGATGACATAGATCGTGAGATCGGAAAGCTCGGGACTGAAAGTGGAAGCGAGATTGTCACCCCCAGATTCGATGAGAATGAGATCGAGTTCCGGGAAGTCGGCAGTCATGCGCGCCACAGCCTCGAGGTTGATGGAGGCATCCTCCCTGATGGCTGTATGCGGGCATCCGCCCGTTTCTACCCCCATCAGGCGCTCTGGAGGCAGCGCATCGGCGCGCAGGAGGATTTCCATGTCTTCCTTGGTATAGATGTCATTGGTGATGACAGCCATTTCATAATGATCGCGCATTCTCTTGCTGAGCGCTTCGCATAAGGCAGTTTTTCCGGAACCCACGGGACCGCCGATTCCGACACGAAGAGGATTAGGTTGTTCGTTCATTTTTCTGTTCCCATCAAGAACTATGATCGATAGATGCGGCTGTATTGCACCTCGTGCTGCATCGACAGCAGCGACAGGCCAGGAGACCAGCTGGATAATTCATCGTCCGCCAACTCACGACTGCGGCGTGAGGCGGTCTCGATAGCGTCATGGAGCGACAGGAGCAGGCGCTGCCCGGAAAGCTGGCCGAGCGGAACGGACTTGACGCATACCAGCACCTGATTTTCGACCATGGAAAACAGCATCCCCAGCAAGGCGTCATCGTGCGCCACAGCCAGTGCTTCTGCTGCGCAGGCAAATGCGGTAGGAAGCGGTATCTCCGGCTGACTTCCCAGTATGGCGCGCAGCGAAGAGTCTCCGATCTTCAGATCAGCAACGAGCTTTGCGAGCGAATAACCCATTTGGATCGTTTCCGCACGGAACTCCGCAGTATCGCGTGAAGCAATGAAACGTTCGGTCCAGCCAGCCACCTCTATTTCGTCCCTTGCCGAAAACGCCTTCAGCAAGCGCCACAGGATCGACAATTCGAAGTCCGCAACGATACCGATCGCCTCGAGGATCCACTCGCGCGCAGAAGCCTCGTCCCGAACCAGACCTTGTTCGATGGCCGACTCCAGTCCTTGGGAATATGTATACGCTCCGATCGGAAGCGAAGGACTGGCGAGCTGCAGCAGGGATAGCAGAGCGCGGTATTCCTTCATCCGGAAGAAGTATCGGAGGGACGATGGATCTTCTGGTGCACAGGGATCGGAGCGAGGGGGCCATGAGCATGCCCATGGCCCGACTCCCCATGATGGTGGTGCCCTCCGCTGTTATAGGCCCCCGCCTCCGGCTCGAACTGTGCGTCTTCCTCGACAACCGTCGCCCCGAGCCCCTCCAGCATTTCCTTCAGCACCTTATCTCGGGCAATGCGCAGAAACCCTTCGCCCACTTGAGTCTGGGTATGGCGGTTGCCCAGGTGGAAGGCGCAGCGAAGCAGGTCATGCGGGTTCGTGCAGGTGATGCGGTAGGTGGCTTCCGGTGCGGCCACGATCTGCACCACGCGCCCGTCATCACCGCTGAGCAAATCGTTGTTCCGCAGCACTGTACCGCGCGGCGTGAAAATGGCCACTTCCTCTCCCGAGGCAAGCGCGGTGCGCAGGCGGCTGTTCTCGCGCAACTCGTACGTCAACACGAGCTGCGCGGAAATCTTCTCTGCGGTGCTTATCCTGGTGTTCAAGGTGAGCATGTGTGATCCCTAAAAAAGGAAATACCGTTGCGCCATGGGCAGAACATCCTCCGCCCCGCAAGTCAGCAGTTGTCCATCAGCACGCACTTCGTAGGTTTCAGGATCAACTTCCATCCTGGGCGTTGCCGAATTGTGGATCATGTCCTTCTTGCGCAGATTGCGCGTGTCCTTGACCCCGATCAGGTTCTTGTCCAGCTTCAGTTGATCGACCAGGCCAGCGGCCAGCGCTGCCTGGGAGACGAAGGTGAAGCACGAAGTCTTGATGCCGCCGCCATATGCGCCAAACATGTAGCGGTAATGGACGGGCTGCGGGGTCGGAATCGAGGCATTCGGATCACCCATCAGGGCGGCTGCAATCATTCCACCTTTCACAACCACTGATGGCTTGACGCCGAAGAAGGCAGGCCGCCACAACACCAGGTCTGCATATTTTCCCACCTCCACTGAACCGATGGCGTGCGAAATACCATGCGTGATCGCCGGGTTGATCGTATATTTGGCAATGTAGCGTTTGACGCGGAAATTATCATTCCTCGATGTATCTTCCTGCAGTGTTCCGCGCTGTATTTTCATCTTGTGCGCGGTCTGCCAGGTGCGCAGAACCACTTCGCCGATGCGCCCCATCGCCTGCGAGTCTGAGGACATCATGGAAATTGCGCCCATGTCCTGGAGAATATCCTCAGCCGCGATGGTTTCCTTGCGGATGCGTGATTCGGCGAAAGCCAGATCTTCGGGAATATTGGCATGGAGGTGATGGCATACCATCAACATGTCGAGGTGTTCGTCCAGTGTGTTGATCGTATAGGGCCGGGTGGGATTGGTGGATGAGGGCAGTACGTTTTCCTGGCCCACCACGGCGATGATATCCGGCGCGTGTCCTCCCCCGGCTCCCTCGGTGTGGAAAGTGTGTATGGTCCGGTCCTTCATGGCAGCAATGGTATTTTCCAGATACCCGCCCTCATTGATGGTATCGGTATGAATTGCAACCTGGACATCGTACTTGTCCGCCACGTTCAGGCAATTGTCGATAGCCGCATAGGTCGAGCCCCAGTCTTCGTGCAGCTTCATGCCGCATGCGCCGGCAAGAACCTGTTCCTCGAGCGGGGTTGGAAGGCTTACATTCCCCTTGCCATAAAAACCGGTATTCATCACCAAGCCATCCGAGGCCCGCAACATGGAATGGATGTGCCACGGGCCGGGCGTGCAGGTCGTGGCTGCCGTTCCCGCTGCCGGGCCAGTGCCTCCTCCCAGCATCGTGGTGATGCCATTCATCATCGCATCGTCGGCCTGCTGGGGCGAGATGAAGTGGATATGAGAGTCAATCCCCCCCGCGGTCAGAATCATGTTCTCGCCAGCTATGATTTCCGTTGCCGCACCGATCGACATCGTGACATTGGGCTGAATGTCGGGATTGCCTGCTTTGCCGATCCCTGCGATCTTCCCATCCTTCAAACCGACATCAGCCTTGACGATGCCCCAGTGGTCGACGATTACCGCGTTGGTGATGACCGTATCCATCACTTGGTCGTGATTGTGCTGCGACTGTCCCATACCGTCGCGTATCACCTTGCCGCCCCCAAACTTCACTTCCTCACCATAAGTGGTGAAATCCCTCTCGATTTCGATCATCAATTCCGTATCAGCCAGGCGAACACGGTCTCCAGTCGTGGGACCCATCAATTCAGCGTAAGTCTGGCGGGAAACCTTTAAACTCATTCTCTAGCTCCTTTCTTCTTCGATCCGGAGGGTTTCTATTTAAGCTTGCCCATCACTTTTTGATTGAACCCATACACGATCCGATTGCCGGCCAGTTCCACCAGTTCGACCGTCCGTTCCTGCCCCGGCTCAAAGCGCACCGCCGTGCCGGCCATGATGTTCAGGCGCATGCCGTAAGCCGCTTCGCGATCGAACTTCATCGCGGAATTCACCTCGTAAAAATGAAAATGGGAACCGATTTGAATGGGACGGTCTCCCCCATTTGCAACCTTCAACGTTGTCGTTCTTCTGCCGACATTGAGTTCGATCTCGCCAGCCTGTGTGATGACCTCGCCTGGTATGAGGGGATTTCTTGCCATCCTTACCATCATTAATCTCCCATGGTTGCGTTATACGATTGGATTATGGACAGTCACGAGCTTGGTCCCATCCGGGAAAGTGGCTTCGACCTGAATATCGGGAATCATTTCCGGCACGCCTTCCATGACATCAGCGCGTGTCAGGACTTTTCGCCCCTCCGACATCAGTTCCGCCACTGTATTGCCGTCACGCGCACCCTCCATGATGGCACAGGTAATCAGGGCCACCGCTTCGGGATAATTGAGCCGCAGGCCACGCGCCTTTCGTCTTTCCGCGAGCAATCCAGCAGTGAATATCTGGAGTTTGTCTTTCTCTCTCGGTGTCAGATCCATTGTATCTCCTCATTAAAAATCCCAGACGTTGCTGAAAAAGGCCTCCAGCGATTTTTCCAAACCCTGTTTTCCAAAAACTTGCTTCCCAAAAACTTGCGGAACAGGATGGCATCAGGTGTTCCAGCTGCGCGGTACGAGCGCAGGTCGGCCAAGCGTGACAGGACGGACGGCGCGCCAGACGCAAAGCATCACATGTCTCGCCACTTCGCTCGAATCCCCCAGAAAACGTGCTACCAGCAGCGATTTGAATTGTGAAATACCCACCTGCCCCGATTCTCCGCCGATGCGCACTGCCTCTTCCCGTACAAGATCGATCGCCTGCGCTGGAAGGGGCTTGCCACTCATGATAAAAGTGGCGCAAACGGTACGGCCGGCAAGCGCAAGTCTCCCATTCATCGCCCTGCTTCCGCCCGCCAGGCGGAGCTGCTCAAACCACGCCAGCTTCCCTTCGCGGCGGATACTCGTGCGCTGCCTCACCTCGCCGCTATCAAACGATTCCCCGAATGCCGTACGGCCAAAGCATAAAATCTCGCAGCCTATGTAAACCGAATCCTTCTCCAGCACGATCTGATGATCGAGCATGACCTTTGCATTATTGAAAAAAATCGTTTCCTGCGGCATCCACTCCAGCACGCCGCCTGCTTCCACATGCAGATGAACGTCCTGGCGCGCAGTACGACCGGTGGACTTGTACCATTTTGTCGCGCCAGGAGAGGTGATCTGGCCATGAGCAGACGGGCCGGCCTGCACTCGTATTTCCAGCTCATCCCCTGCGACCACGCCCCCCGGCGGATGCATGACAATAGCCTGACATACCCCATGCCCCTCGGGATAAAGAGGTTTTTGCACCACCAGGGGGCCATGATGATCCCGCTCCACCATGCGGGTGGTTCCGGAATTCTCCGCAAATTTCAGCCACAGACGCCCCCTCGATGTGGAAGCGGGAGTCTGATTCATCTTCAGATCCAGCGGATTGTCAGGAGCGGACAGCCGGTGCAGGGCAGCGATACTGGCAGGCGAAGATATCGAATCCTCATCACATGAGCCCGGATGCGTTTTTGCGGCTGATTTCAAAGCAGTGCCCCCAAATAATCCAAACGGATCTCCTCCCCTTACCTCGAGCCTCATCTGGAAAAATCGAATACAACTGATTGTCCGAACCCAACCTGCAATACCTACATTTGCAATTGAAATGACAGCTTGAATACATCGACCTTCTCGCCAGCCGCATCGGGCGCATAATTCAGTCGTTTAGTGAAAAGATCGCCGTGCTGGTAGTATGCGGAAATTCGAGCGTTGAAACCGTCGATGATATAGTTGACGCCCGCCTCGATCTCTTCCCGATTGCTGCTGTTGTTTGGCTGAACACTCGTAAATCGGCCGTACGGTTGAAACTGGCCGATCCCGATCCTCATGGGCAAAAGATAAAGTCCGGTAATGGTCCATGATTTGCCATCGAACATACAGAAACAGTCCGGATCACGAAATGCCGCGGGCGAATAATTGGCATAAAACTGTTTGTATTCGCCATTTGCGGTAAGGACGCCCATGTTTCGTGGCAGCACTTTTTCAAAAAGTGCATCACCGACCAGCCCCAGGAAATCACTTCGGTGAGCAAAGGAGCCAGCCCCATTCTTCTGATATGAAGCGCCGAAAGCAAGCGCGAGAATATCCCCTGCCTTGCCAAAATATGTGCTGCTGGTATAGTAACCTGGATTCTTTTCTGGATTCAGGAAGTTATAAGTGAAGCGGCCGGCCCATAAGACGTCATCGCCCTGATTGGGACCGGCGCTGCGGGACGACTGGACTCCGCGGTAGACACCGACGGCATATCCCAGGGTGCCCCTGATGAAGCCCGGTTCAAGGCTTCCCCAGAATGTGCCTCCATCGTCGCGTCCGTAGCGCCCAGCTCCACCACTGCCGAATTTTGTGCTGAAATCCTGGGAAAAAAACGGTGTCTTGAAAGCGTCATGTGTTGATTGAAAAAAAGGGCCACTCAGTTCACCCCGTTCGGTCGGCACCAGCATACGGCCACCCCAGATGTTGAAATAACGGTTGAGCTCAAATTTTCCAATCGCATCGAGTATGTTGTACGACATCTTCGGATTATCGCTGGGATGGGTGTTGTTGCAGAAAAAACATTCCGTATTGACTTCGAACTTGAGGTACTGATGTATCTGCCCATTCAAGTAGAAACGAGCATTATCGATGCTGAAATCCCCGCTCCTTAGATTACCTGTGGCGGGATTTTCCACCCATAGGCCGGTTCCACGGAACCCCATTCCAAGTGTCACCCATCTGGTTTCATCGAGTGCATACTTTGGCCCTTTTGGAAGCGTGACTTCTGCTGCCTGCGCCAACGAGGATAGAAACAGGAAATCCCCAATCAATACCCATGCTGCAAGCAATACGCCACGAGCAGGAATGAAAAACTTCCGTTGCTTGCGGTCAGTTTTGCCCAGGCGCTCCCTGACTGGCGCCCATTCATCGCTCCGTACCCTCTCTGTTCTTTCCTTCAAGTTCCCCATTACCAAAAATTTCTTTTTATGATCGTCACTCGATAAGAATCGAGTTGCACAATCATGCGGGAATTTTTAGTATTGATCATTAGAAAATATCCACAGTTCTCCAATTTCATGTATGAAGATTTGCTGATATTTATTACAGCCCGAAGCTGGCTGGAAGCGCAGCAGTGCGGGCAGGCTTTGAAGCAGATCAGGATTGAGGAGAGGTGAGAGAGGAAAAAACTCGATTTGATAAGCCAGGGCATATAGAAAAAACATGAGGATCGGCCTTTTCACGAATTTTTATCTCGCCTCCATCCTGTTCGTGCTCACCGTCCTCATACTTCTTTCTTCTCGGGCGTTAAACACGCTGGATGACGTTACCGCGGCAGAGCGCCAGAAGCACCGGTCGCTACAACTGGCAAATGAGCTGTTTCGAAGTTCCGAGGATCTGACCAGGATGGCTCGCACCTACGCGGTAACGGGTGATCCGGCCTACGAACACAATTTTTTTGTAATACTCGACATCCGGAATGGCATACGACCGCGCCCCCGGGATTACCCGATTGCCTATGCGCACCTGGAAAATGCCGATGCCACGGGTGCAAAGGGAAATGCGATTTCCCTCATGGAACTGATGCGCCGCGAAGGTTTCAGTGAACGGGAACTCAATCTGCTGCGGCAGTCGCAGGAAAGCTCGGACAACCTCGTCAACCTGGAAAAACAGGCATTCGCTGCCGTGAAAGGGCTATGCGAAGATCAGCAGGGGAATTTCAATGTGCCATGCCCTCCCCGGCGCAATTTTGCAATCGATCTCTTGTTCGGCAAGCGTTATGAGGCTGAGAAAATCAGAATCATGGCGCCCATCAACCAGTTCATGCACGAGCTGGACACTCGCACCCGTGCCACGCTCAGCAATCTGCAGCTCAAGTTCGAGCAGCAAATCCTGCTGATACTGGTCGTGCTATGCATTACGCTGTTCTTTGCGGCCCTTGCGACTTTTTATACACGCCGCAATATTCTGCGCCCGCTCGATTCTCTCAGGCGCCAGATAAGCGGCATTGCGCAAGGCAATTATTCAACCCGTTGCGACATTTCCACCCGCAACGAAATCGCCGAACTGGGGACGGGCTTCAATTCCATGGCGGAAGCCATTGAACACGAGGTTACCAAGCTCAGGCAAGTCGAGGGATCGCTGCGCGAGCGTCTGAAGGAAATAAACTGCTTTTATTCGATCAGGCGGAGTATGGAATCCTCATCGCTGAAGGAAGTATGCAGCACAATCTCGACTGAACTCATCACGGCAATGCAGTTTCCGCATCTTGCCAGCGTCAAGATCGAACTGGATGGCAAGGAGCTTATATCCGATCAATGCCCCGGAAATCACAAGCATGAATTGCAGAAGGAGATCACAGTCTACGGTGAGGCACGGGGCTGGATAAAACTGTTTTATTGCGAAGACCGTTTTTTTCTGCTGCCGGAGGAACAGAATCTGATCAACGTGATCGGGGAGGACCTGGGACGCTGGCTGGAGCATCAACAGTCCGAGGCACGGGTTCTGGTAGAGCAGGAACTTCGGGTACGCGACGCAGCAATACGAGAATTTGCTGCTCACTTCGAGCGGATGCGGGAGGAAGACCGCAAATATATTGCCCGCGAGATCCATGATGAGCTTGGTCAGCTTCTGGCAGCGCTGCACCTGGAAATCTCGCTGCTGAAGAACGCGAAAGATCAGGGCAACGAACAACTGGAAACCATCAGGCGCAATATGGCCGAACTTGTCGAGAGAGCAAACCAGAGTATGCGCGATGTGGCGGAACATTTGCGTCCCGCTTCGCCCGGATTGGGAATCGAGTCGGCTCTTGCAAAACTGGCCAGCGAATTCAGGAAACATACCGCCATAAGCTGTGAGTTGCAAATGGCCGAGGAATCGGTGAATCTGGATGAAGACCAGATCGTTGCGATATTCCGTATTGTCCAGGAATCGCTGACGAATGTGATGCGACATTCGGGCGCAAGACGTGTGGAGATCCGGGTATCCCGGGGAGAAGGCAATGTCATTGTTGAAGTTCGCGACAATGGCAGAGGATTCGACCTTGAGAGTGCAAAAAGAAAGAAGTCGTTTGGATTGGTCGGAATGCGCGAACGGGCAGCAGGACTTGCGGGCGATATCAATATCACAAGCGTGCCGGGTCAGGGGACTTCTGTTTGCGTATCCATCCCGATGAGCATCCCAATGAGGCGAAACGAGCGCTTGAATGATTGCACTGCCTCTGGCATTGCACGCGTAGCCCTTTGTGACTCCAATGCTGCGGAGGGCCTCGAGCCAGATGCAGATATCTTCCCAAAGTTTTCAGGAGAGCGTGCTTGATCATCAAGACTTTTCTGGCGGACGACCATCGGCTTTTCCGCGACGGACTGAGGCGCATTCTTGCTGAAACAGCCGATATCGTGGTTGTGGGTGAAGCTATCGATGGGCTTGATGCTTTGAAAAAAATGCGGCTGGGGGGATGGGATGTCGCCTTGCTGGACGTCAGCATGCCCGGAATGAGCGGGCTCGAAGTGCTCAAACGAATCATGGACGAGGATCCGAAGCATCGCGTACTGATGCTCAGTACATATCATGAGGACGAGTACGCCATCCGTGCGATACGCGCCGGCACTTCCGCCTATCTGACAAAAAACAGTCCGACTGACCTGCTGATATCGGTAATCCGCCGGCTGGCACACGGGGGAAGATACATAGATCCGAAACTGGCCGAGAAACTTCTGTTCGGCCTAGGCCCTTCCTCCACCATGCCACGCCACTCCACCCTTTCCAATCGCGAGTTTGACGTCCTCAAGCTCATCGCCGTCGGAATATCCTTGACTGAAATCTCCCAGAAGCTGAAACTGAGCGCGAAAACGATCAGTACTTACCGTGCTCGCGTTCTCGAAAAAATGGGCATGCAGAACAACGCGCAACTGATCCGCTACGTGGCGGAGCATAAGCTGCTCGAATAGGAATTCATACAGAGCAAGCAATCCGCTTCATGCAGCGGCCGGATACGGGTTCCCGAAATCTCTTCGGCACCCCTGGCTCACTATCCCCAGCAACTCACCTCCTCAGGTAAGAGGGCTGCTATGAACATGCGGCTCGGAGTCATGAAAATCGCACTCCTGCACGACCTCTACAGGCAGAAGATGCAACTTGCCATGCCGCACCCCCGGTGTAGCAGTAACGAGATTGGCAAAATTTTTCACACTCCTGATCGTACCCCTCAGAATAGTCACTTCCAGACAATTATCATGATCCATATGCACATGCATGGTGGATAGGATAAGGTTGTGATGGTTGTGCTGTGTTGATGTAACGCAGCGCGCCAACTCGCGTTCGTGGTGATTATAAATATAGCTGAGCGTTGCAATACAGTATCCATCGGCATGTTCTTCCTGCCGTTTGGTTTCAATCATGTTTCGTATCAAATCGCGAACAGCTTCAGACCGGTTGAAATAACCCAAGGTGTGCATCACGGATTCGAACTGCTTGGCAAGCTGATCATTCAGTGAGATGGTAAGACGTTCCATTGTCTGGGCTCCAGATATTCAGGGGTTCGATAGTTCTTCAGCAGTATGCTCATCTTTAAAAATTTCCGACCAGATTGATTCGGAAAGAGCGACTTTCGATAGGATGGAAGTGCCTGTCGGCAACCCCCCGCATCGGGCTCGCCGGGAAGCCGGGAGGTATAGTAGTAATCAATTGCGTGCGCCCTGGTATTGAATAGATTGAATACCTTCACCACTATGCTGGGTAACGATCAGGCCGGGAACGGTTTCGAACAATTCCCCTGGTCGATAAACCGTCCGCTGCTCAAGCTGCCGCTTGAGTACGGTACCCTCGTTTGCCGAATGGGTTGTCCCGATGAGATTTCTGGCATCAGCCCGGACTTCCACTTCATTCAAGGTCTGGATCCCTGCTGCGTTGCTGCACCAGGGAACCATCATTCCCGCAAGTATTGCCTCAATCGAAAGAACAACACGGCAAGCCGCTCGAGTCGAATAAGGGCGGAAACTGCCCTTGATCACGCGCTCTGATTTAGGGTCACGTCCCACTCGAAATGCCCGGTTTCCTTATGGGGAGGCTCAAGCCGCAACAGAAAAATGATAAGAAATATTGCAGATTTGTAATACCCTCAGACGAAAGCCAGGGAAACCGCCATTCGGTTAAAAATACGTGCGGATAACGCGCATGTCTGTCAGGGGATGTGGAAATAACCCGTAGGAATAAATGAAGTCTTTGTCAGGATTTCCCTACATTACCGGAACTGGATTGATGGTAGGCTCTACAGGCACATTCAAGGATGGTCGATTTCCGGCAGAAGCGGGAATATCCATCGCCATTTGCCATTTCCCCTTGACAGAAAAAAACGGCCGTGCAGCTTCGTCAGATCGCCATCCCATTTCTACTGCTTCTGTTGGGGCAACCGTTATCTGCTCATTCCGGAGATGCGACCAAAAGGCTCTTCATTGTAACCACCGTGGCTCCCATCACGAATATTGTCCAGAATGTGAGCGGTGAGTACGCCAATGTCGCGGGAATCGTTCCCGATGGGACCGATTCTCACACCTTCGAGCCGGTTCCCGGGGATGCAAAGCTACTGGAAACAGCCGATATCATTATTGCCAATGGCCTCGATCTCGAGTTGCCCACCCTGAAGCTGGCAGAAAAGATCACGAAAGGAAGAGTAAGGATTCTCGAGCTTGGAAACCGTATCTTGCGCAAGGAAGACTGGCAGTATGATTTCAGCTTTCCCCGCGAGCGTGGCCATCCCAATCCTCACCTCTGGCCCAACATCGCGCTGGCGATGCGTTATGTCGAGGTCGTGCGGGATGAGCTCATTGCACTCGATCCCGTGCACAAGGAAGGATACATTGCAAATGCATCGGTGTATCTGGGCAAGCTGCGTAAACTGGATAAGGCAATTTTCGATTGCGTAACGACCATTCCGGAGAAAAATCGCAAGCTCGTTACTTACCATGATTCTTTCGCGTATTTCGCTCCCCGTTATGGGATGAAAATCATTGCAGCGATTCAACCCTCCGATTTTTCGGAACCCGGACCGCGAGAGGTAATCCGCATCATAAAGCAGATCAGGAACGAGAACGTACCCGCTATTTTTGGCTCTGAAGTTTTCCCCAGCAAGATCATGGAGCAGATCGCCCGCGAGACGGGCGTCAAGTTCATAGATCAGCTTTCCGATGATGCGCTGCCTCCGCCGCCGGAAAACTCTTTCATCGGCATGATGGCGAACAACATGACGATAATGACGGCAGCACTCGGCGGTAATCCGGGGTGCATGGCAAATGTCGACACGAGCAATATCAAGTACTGAATCGCATATACATCCCGCAATCAGTCTCAGCGATGTGACGGCTGGCTACGGACGTCATATCGTCTTCAAACGCCTGTCGTTGAAAATTGACAGAGGTCAATTCACTGGAATAGTGGGCCCAACCGCATGCGGCAAAACGACGCTGCTTAAAACCATTCTAGGCACACAATCGCCCCTTTCCGGCACCGTGCTCCTGAATGGACAGGCATTGAACGACATTCCGCGCGGCATTATCGGCTATGTGCCACAATTGGAAAGCGTGGATTGGCGTTTTCCCGTTACCGTGGAAGAGGTCATCCTGATGGGCTTCTATACCGGAAAGCGGATATGGCCATGGCCAAGCACGGAAGAGCGAGAGCGTGTCCATGATCTGGCACACAGGCTGGGCATTTATCGCTGCCTGCGCCAGCAGATATCAAATACCTCCGGAGGGCAGCGGCAGCGTGCATTTCTCGCCCGTGCACTGGTCAACAACCCGGCGCTGCTGGTGCTGGATGAGCCTACCTCAGGGGTCGATATGAAGGCTCAACATGAAGTGCTCCATCTGCTGGGTGATATCAATAGCGAAGGTATTACCATTTTGCTCACAACGCATGACCTTAACGCCGTTGCTTCACACCTGCCTTGGGTAATATGTTTCAGGAACGGCTTGATAGCGCAGGGAAAGCCTCGCGACATCTTTACCAATGACATTCTGACCAGGACATACGGTGGCGATATCACCATAGTGAGGCATGAAGACTATTTCCTGATTGCCACTGGCACACCCATTCACTTTTCAGATGGCGACAGTGATCGAATTTCTTCTTGAGCCGCTGAAGTATGAATTTTTCTGGCATGGGCTGCTGGCAACACTGATGGTGGGGGCTTCCTGCGGCTTGATTGGAGCCCTGGTGATACTGCGCGGGATGAGCTATGTAGGGCACGGACTATCGCATGCGGCATTCGGCGGAGCAGTGGTTGGATTCATATTGAATCTCAATTTTTATGCCGGTGCCGGGGCAATGGGCTTGCTTGCGTTGCTATTGATCAACCGGATTACCAGGAGCGGCACGATCAAGCTGGATGCAGCTATCGGCATAGTCACGAATGCCATGTTCGCGCTGGGCATTGCCATCATCAGCCAGGTGCGAGCCTTCAGCCAGAGTTTCGAAGCAGCTCTGTTCGGAAATATCCTTGGAATCACGGAAGGAGACCTGCTGCTCATCGGGTTCGTTTCCCTATCCACCTTGACAACGATGTTCTTGATGTACAGGCCGCTGCTCTTCTCTACGTTCGATCAGGAAACGGCACAAGTGTTCGGCATCAGGACAGCCAGAGTTCAACTGGTATTCTCGCTGCTCCTCACGCTAACCATCATTGCCTCCATGAACATTGTTGGTGTCACCATGATCGCTGCCACCCTCATCACCCCCGCGGCCACGGCCCGCCTTATGACTGACTGCTTCAGCCGCATGCTCATCTATGCATTGATCATCGGCGGGATAACGGGTGTCGCGGGTATGTATCTGAGCTACATTTTCAACACGGCCTCGGGGGCAACCATTGTTTTATTTGGAGCTTCATTATACTGTCTGGGGTGGCTTACCAACTTCCTTCATGAGAGGTATATTCTGCAAAACCATCTTGATGGAAAATCCGATTTCGTTCAAACAGCACCGCATCAAAGCGTTGAACGAAACGAAGCTGGACTTTAAGTCAGATCTGGCCAATGCGCTGTCACAAAAATGGCTGAGCCTTTGCTCACAAAATCCTAATCATTTTTATCGTTCACCGTACGGAAGAAAATCTCACCCTCCTTGATCATCCCGAGTTCATTGCGCGCGCGCTCTTCGACAGCGTCATACCCCTGCTTGAGGTCCCGCACTTCCGCATCCAGCGCGGAATTGCGAGTTTTGAGTTTTTCGTTGGTTTCGTACTGGGTTGCAAGCTGCTGATCGACCTCCCATACTTTCAGCCAGCTACCCTTACCCAGCCATAGAGGATATTGCAGCAGAACAATCAATGCCACGAGTATAAGAGTCAATACTTTCACTTCGGCTTCTCCCAGGACTCCTCCCATGAGGAATTCCTGATCTGTCCGTTTGGATTTGAAAAGGCTTATTTCAACTGGTAGAAGGCGTCGCGACCGGGATAACTGGCGGTGTCGCCCAGATCTTCCTCGATGCGCAGGAGTTGGTTGTATTTTGCAAGGCGGTCGGAACGGGAAAGCGATCCGGTCTTGATCTGCAATGCATTGCTCGCCACAGCGATGTCCGCGATCGTGGTATCTTCGGTCTCGCCCGAACGGTGCGAGACCACTGCTGTGTAGCCGGCACGCTTTGCACTTTCAATCGCGTAAAGAGCTTCGGTAAGCGTCCCGATCTGATTGAGCTTGATCAATATGGAATTTGCGATGCCTTGGGAGACACCTTCTTTCAGAATGCTCGCGTTTGTAACAAAAATATCATCGCCCACCAGTTGCACGGATTTCCCAAGTCTGCTGGTCAGCAGCTTCCAGCCATCCCAGTCATGTTCGCTCATCCCGTCTTCAATACTGATAATGGGATACTTATCGATCCAGGTGGCAAGATAATCGGCAAACTGGGTCGAATCGAGCACCAGGCCATCCGACTCCAGATGATATTTGCCGTCACGGTAAAACTCCGAAGCAGCGCAATCCAGGCCAATGGCGACATCCGACCCCGGAAGATAGCCCGCGTTCTCGATTGCTTCCACGATCAGTTGCAATGCCGCCTCATTATTGGGGAGATCGGGTGCAAAGCCGCCTTCGTCACCCACCGCCGTATGCATGCCTCTCTTGTCGAGCAAGCCTTTCAAGGTATGAAATATTTCTGCACCCCAACGCAGGGCTTCGCGAAAACTCTGGGCGCCCAGAGGAATGATTACGAACTCCTGCATGTCAATATTGTTATTGGCATGGGCACCGCCATTGATGACGTTCATCATGGGAACAGGCATGGCCATGGGTCCCGCGCCGCCGACATACCGGTACAGCGGTAGTCCGCATTCTTCCGCCGCCGCCTTGGCTACCGCGAGCGATACGGAAAGAATTGCGTTGGCGCCAAGCCTTGATTTGTTGCCGCTGCCATCGAGATCGATCAGTGTGCGGTCGATAAAAGCCTGGTCCATTGCATCCAGTCCCATGATTGCTTCTGAAATTTCGGTGTTCACATTTTCCACCGCTTTCAGTACGCCTTTACCGAAATAGCGCTGAGCGTCCTCATCGCGCAATTCAACAGCCTCCCGGGTGCCAACCGATGCGCCGGAAGGAACAGCCGCCCGACCCAATACTCCGGATTCAAGCAAAACATCCGCTTCCACGGTTGGATTCCCGCGCGAGTCAAGAATTTCGCGGGCGATGACATCTACAATTGCACTCATGCTATTTTTCCCTGATCATTTATCTGTAAATTATTAAAAACGGTTCTGCTGCTTTCCGGGGGCTACCGGGAACGACTGGAGGATGGGAGGCTGAAACGACCTTAAATGGTCTTAAACGGTCTTGAAAGGCGCCTCCAGCAATACGGTTATTGGATATAGGCGCCCATTGTGGTGCGTTCAGGCTTATCGGCCGGTATCACCCCTTCGCTGGAAAGGTTCTTGTCCGCGGACACTGCCGCCGCCTCGATGAATGCCGCAAAGAGAGGGTGTCCGGTCCGGGGAGTCGAGGTGAACTCAGGATGAAACTGGGAGGCAACAAACCATGGATGTTCGGTTTGCGGCAATTCGACCATTTCGCACAATCCCTCTCCGGCCGATACTGCGCTGATACTCAGCCCTGCCTGTTCCAGACGGGAGATGTACCGATTGTTAACCTCGTAACGATGCCGATGCCGTTCGATAATTTTGTCCGACCCGTAAATTTTACGGGCAAGAGACCCCTCTTTGAGCAAGCACTCCTGGCCGCCCAGTCGCATGGTCCCTCCGAGATCGGAATCCGCAGTCCGGGTTTCCAGCTGGCCTTCACGGGAGCGCCATTCGATAGTCAGTGCAATAACGGGATAAGCTGTCTCAGGGTGAAACTCGGTACTGTGCGCCCCTTGCATACCAGCCTTGTTACGCGCGTATTCGATGACAGCCAGCTGCATGCCAAGGCAGATGCCAAGGTAGGGAATGCGGTTGGTACGCGCGAAATGGATGGCCATAATCTTGCCCTCTACTCCCCGTTTTCCAAAACCACCAGGCACCAGGATAGCATCCATGCCTTCCAGACAACGGGTACCGTCCTTTTCTATACTCTCGGAATCCACATAATGAATGTTGATTTTGCTGCGAGTGTGAATTCCTGCGTGAATCAACGCTTCCGAAAGAGACTTGTAAGACTCCGTCAGATCGACATATTTTCCAACCAGCGCGATTTCTATCGTCCGCTCTGGATGTTCCAGCGCGTGAACCAGTTTTTTCCAGGTCCTGAGATCCGCTGCCTTGGCAAGCAGGTTCAGCTTGTGGCAGACAATTTCATCCAGCATCTGGTCGTGCAGCAGCGAGGGAATTTTGTAGATGCTGTCCACATCCAGCGCCAGGATCACCGCCTCTTCCCGAACGTTGGTGAACAGTGCGATCTTGCGCCGTTCATCCCCAGGCAATGCACGGTCAGCACGGCACAACAGCACATCCGGCTGAATGCCGATTTCGCGCAACTCCTTTACTGAGTGCTGCGTTGGCTTGGTTTTCAGCTCTCCCGCTGAGGCAATGTAGGGCAGCAATGTGAGGTGAATGAAGCAGGTATCTTCGCGCGGAAGTTGAACCGCCATCTGCCGGATAGCTTCCAGAAAGGGCAGTGATTCAATATCCCCTACGGTTCCACCGATTTCAACGATGGCTACCTGGGCGTCTCCGGCACCCGCCCTGATGTAATGCTTGATTTCGTCCGTGATATGCGGAATGACTTGTACGGTGCCGCCCAGATAGTCGCCACGCCGCTCCTTCTTTATCACGCTCTCATAAATCTGACCCGTGGTAAAGTTGTTGCGCCGGCTCATCTTGCCACTGATGAAGCGCTCGTAGTGCCCCAGGTCGAGGTCCGTTTCCGCGCCATCCTCGGTGACGAAGACCTCACCATGCTGAAAGGGACTCATGGTGCCTGGATCGACGTTGATATAAGGATCCAGCTTGAGCAGGGTAACTTTGATGCCGCGGGTTTCGAGAATGGCTGCGAGAGAAGCGGCGGCGATACCTTTCCCCAGAGAAGAAACCACCCCTCCGGTCACGAACACGTACTTTGTCTTCGTCATTGGACGCCGATCATAAATACGCCCTTTGCCCCAACCAGCGACGCACCTCTTCTGGTCGATTCGACTTTGTCATAAGGAGACAGCCACAACGCGTACTTTGTCATGGACGGATATGATACCTGAAAACACATCATCACTCAAATTGGGCTGGATAGCAAAGCTGCGTTTTTATGGATGAAGTGAACAGGAAGTACCAGATTCACCCTCTTTATACCTGTGCTTTATTACAGCTATTACAGCCAACAGCAAGAGAGATATTAACGGCAGCCTGGTTTAAATAATGAATGGCGGAAAGTGCAAGGCAGGATTCTTTTGACTATTTTGTATCGCTGGACGCCCCACCTCTGTCGTTGTGGCGCAACCATATTAATACTTGTCCCTAATTCTAATTCCCCTCTGTAGGTGCCTATACCGTATATCACTATACAGCGGGGCTAAACACCTACGTATTCCTGATATCCACCTCCGTTTCAGCCTCCACTAGATCAAACAGTTCCAGCAAGTCCTGGTTCCGCATGCGGATACAGCCGATGGAGCCGGGTTTGCCCATCTCCACGCTATCGGGAGTGCCATGAATGTAGATATACCTGCGCATCGTGTCCACCTTCCCCAGGCGATTGAAGCCGGGCTCACAACCGGAAAGCCATAAAATGCGGGTCAGTATCCAGTCCCGGCGGGGGAAATTTGCGGCAAATTCTGGCGTATAAATTTCGCCGGTGGGACGACGTTTCACGAATACCGTATTGACCGGTTGTCCGGTCCCGATCTTGGCGCGAATGATGTGCCTGCCTAATGGCGTACAAAAGCTGCCATTCTCCTGTCCCACCCCGTTTTTCGCCGAGGAGATACGGTAACGCTTGACGACATCGTTCTTGTCATGTAAATCAAGTGTTTGAGAAGGAATACTAACTTCAATTCTCATCAATCTCTTCCCTGTTCATTGTTCTTGCCTCGCGTCTCTTCAAAAAGAATTGCTTCAGTTTGTATCCCCCCTTCTCCGCGAGCACCCCTCTCGTCACCTGCAGGTGATGGTTGAGCCGAAGCTCAGCAGAGAGGTTAATCACGCTTCCACATGCACCCGTCTTCGGATCCGCTGCACCGTACACCAACCGGGCGATACGTGCATGAAAAATCGCTCCCATGCACATGGCGCAGGGCTCCAGAGTCACGTAGAGCGTACAATCCGTCAGCCGGTAATTGCCAAGATGACGGCCTGCGTCCCGTAAGGCCATCACCTCTGCATGCGCAGTGGGGTCTGATGTCGAGATGGGACAATTATAACCGCGCCCAATAATTGTTCCATTCCTGACCATGACCGCCCCAACCGGCACCTCGCCCGCTTGTTCCGCCTGGGCAGCAAGCTCCAATGCAGCATGCATGAAACCGGCATCCGAACTATTCAAATCAATTATTCTTCCCTGCATTACTGAAACAAAATGTTCCGCTGGATTTGGACGCCTTGCTCCAGAACCCTGATACCCTTCGCGATCAGCTTTACCCGCAATAGTCTACCTTCTGGATATTCCAGCTTTCTCTCCCAATTGAGCGTAAGTCGATATTGTATATCGCCCACCTGCTCCCGCAGAAGGCTTGTCCGATCCGGTCAAATCCTTCACCTTCAGGAACGGGTTTATTGATCTGCATTTCTCCCTGCTTTCTTGTGTCGCGGAGAGCCTCTAAAGCTTCTTGCTATTTGAAACAACATGAACTAGAAAAAACTGTAAGGCCAGTAGACTTCCGTAAGCAAAGCTTTCAATCAAATCGTTTCAGGGAGAATTGGAAATGTCCGAATCCCACAGGAAAAATTGAAGCCTCTCGAACCATTGAAGGGCGATGACCGGCAGCGTATGGGTCGTTTGTTTGAAGAGATTACAGGGAAAGCGCAGGAGATGAGTGCAATAATGAATCGCCTGCATGGCACCCCGTTCGCTGGTCAAGCTTCCGCATCTCTTCGTCTGCTGGGTCTGCAGGTACGAGCACCGATGGCCCCGGCATAATTACCGTTGTGTGCAATGATGAAACCCGCGAATGTGGATGCTACGATCACGAGGCCGGAACATGTGGTCCATGCCTTGAGCTTCCCCGGATTTCCCTTGATCTGAACGAGAGATTCTATCGCTCCGCTCGATCCGGTTCCGATATAATATGCCAGATGAATGGTAGGCAGGCGTTATAGTGATGCGATTTTTCCATTTTTCGGCGTCGACCTAATACCTATGACAAATAAACATATAGCGGATATCGGGACTGGCTGGCCGAAACTGCCTCCCCTGGAAGCCTGGCAGGACACCTGCAACACCCTCCATATGTGGACACAGATAGTCGGGAAGGTGCGGCTCATGCTCTCGCCGGATATCAACCACTGCTGGGGCTCCACGCTTTATGTCACCGCTCGCGGCCTCACCACTTCGCCTATTCCTTACGGGATATTTACCTTCGCCCTCGACTTCGATTTTATCGCGCACACACTTCATATCACCACATCGAAGGGTGCCGATCGCACCTTCGCGCTGGAACCCATGTCGGTTGCTGATTTCTACTGCAAGACCATGCAGGCGCTCGACGAACTCGGCATCGAGGTAAAAATCCTTGCCAGGCCGGTGGAGGTGGAAGTGGCTATTCCTTTCGAGAAGGATGATCAGCATGCAAGCTATGATAAAGACGCGGTTTCCCTCTTCTGGCACGCCCTGGTACAGGTGGACTGCGTTTTGAAGGATTTTCGGGCCCGCTTCGTAGGAAAAGTGAGTCCGGTGCATTTTTTCTGGGGCGCGTTCGATCTCGCGGTAACCCGGTTCTCGGGACGTACCGCGCCGAAACATCCGGGAGGCGCGCCCAACGTTGCCACCCGTGTAATGGAAGAAGCGTATTCGCATGAGGTATCGAGTGCGGGCTTCTGGCCGGGGACAGGCCTGGGAGAGGCTGCCTTTTATGCTTATGCCTACCCCAGCCCTGCGGGTTTCAACGAGTACAAGGTTCAGCCGGAGGCAGCTTATTTTCATGACAAGCTCGGCGAATTCATCCTGCCCTACGAAGCCGTTCGAACAACCGGGAATCCTGCACAGACACTGCTCTCGTTTCTTCAAACCACTTATGAAGCAGCTGCCACTCTCGCACACTGGGATAGGGACGCGCTCGAACGTAAGACCGTGAAAGCCTGAGTGACTTCAGCGTGGCTCAGCGAGTTCTTAAGGCAAACAGGAGCAGGGTGCAGGCGAATGTGAACAGAGCAGGCATCAGGATTAGGGCCAGCAAACCCAGTTTAACGCATTATCCCTCGCGAGCTGTACCGTCCTACCCACAGGAGAAAGCATGCCAAATTCGGAGCAATCCCGACGGCTCGACCCCAATCTGCGCAGGACGCTGAGGCTCACATTCCGGATTGCAGATGGAGTAGTTCACCTTGTCTCGTACGAGCGACTTCCCATGATTTGTCCGCCTTCGGTTGGAGAAGCGCCGCAGGCCAGAAAAAATGGTGGCTTCTGGATGGAACTCCAGGACAGGAACAACCAGCTCCTGTTTCACCGGCTTATCCATTCGCCGCTCGTCGGCTCCGTTGAGGTGCACTCACCCGATGGCAAGATTGAACGAAAATTCGGGGAGGTCAAGGAGAGTATTTTTGAAGTGCTTCTTCCGGACAATCCCGCTGCCGAATCCATTGCCCTGATGGGTGAGTCACTGAATGTTTCTGCTCTTTCCGCTACAGGCGCACAGCAGCGTGCCACCTCAACCGAGTTGGCCCGATTTGACATACCTAGGGGAGAGAAAGGGGGCATGCAATGAGTGCGAGTGACGGGTATGTCATCGGCACCACAAAGATCGTTGATCACGGTTCCGATAGTGTGCGATGGAACCTGGTCATTCTGGGCGATGGATACCGTACGACCGAGCTGGCCCAGTACCATACCGATGTACAGAACTTTGTTACAGCCCTGCGCACTACTCCGCCGCTGGACGAACTCTTCTGCGGGATCAACGTGCACCGCGTCGACGTGGTGTCGAATGAAAGCGGCGCGGATGACCCTGGATGCGCGGGGGGAACTCCAGCCACGGCCAATACCTACTTTGACGCGACATTTTGCAGCATCTTTGCCGGAACACCGCTCGATCGCCTGCTCACCGTGGATACCGTGCTCGGGTTGTCTGTTGCGTCCGCCCAGGTCCCGCTCAGGCATCAGATACTTTGCATAGTCAATTCGAGCAAGTATGGGGGCTCAGGTGGAGCCATTGCCACGTGCTCCACCCACGCCCAGGCAGCGCAGATAGCGATCCACGAAATGGGGCACAGCGCTTTTGGACTGGCCGATGAGTATGGGGGGAATGGCGCAGGCACACCGGCGGGAGAACCCTCTCAGCCGAATGTAACGCGCGACACGAACCTTGCCACGAACAAGTGGCGCGACCTCATCGCGCCGAGCACTCCCATGCCTTCGCAATGCAACCCCGGATGCGCGGCATCCGCCTGCGTCCCACCCGCGATGCCTCCCGCGCCTGGTGCGGTAGGCACCTATGAAGGCGCAATTTACTCGGACTGCGACACCTATCGCCCCCTGCCAAGCTGTTATATGCGGGATTATGCGCCCTTCTGCCCCGTCTGCGCAGGCGTAATCCGGCAAACGCTGCAACTGTTTCTTCCCCCTGAATCGATCACCCTGACCACTCCGAGTATAAATTTCCTGAATGTTCCCGCCGGGATGGGCGGTGTCGGCGTAACAACGCATCGGGCAATCGTATGGGAAGTAGTGTCCTGCCGAAGCCTCACATTCGAGATTACCGCAGGCCCTACCGGCGGATTCGGTACACCGAATGGCACCTCCGTTGTGGTGACGAGCGACCCGATTCTGCCGGTCACCTACGCGCGGCTGTGGCTGTCCTACACCTCCATGAATCCAGGCGATACTGCCAGCGGCAATGTTACCGTGCGCTGCGTCCAGACCGGGGAAAGCTGGGTAATCAACATCGCTGCCAACACAATTGCGCGTCCTCACTCCGCTGTGGCGCTTGTGCTCGACCGCTCCGGCAGCATGAATGAAGATGCTGGCGATGGTATCCCCAAGGTACAGAAACTGCGTGAAGCCGCCAATGTTTTCATTAGTGTCATGCAACCGGGGGACGGTATCGGCCTTGTCCGCTTCAACGAAGCGGCACAGCGCCTCATGGAAATCCAGGAGGCTGGTGCTGCTCCGGGCGGCGCAGGGCGAACCATCGCCATTGGACATATTGCGGGAAGCGACATCGATCCCGCTGGCGCCACCTCCATTGGTGAGGGTGTCGTGAATGGAAAGCAGATGCTGGATGATGCGCAAGCGGCAGCAGCTACACCTTATGACGTTACCGCCATGGTCGTGCTCACCGACGGAATGTGGAACCGTCCCCCGCCTCTAGCCGACGTCACGGGCAGCATCACGGCAAATACTTATGCGGTCGGCCTGGGGCTGCCCTCCAATATCAGTGTTCCCGCATTGACAACCCTATGCCAAGGACATAACGGGTATCTTCTGGTGACCGGCGCACTTTCGGGCGACCAACCCATGCGGCTCAGCAAGTATTTCCTGCAGATTCTCGCAGGCGTATCGAATGCCCAGATCACAGCCGATCCGCGGGGTGTTC
Organism: Nitrosospira sp. CT; assembly: GCF_059489795.1. Classification (NCBI taxonomy): domain Bacteria; kingdom Pseudomonadati; phylum Pseudomonadota; class Betaproteobacteria; order Nitrosomonadales; family Nitrosomonadaceae; genus Nitrosospira; species Nitrosospira sp. CT. Next base: position 56,680 of record NZ_JCAHZJ010000006.1, read on the forward strand.
TCGATAGAGAATCGGAGCATCGTATCCCGGTTTCGATCTGTGAAGCGGATTATGGAATGGATCTGATCGTATTGAGCCCTTTCCCGCGAGCGATCGATTTTCAGCTTGAGGCGCCGGACGGCTCCAGTATTACGCCGGCTTTACCACCGGAGCCAACCAATTCACAATTCATCTTGAGCCCGTATGCATCTTATTACCGATGCGCGTTGCCAGTGCTTCCGGCCCAGGCTTCCGGAAGCCATGCCGGGCAATGGCATGCAATATTGAAGTTGCAGGGCGGAACATCGCTATCTGCTGCACAGCACACGGCGCTACCCTATGAGTTTGTGGCGCACATCTATTCCAGCTTGACCTTCACGGCGTACGTCAAGCAAGGGAGTTTCGAGGTGGATGCAGTCATTCACCTGATCGCTGCGCTGTACGAATATGATGCACCGCTTCAGGGAAATGCAAACGCCTGGGCCGAAATAGTGCGACCGGATGGGATTTCTGAGCTTATCGCGCTCAGCCACGATTCGCAGGGGCAATTTACTGCTGCCTATTCACTCAAAGTACAAGGCGTCTTCCACATCCGGGTGCGCGCACGCGGTGAAACCGCGCGGGGAACGCCTTTTGAACGGGAACGCACGCTTACTGCGGTTGCGACCCCGGGGGGCGATGTATGGAATCCGAACGAACCCAAAGCCAACGATTTCTGCAACCTGCTGCACTGCCTTCAGGAGAAGGACTTGATCAGCGATGAACTCATACAGAGGCTAAAGGAACAGGGAATCGATCTGTCGACGCTGTTGAAATGCCTGGATGAACAGTGTGGCATCCGGATAAAACCCGAATAATGTCCGAAGGAGGAATCGGTCGGGAGTCCTGACCGTGAGCCTTTCAATCATCCGCCCACTTTCCACTCTTTCCCATTCGCGGGCAGTTGGAAGCTCATCGGGAAGCTCACAGTTTTCGCCCTAAATCATCCTGCCCTCTTCAGGAGTTCATCAATCAACCAAAGGAACCGCACATGATTGTCAAACCCATACCCGATGGCTACCACAGCATAACCCCCTACCTCATCATCGATGGAGCAGCCGAGGCAAAGTTCAAGCAATAAGTACTTTTGATGCCCTACGCGCTGCCAAGCTCACCCATAAAAACTGGAAGATCAATCCGAAGGCCATCGACCTGATCGTTACGCTATAATGCTGACTTTTTTGGCGACCGATAATGCCCACGCTGCGAGGAATTGACCTGACCTGCATTCGCGGAGATCGCAAGCTGTTCAGTGGGGTCAATTTTTTGCTCGAATCCGGGGGGTTGATGCAGGTTCAGGGCCCGAACGGCAGCGGTAAAACGAGTCTTCTGCGCATGTTGTGCGGACTGGCTTCGCCGGCCGAGGGAGAAATCCGTTGGGACGGCACCCAGATTCGCTCTCTTGGAGGAGACTATTTTGGCGCAATGACCTACCTCGGCCATTTAGGCGGGGTAAAAGACGATCTGACTGCCATCGAGAATTTGCGCATCTCCAGCGCGCTCGGGGGGGTTGATCTGGATGAACGCAAGGCCCATGCTGCCTTGCAGCACATGGGATTGGGCGGACGCGAACTGTTGCCTGCCAAGGTGTTGTCCCAGGGACAGCGCCGCCGGGTGACGCTGGCACGCCTGCTGGTATGCGGTACCGTGCTCTGGATACTGGATGAGCCCTTGACCGCGCTCGATACGAGCGCAGTCAAACTGGTACAAGGTTTGATAGAGCGGCACCTGGAACACGGCGGCATGATCGTGATGACGACCCACCAGGAAATCGAGATAGCCGGCGCCGCCATCCAGCGGCTGCAGCTCACCTGACATGTTTTTCTGGATCATCCGGCGCGATCTTCTGCTCGCGGCAAGGCGCCGTTCGGATGTCCTGACGACGCTGTTTTTTTTCATCATCGTCGTCAGTCTTTTCCCGCTTGGTGTCGGGCCGGAGATGAACATGCTCCGCGTCATGGCCCCCGGCGTGGTCTGGGTGGCTGCCCTGCTGGCGTCGATGTTGTCACTGGGTCGCATGTTTTCCAGCGACTACCTGGATGGCACGCTGGAGCAGATGCTGCTCTCGCCCCAATCCCTGCCCCTGCTCGTATTGGGCAAGGCATTGGCGCACTGGCTCGTGACCGGCGTTCCGCTTGTACTGATGGCGCCCGTATTGGGCATCCAGTACGACCTGACGAATGACGCACTTCTCGTGCTGACCGCTTCCCTGCTGCTCGGAACACCTGTGCTGAGCCTGATCGGCGCAATCGGCGCGGCGCTTACCCTTGGCCTGCGCGGCGGCGGCGTACTGGTCTCCCTGCTGGTGTTGCCGTTGTACATACCCGTACTGATTTTCGGCGCAGGTGCAGTGGAGGCAAGCACTGCCGGGTTAGGCGCGGGAGCACATATGTCGCTGCTAGGTGCTTTCCTGCTGGCATCCCTGGTATTGGCGCCGTGGACTACCGCGGTATCGCTGCGTATATCCCTCGAATAAAGAAGGTCGAAGAATCCCACCAGTTCCCCATTGCGGATCGGTGAGCGCGATGAAGAGGAACTGCCAGTCGCGACAGGAGGTTTACATGCAAATCTGCCGGGAACGACCCGAGGATATTGCTGCCATCCAAAGCCTCATAACTGCCGCACTCAAGGAAATGCCTTATGCCAGCCAGACCGAGGGAGCTGTTGTCGATGCGTTGAGGAGCGCGGGAGCGTTGATCCTTTCGCTCATCGCCATCGAGGATGGCGAGATCATCGGCCATGTTGCTTTCTCGCCCGTTGCAATCAACGGCGAAACGAATGGCTGGTATGGACTTGGTCCGGTTTCTGTCCGGCCTGATCGGCAAGGAAGAGGCATCGGACAGGCTTTGATCCGCAAAGGACTTGACAGCCTTAGAGACATGAATGTTCAGGGGTGCGTTGTTCTCGGCGATCCTGGCTACTACAGCCGTTTCGGGTTCGTCAGCGATCCTGGACTCCGCTATGGGGACGTGCCACCGGAGTATTTCCAGCGATTGGAGTTCACCGGGCTCGTGCCTGAAGGCGAAGTCGTGTTCCACCCCGGGTTCGACGCGACCTGAGAGGATTCTCGCATGAGTCATGAACAACTCTGCTGGAGGCTGTCCCTATTAGCCTGATACAGGAAGCACGGGTATATCTGCATGTAAGCCATTGAGTGAAAGATAAATGAGGCCGGAAATATTTTCTCCCATCGCTGTATTCGATTCCGGTATCGGAGGATTGACTGTACTTCAGGCGCTAAAAAAGCGTTATCCGCAAGGATCTTACGTCTATCTAGGGGATACCGCCCGCCTTCCTTATGGAACCAAGAGCCCCGAAATCGTGCAGCGTTATAGCCAGAGCCTGTGCAGAATTCTGCTGAACTATAATCCAAGTGCAATCGTGATCGCCTGTAATACCGCATCAACTCATGCGCTGGAGGCCGTACGCGCGCTAGCGGCTCCACTGCCCGTGATCGGCATGATCGAGCCGGCTGCGGCTGCGGCAATTCGGGCAACAAAAAATCAGCATATCGGCGTCATCGCCACCTTCGGCACCATCCGGAGCGGCGCATATGAAAAGGAGCTGAAAAAAATCAATCCTCATATAAAAGCATCGTCTCAGGCCTGTCAGATGCTGGTGGCTCTTGCGGAAGAAGGCTGGTCTTCAGGCCCCATAGCCACCGCTATTGTCCACCAGTATCTCGACCCCATATTCGACACTGCCGAAGCGCCGGACACGTTGATTCTCGGGTGCACGCATTTTCCTGTCTTTGAAGCCCTCTTCCGGGATATTCTGGGATCCTCGGTCACACTCATCAACAGCGGTGAAGCGGCCGCTACGCAACTTTCGGGAATTACGGGAACAAGGGGGCAGATTAAAATGCTGGCAACCGACGATCCCGAGCGCTTTGCCGCCAATGCTTCCAAATTCTTCGATCAGGGACTAGTGGCTGCAGATATAGAACTGATCGACGTAACTGCCGCATCCTAGCCCTGGAATTCGTCAACCCCGCCCTGTTGCTCAAGAGTACCCAAATTGCCCTCCGTATCGCACAACGAGATTGTCGGACCACAATGAGAGGCCTCAAATTCCCCTCAGGCAATCGCAATCCCCGTTGCCCAGAGATGGGCCCCGACCAGAGCTCGCCAGGGGGAAAACTGTGCGAGCCAGGTCCTCGTATTTTCCTCGCTGATTTTGCCCTGCGCACCGAGCAAGGCTTGCAGGCCCCGTCGAACCGCTGCATCGCCGTGCAGTGAGCCGTCGAGCCAACCGAAGCCGCGCAGCAGTCCGTAATTGACCGTCCAGGGACCGATGCCGTGAATTTCTTCAAGTTTTTCGCGAATGACATCGACCGGAAGCGTTTCAACCCATGCATCCAGCGGAAGCTCGTTGTCGGACACGAGGGCGGAGAGTGCACGCAAGGTTCTGGTTTTGGTTGTCGAAAAACCCGCTTGCCGCAACGTCTCTTCGGGCAATTCGAGAATCTGGCGCGCATCCGGGTAGCAGAGCAGACCACAGGAGTGACGGATATTCGCTGCGACGATCAATTTCCGGCGCACGGAAACAGCAGCGCTGACGCTGATTTGTTGGCCGGTGACCGCCCAGGTCAGTGCCTCGAATGGGGTGGCGGTGACCGGCACACGTAGACCGGGTTGTTGCGCGATCAGGATGCCCAATTGCGGGTGATCGCGATACCGTTCCTCGAAGATCTCGATCTCCTGGGTCAGACCCAGCATGCGCCGGACCATACGCTCGAAGATGAGCTGGCGATCCTCGGCTATTTTACCATCGATGACCAACGAGGCCTTTGCCAATCCCGGCTCGAAGCTGATAGACAGGTACGCCGGGACCTCGCACCAGATCATGGCTTTTTGCAAGGAGGCATTGCTGACACGCTCTGCGATCTCTTGCCGGTCGCGCTGATGAAAGGCCAGGATATCGCCGGGACGAAAGGTCGCAGGTAAGGGAATGGAACAGGAAAATTGCATGGTCGCTTACGGATTTCTGGAATAGAAAGAAGTGTCTGCCGGATTATTCGGCTAAATGAAATGATTATGTTCCCAGGATACTTTGCGCGAAATCCTGTTTTCCTGCTTTTGCACGTATTTTTGCATGTATATCGGCTGTAGCCGATCCACCCTCCCCCGCTCCCTCTTCGGCACTGCCCTCCTCCCGATTGCAGCCAAGCGATAGTTTTTAACAAACCAATTCTGAATTTGAGGTTTTTAGGTTAAAATTGGGAGTTACGCGCACGGGGCGTAAGGATGGGTAGGTAGGTTGGGTTGCAGTGGCCGACAGTGTCCTGCGGGATACATGGCCATATGGGCACGGCGCAATCTATCAAAGCCTCATCGAGGCCTCAATTATGGAGTCTGCTACCTACTTTGCTACATGGCGATAAACTGGTTTAAATATTCCTCTCCGGCAAGCTTCTATTTTCTCGCCGGCAAAATGATTCCCCTGTTTTCCATTGCTGCAATTGTATTGTGTGCGGTGGGACTTTATATCGGCTTTTTTGTAGCTCCCACCGATTTTCAGCAGGGTGAAGCCTATCGTATCATTTTCATCCATGTCCCTGCGGCCTGGCTGTCGATGTTTCTCTACGTCATCATGGCGCTGTGGTCGGGTATCGGCCTTGCATTCAATACCCGCCTTTCCGCCATGGTGGCAACCGCCATTGCCCCCACTGGCGCAATGTTCACATTTATTGCGCTTTGGACCGGCGCCTTGTGGGGCAAACCCATGTGGGGCACCTGGTGGGTGTGGGATGCTCGCCTTACCTCTGAACTGATTCTTCTGTTCCTCTATATCGGCTTCATGTCTTTGCAGGCGGCCATAGACGATCCGCGCCGTGCGGACAAAGCCGGAGCAGTGATTGCTCTGGTAGGCGTGGTAAACGTTCCCATCATCTATTTTTCCGTGAAGTGGTGGAATACATTGCATCAAGGCGCCTCCGTCAGCCTCACGCAGTCGCCAAAAATGGCCACCACCATGCTTACCGGGATGCTGATTATGTCAATCGCATGCTGGATGTATGCCATCGCCGTGATACTGATACGCACGCGCGCCATTATCCTGGAACGTGAACGTCATACCGCGTGGGTGGGTCAGTTGCAGGAGACAGCGCAATGAACTGGAATAGTCTGTCTGAATTTCTGGATATGGGTGGGTACGGGTTCTACGTATGGGGATCCTACCTCGTTACCTTGATCTGCATTGCAGGGGAAATCGCTCTGGTTTCCAACCGCAGGCGAACTTTGCTCAGGCATCTCAGTCTGATTCATCAGTCAACAAAACAAGAGAAGGGAAATGAAACCACGTCATAAAAAATTGGCAATCATCGCTTCAAGCGTGACCGCGTTGGGTGTTGCTTCGGTGCTGGTTTTAAACGCATTTCAGAGCAACCTGGTATTTTTCTTCAGTCCTACCCAGGTAGCCAATAATGAGGCGCCCATTGGCAAGAGTTTCCGTATCGGCGGACTCGTGGAAGAAGGCAGCGTCAAACGCCAGGCCGACGGCGTGACAGTCAATTTCCAGGTGACAGATACCGCAAAGGTTATTCCAGTCGTATATACCGGCATCCTTCCCGACCTGTTCAAGGAAGGCAAAGGTGTGGTAGCCCAGGGCAAGCTGGCTTCGGACGGTATTTTCCGGGCGGATGAGGTGCTCGCAAAGCACGATGAAAATTATATGCCGCCGGAAGCCGCGGGCGCGCTTGATCAAGCCGACAAGGCACGCAAGACAGTGATGCAGTAGCAAACAGTTTCAGCCCCGAGCCCTTCCAGAATCGAAAGGGCTGCCATTCCTGTTCATATCTATTCATATTTTTCCATAACCCACAGCCTCAGCCATGATTCCAGAACTTGGTAACTTTGCCCTGATCCTCGCCTTGCTGCTGGCACTCATACAAGGCACCCTGCCCATCATCGGCGCCGCCCGCGGCATCCCTTCCTGGATCGCCCTGGCGCGGCCCGTGGTTCAGGGGCAGTTTGTGTTTGTAGCCATTGCCTTCTTCTGCCTGGCCTACTCATTCGTAAACAGCGATTTTTCGGTAGTCAACGTTGCGCAGAATTCGAATTCGAAGCTGCCGCTGCAATACCGCTTTGCCGCCACCTGGGGCTCGCACGAAGGTTCCCTGCTGCTCTGGACGTTCATGCTGGCATGCTGGTCGGTTGCAGTCAGTGTATTCAGCAAGCATTTGCCGAATGACATGGTGGCACGTGTGCTGGGCGTCATGGGCCTGGTGAGCGTGGGTTTTCTGATATTCATGCTTTTCACTTCCAATCCTTTCGACCGGATGCTGCCGGGAGCGATGGAAGGAAGCGACCTCAATCCGCTGCTGCAGGACCCCGGCATGGTCTGCCATCCACCCATGCTCTACATGGGTTATGTCGGCTTCTCCGTCGCGTTTGCATTCGCCATTTCCGCCCTGCTGAGCGGCCAGCTGGATGCGACCTGGGCGCGTTGGTCGCGGCCATGGACGACAGTTGCCTGGATGTTTCTCACCATCGGCATCATGATGGGAAGCTGGTGGGCGTATTATGAACTGGGCTGGGGTGGATGGTGGTTCTGGGATCCGGTTGAAAATGCCTCTTTCATGCCCTGGCTGGTGGGGACTGCCCTGGTTCATTCCCTTGCAGTGACGGAAAAGCGCGGCAGCTTCAAGAGCTGGACCGTGCTGCTGGCAATCTGTGCGTTTTCCCTGAGCCTGCTCGGCACGTTCCTGGTTCGCTCAGGCGTGCTGACCTCCGTTCACGCTTTTGCAACCGACCCAACGCGCGGTATATTCATCCTGGCCTTCCTGGTGACCATCACCGGAGGCTCCCTGCTGCTGTTCGCATGGCGGGCGCCGAAAATCGGATTGGGTGGAAAGTTCGAACTGGTTTCACGCGAATCCATGCTGCTCGCCAATAACCTGTTGATGATGGTTGCAGCGGGAAGCATCCTGCTGGGCACGCTCTATCCCCTGTTCATGGATGCGCTTGAACTCGGCAAGATTTCGGTCGGCCCTCCCTACTTCGAAGCGGTATTCGTCCCGTTGATGACCCCTGCCGTCTTTCTGATCGGCCTTGGCCCCCTTGCGCGCTGGAAACAGGCAAGCCTGCCTGAACTTGCGGTACGTCTGCGCTGGGCATTCGGGGTAAGCGTAGTTACCGCTCTCGTAATGCCCTTTGTCATGGGCGAATGGAAGCTAATGGTGAGCTTCAGCTTGCTGATGGCTTTCTGGGTCATTACAAGCGTGATCGTCAGCGTAATTCATCGCCTCCGAAGCACCGGCAAGCAGGGACTGTTTGCCAAGCTGGCGGCGCAGTCGCGCAGCTACTACGGCATGCACGCTGCCCACCTTGGCATCGCCTTCTTTATTATCGGCGTGGCGCTTGTGGGTGGTTATGAAACGGAAAAAGATGTGCGCATGGAAATTGGCGATACGGTCGAGGTAGGAGGCTATACCTTCCGCTTCAACGGGGTGAAAAAAGCGCCAGGTCCAAACTACATGTCCGACATCGGCAATGTCGACGTATTGCGCGACGGAAAGAAAATCAATGTGCTGGAACCCGAAAAACGAACCTATAACGCATCCGGGATGCCGATGACCGAAGCGGCAATCGATACCGGTATTCTCCGCGATCTGTATGTGGCCCTGGGTGAACCCCTGGAAAACGGAGCATGGGTCGTGCGTGTTTATCATAAGCCCTTCGTGGACTGGATATGGTTCGGCTGTATGTTGATGGCATTCGGAGGCTTCCTTGCCGTCACTGACAGGCGTTACCGGCTGTCCTCGCGCAAGCAGCGTGAGACTGTCGAGGCCGAGGAAAGGAAGGCTGCTAAAGCCAGCAAAGCCGGCAGGAAAGCCACTGCGCCCATGATTGCCAGGAGCAAAAAGGCATGACGCGTTTCCTGTTGCCGCTCGCTGTTTTCGTCGTACTGGTGGGTTTTCTGCTCGTCGGCCTGGGCCTCAATCCGCGTCAGGTCCCCTCTCCCCTGGTGGGGAAACCAGCTCCCGAATTCCAGTTGCAACAATTGCACGAACCGGAAAAAACACTGACCTCGAAGGAAAACCTGGGCAAGGTATGGCTATTGAATGTGTGGGCCTCGTGGTGCGTCTCCTGCCGCCAGGAACATCCCGTATTGGTGGAACTGTCGAAGTCGGGAATTGTCCCTGTCTACGGACTCAATTACAAGGACCAGCGAGACGACGCGTTAAGATGGCTTCAACAGTTCGGCGACCCCTACGCGGTCAGCGCGGTTGATCCCGAAGGTCGGACCGGCATAGAGTTCGGCGTCTACGGCGTGCCGGAGACTTATGTCATCGACAAGAATGGAGTGATCCGCTACAAGCAGATCGGTCCCGTAACAGTGGAAGCACTGCAGAATAAAATTCTGCCTCTGGTGAGAGAATTACAAGGATGAGATTGAAACTTTTATCCCGGTCGTCTTTGGCGGATTATGGCAGCGGTAAAAACGATAAAGGCAGCCGTATAGGCAACCCCAGAGGCAACCCCCGAAGCGCCCTGGAAGGCATGAGGGCAAATGAAGGCGGTTTCGCGCTGCTAAAAACGGCGCTGCTGCTCTGTCTGTTGCTTCTCGCTCCGTTTGCAGGGGCAAAGGAAGCTGCTCCTGTTGCCGAAGACCCGGAAATAGAGAGACGCATGGTTGCGCTATCCGAAGACCTGCGATGCCTGGTCTGTCAGAATGAGACGATAGCCGCTTCGCGTGCTGATTTTGCCAACGACTTACGGCGCGAAATCCGCGAACAGATGCAAGCCAACAAGAGTGACAAGGAAATTGTCGACTTTCTGGTGGCGCGCTACGGCGATTTCGTGCTTTATCGTCCACCGATGAAAAGTACCACCCTGTTTCTATGGTTCGGTCCTTTCATCTTCCTTTTGGCCGGCGCAGTTTTCCTGGTGTTTTATCTCAAGCGCCGCCGCAAACACATCGAAGAACCCGCGCTATCCGAACAACAACTCAAGCAGGCGGAAGCCCTGCTGAAGGAAGGCAAGGGGTAATAAACGCATGACTTCATTCTGGATTGTGGCCGGCATATTTATTGTCGGCGCCCTGCTGTTCGTATTGCCAACGTTGTGGAGCAAGAAGGATCGCGACGCCGGCGTCGAACGGGATGCCACCAATATCGACGTTTATCGGGATCAGTTGGCGGAGCTCGATAGCGATCTGCGCAGCGACATCCTGACGCGGGAACAATACGAGCAAAGCAAGCGCGAGTTGCAGCAAAGAATGCTGCAGGATATTCCCGAAGACGGCAGTACGACCACGGTAATGAGTGGAAGACACAATGTGGCCACCATGACTGTCACCGCGCTCGCCCTGCCTGTCCTCGCGGTTTCCCTTTACCTAGCGATAGGCAACACCAAGGCACTGCTGCCGCAGCCCGCTGCGGAACACCCATCGATGTCGGCTGGGGAAGGGCAAGGAGGCCACCCCGATTTTTCTTCGGTGATGGAAAATCTCATTGCGAAGCTTGAAGAGAATCCTGACAACGTCGAAGGATGGTTGATGCTTGGCCGGACCTACGCCATGATGCAGCGGTTCAACGAGGCGAAGGAAGCTTATGAAAAGGCGCTTGCCCTGACGCCCGAGGACTCCGCCATTATTACCGATTACGCCGATATTGTGGCGATGACGAATAATGGCAGCCTGGTCGGAAAACCGACGGAACTGATCAAAAAGGCGTTGAGCCTGGATCCCAATAATCCCAAGGCGCTGGCGCTGGCAGGTACAGCCGAATTCGAGGAGAAGAGATACAAGGAGGCTGCCAGATATTGGGAAAAACTGGCAGCCCTGATTCCGCCATCAGAGGCTGAGCTGGTGCAATCCGTTAATGACAGCATCGCAGAAGCAAAATCGCTGGCCGCAGGAAAAGGCAGCTTGGTGGCTAGAGCGCCAGACCAGCCGGGTACTCAGACACCTCCCCCTGCAAACAAACAGGGATCGGCCTCGGGCGCGGGAGGTGCTACCTCGGGTACGCTTTCCGGCAAAGTAATGCTGAGCCCTGCCCTAGCAAGCAAGGCATCTCCTGGTGACAGCCTGTATATTTTTGCCCGTGCCAAAGTGGGACCAAAGGCCCCGCTTGCGACCCTGCGGCTGCAAGTCAAGGATCTCCCGGCAAACTTTTCGCTGAACGACTCCATGGCGAGATCGGGCGTACAGTTATCCACTTTCCCCGCTGAAGTGGTAGTAGGTGCGAGAATCTCGAAATCGGGGTCCCCCATGCCACAAAGCGGCGACCTGCAAGGTTTCAGCCAGGGAGTGATGATCGGCGCCAGCGGGATCAGCGTCGTTATCGACCAGCAACTGCCTTAGTAGTTAGCACTAACTACTCTAGACAGCCTATCCATCTCTGGAGTATGCCCCTTGGGGGTGCAAAGGCTTTGCCTTTGCGCCCCCTTCTTTCTCTGGAAACCTCCCTTGAGATGATTCCCGGATAAACAGTACGAACGTCATATCGGCTGAAGCCCGGTATCAAGTGACGTTCAAAGCACCATTGTTTTGTTGGGCGTGGGTGAATTCCGGTTTACTGGATTCGAGTCAGGCCCGGAATGATGAGATTCATAGTATTTTCTGGCCGGATCAATAAGAGTTGAAATCTCAACTACTGACGTATTGACGCCGTAGCTCATGATTCACCCAAAGGGCAGCGGTCAATAGCAGTAGTGCGCCTGCCTGATGCGCTGCCGCGAGGGTTAGAGGAACAACCAGCAGCAGCGTGGAAATCCCCAGGGTTATCTGCACTGCCAGCATGATCAACAGCAGGCTGCATGCAAGACGAGCCGAACCGGAAAGTGGCACTGCTCTGGATTTGAGCCAGAAAATCGGAACAAGAATTGCCAGCGTCCATGCAATCAGGCGATGGTCGAATTGCACAGTGGTCATGTTATCGAAGAAATTCCGGTACCAGGGTTCCAGCATGAACAGTTCCGGGGGGATGAAATGGCCATCCATGAGTGGAAAAGTATTGTAAGCCAGCCCTGCCCGAATGCCTGCCACGAAACCTCCCGACAAAACCATTATGAATATCAGGACAGACAGCGTGGTCGAGAAATTGAGCAAACCCCGTACTCTGCCGTTTGAAAGCGTACCGCGATCCGGATTGAGCAGATCGAGCGCTACCCAGAACATTGTGGCATAAATCGCAAAAGCGAGGCCCAGGTGCGCGGTCAGGCGATACTGGCTGACGTGGGGGTTATCCACCAATCCACTCTTTACCATGTACCACCCCATCCCCCCCTGCAAGGCGCCCAGCAGGAAAATTCCTGACAACTTCAGACCCAGTGGCCGATCGACTGCCTTTTTTGCCAGAAAATACAGGAATGGTATGAAAAATGCCAATCCAATGACACGCCCCAATAAGCGGTGGAAATATTCCCACCAGAAGATTGTCTTGAACTCTTCCAGGCTCATGCCAAGATTCACCTTTTTATACTGAGGCGTCTGGTGATATTTCTCGAAGAGCTCATCCCAGTCATTCTGGCTGAGTGGGGGAACCGTACCGACGAGGGGCTGCCATTCAACGATGGAAAGCCCCGAATCGGTAAGGCGGGTTACGCCGCCTACAACCACCATGGCGAATACCAGAGCGCAGCAAACGAGCAACCAGATAGCGATTGGTTTTTGCGCAGCAAACTCTTGACTGGCTTTTCGCGGGATTGTTGAGGTTTGGGCAAATTGCATGGCTGGGACTTGATTAAGGTTATAAAATATATTCGAATTACTTGGCGCGCATCAATCGTTGCTTGTCACGCTCCCACTCTTTCTGTTTCTCGGATTCGCGCTTGTCATGCTGCTTCTTACCCTTTGCAAGTCCGATTTCGAGCTTGATTTTCCCTGATTTATAATGCATGTCCAGCGGAACCAGGGTGTACCCCGCCCGCTCCACTTTGCCGATAAGCCGTTTGATTTCCTCAGCATGCAACAACAGCTTGCGCGTACGAACGGGGTCAGGCTGGATGTGAGTGGAAGCTGCCAGCAACGGGCTGATATGACAGCCAATGAGAAACAATTCACCGTTCCGGATGATGACATATGCTTCTTTCAGCTGTGCCCGTCCCGCGCGAATCGCCTTCACTTCCCATCCTTCCAGAACCGCTCCCGCTTCATGTTTCTCTTCGATAAAATAGTCATGAAAAGCTTTCTTATTCTGGACGATGCTCATTCAGGGATTCTCAAGACAAGGTGTTCGCTGCTCATAAAGAGCGCAAAGGGCGATAGGATAAAGAGATACGATACAAGGCGCTACGATGTTCAAGGAATCCCTGGATAAGTCCTCGAGGGAAGAAAAAGGTGAGTTCAACGCGGGTTTCGTGTATTTTAACAGCTTTCGCCCTGAATTCGGCAGATGGACAAGCTGGAGCACTGACGCAGCTCAGGCTCCCCGCAGGTTCAGAGGCTGGAAACGCTCAGGTAATTAAAACAATGCATATGTACCAATTTTCCAAGTCAAAAAACGAGCAGTCCGCCATCAAGCTGAGATTCCATACTGTCTCGCTGAAGCGGGACAATTTGTCGCATGGCTGACATCGAAAAATCGGTTCTAATTGGTTATTCCGCAAGCCGCATGTTCGAACTGGTGGATGCGGTGGAGGATTATCCGAAATTTTTACCCTGGTGCGGGGGATCTTCCGTTGTGCATCAAAGCGAGACAGTCACTCATGCTACCATCATGATCGATTATCATCACATCAAGCACAGTTTTACGACCGAGAACGTACGCAACCCGCCAGAACTGATTAAAATGACATTATTGAACGGACCGTTTCAGAACCTGGACGGGCACTGGCGCTTCATTCCCCTCGCGGAAAATGCATGCAAGATCGAGTTTCGCCTGCACTACACGTTCTCGCACATATTTCTGGAAAAACTGGTAGGTCCCGTTTTCTTCGTCATTGCCAACAGCTTCGTGGAAGCATTCATCGAGCGCGCAGAAGAAGTTTATGGGAATTCCTGATTGGTATTGACGTCGGGAAGTCTATGGAAGTTCCTGCTCTGAATATTGACATTGAAGTGGTGTATGCATTGCCCGAGAAACAGATTGTACGGCAGATGAATTTGCCGGAGGGCACCACTGCGGAACAAGCCGTAAAACTGTCCGGCATCCTCCCACAGTTTCCCGAGATCGATCTCCTGAAAAACAGGCTCGGTGTATATGGCAAGCTGGTCCCGCCAGCTACGATTCTGTGCAATCGCGACCGGGTAGAAATTTATCGTCCTCTGAGGGTCGATCCCAAGGAAAACCGCAGGAAGCGTGCAAAAAGCCGGTGATTGTGCATCAACCTGGGAACGAAAATAAAAACCAGGCTTATAAATGGAGGAGTGCCATGAACAATTGCGGCAAGGGCTCTACGGCATGAACAGATAGGAAAGCTTCGAATCGTTCCTGCGCTTCGTCTTCGTATGGATGATTCCCCATAGCATCCATGTTCGCTATAATGCCGCTTTGTGAAGGATCACTATCATGCGACTGGTTGAGAAAGCTCTAACCTTTGACGATGTCCTGCTGCTTCCCGCCCACTCCGTTGTTTTACCGCGCAACGTCAATCTGACAACGCGACTCACGCGCGAAATCTCCCTCAATATTCCTCTTGTATCAGCCGCCATGGATACCGTTACCGAAGCGCGGCTCGCGATCGCGCTCGCCCAGGAAGGTGGAATCGGCATCATACACAAGAATATGCCGACAGAATCCCAGGCCGCCCAGGTTTCCAACGTCAAGCGCTTCGAAAGCGGCGTGGTAAAAGATCCCATTACCATTCCGCCTGACATGACAGTGCGGGAAGTGCTCAACCTGATCCACAAATTCAGGATTTCAGGCTTACCAGTGGTGGAAGGTTCGAAAGTGGTGGGGATTGTGACAAACCGCGATCTTCGCTTCGAAACCAACCTGGATCAGCCGATCAGGAATATCATGACCTTGAAGGAGCGGCTGGTAACGGTGAATGAAGGCACCAGCCGCGAAGAAGCAATGGCCCTGTTGCACAAATACCGGCTGGAGCGTGTGCTCGTCGTGAATAACGACTTCGAGTTGCGCGGACTGATCACCGTGAAAGATATCATCAAGACATCCGAACACCCCAACGCCTGCAAGGACGAACAGGGTCGGCTGCGTGTTGGCGCTGCGATAGGGGTTGGCGAAGGCAGTGAAGAGCGCGCCGAGGCGCTGGTCGATGCAGGTGTGGACGTGATTGTCGTGGATACCGCACATGGACACTCGCAGAGCGTGCTTGAACGGGTACAGTGGGTAAAGAAACGATTCCCTAAAATCCAGGTTATTGGTGGCAATGTAGGTACTGCCGCCGCCGCCAAGGCTCTGGTGGATCATGGCGCCGATGCGGTAAAGGTGGGCATCGGTCCGGGTTCGATATGCACCACTCGCGTTGTAGCGGGAGTGGGAATACCTCAGATTACGGCCATCAAGAACGTTTCCGCGGGACTGGCCGGCAGTGGCGTGCCGCTGATTTCCGATGGCGGCATCCGCTATTCGGGGGACATTGTAAAGGCGCTGGCCGCTGGGGCGAGTTCAATCATGCTGGGAGGATTGTTCGCGGGTACGGAAGAATCACCGGGAGAAATAGAACTCTTCCAGGGACGCTCATATAAGACCTACCGTGGAATGGGTTCACTTTCAGCGATGCAACAGGGTTCAAGCGACCGCTATTTCCAGCAGCCCGAGCAGGACTCCAGGAAGCTCGTGCCGGAAGGCGTGGAAGGCCGCGTTCCCTTCAAGGGAAGCGTCATTGCGGTCATCCATCAGTTGATTGGCGGCGTACGCTCGGGCATGGGCTACCTGGGTTGCGAAACAATCGATGACATGCATGCCAAGGCGGAGTTTATCGAGATTACTGCCGCTGGTATTCGTGAATCACACGTCCACAACGTGCAGATTACCAAAGAGGCCCCGAACTATCATATCGATTAGACGGAAAGGGCGTTGCATGACAATAACATATTGTCTCGGCCCCACTGTTGCACCTACGGTCTGCCCTGCTACTTTTCTCCCCTCTTCACTGACAGCATTATTCATTTTAGGACGGATTTCCGCTCTCTGAACGCTCGATGATCGGTCCGAGAGCTTTAGTCATGCATCAAAAAATACTCATACTTGATTTTGGTTCCCAATATACGCAGTTGATTGCCCGCCGCGTGCGGGAAAGCAACGTCTACTGCGAAATTCATCCTTTTGATGTAAGCCGGGAATTCATCGGAAATTTTGCTCCGGCAGGCATTATCCTTTCCGGGGGGCCGGCCTCTGTGGCCGAGGATGAAACGCCGCGTGCTCCACAAATCGTCTTTGAACTGGGAGTGCCGGTAATGGGCATCTGCTATGGCATGCAAACCATGGCGGCGCAGTTGGGTGGTTCAGTTGAAAACTCGAAAGTGCGTGAATTCGGTTACGCCGAATTGCAGGTAAAAGACTTGGCCGGCCTGCTTCAGGATATCCATGATCGTACTGATGCATCAGGCCAAAAGCTTCTGGACGTGTGGATGAGCCATGGCGACAGCGTGAACATTCTTCCTCCCGGTTTCCAGGTCATGGCAAGCAACCCTGCCACCCCCCTGGCCGCCATAGCGGATGGAGCGCGAAGGTTCTACGGGATGCAATTCCATCCGGAGGTCACTCATACCCTGCAGGGCAAAGCCATTATAGACAGGTTCGTCCATGAAATTTGTGGACTCGCTTATGACTGGAACATGCCCGACTATCTGGAGGAAGCAGTTGGCAGAATCCGTTCTGAAGTGGGGCCGGACGAGGTTATTCTGGGGCTGTCCGGCGGCGTGGATTCTTCCGTTGCAGCGGCCCTCATTCATCGTGCTATTGGCAAGCAGCTTACCTGTGTTTTCGTGGACAACGGCCTGCTGCGCCTGAATGAGGCCGAACAGGTAATGGACACCTTCAGCCGAAATCTCGGCGTAAAAGTCATTCATGTCGATGCCAGCGAAGAATTTCTAGGACATTTGCAAGGGATCACGGATCCGGAGGCGAAGCGTCGCATTATCGGACGCGAATTCGTCGAGGTATTCCAGGGGGAAGCAGCAAAAATCGCGAATGGGCGCTGGCTTGCCCAGGGTACAATTTATCCGGACGTCATCGAATCTGCCGGCGCCGGAACAAAAAAGGCAAACACGATCAAATCCCACCACAATGTCGGCGGCCTACCGGAAACATTGCATCTGAAGCTTCTGGAGCCGTTGCGGGAATTGTTCAAGGATGAAGTACGCGAGCTTGGATTGGCCTTGGGTCTGCCTCATGATATGGTCTTTCGTCATCCTTTTCCGGGGCCGGGCCTTGGAGTGCGCATTCTCGGTGAGGTCAAGCGCGAGTACGCCGAATTATTGCGGCGTGCCGATGCAATCTTTATCGAGGAATTACGCGATGCAGGGTGGTATGAAAAAATCTCCCAAGCGTTTGCTGTCTTTCTACCAGTAAAATCGGTCGGCGTCATGGGCGATGGCCGCACCTATGATTTTGTCGTAGCGCTGCGTGCTGTTCAGACCGAAGATTTCATGACTGCGCGCTGGGCAGAACTTCCTTACGCCCTGCTTGCCCGCATATCCAACCGCATTGTTAACGAAGTACGTGGAATAAATCGGGTGGTTTACGACATATCAGGCAAACCGCCTGCTACCATCGAGTGGGAATAAAAGCATCCGGAGGAACCCCGGATGCTTTTCCTGAATAAACTCAGGTCGGATTGGAAATTTCGGTAAGGGCATTCGCAACCGGTCCGATATCGGAGGCATCCACTGCAAAATCCCCGAGAGAGACGATTCCCACCAGTCGTTGTTCGGCGTTCACGACCGGCAGGCGGCGGATCTGGTTGTCGCTCATGATCTCGGCTGCTTCCTCTATCGAATCATCCTCATGAGCCCATATCACATCTTCGGACATGATTTCACTGACCGGAGTGCTTGGCCCCCTGCCCTCCGCCACCGCTCTGATGGCAATGTCGCGATCAGTGATGACACCCAGCAACTGCTCTTCATCTCCCACGGGCAAGAGCCCGAAGTCGCCGTCGCGCATTTCCTGGGCTGCCTCCTCGATGGTTGCGTCCGGGCTGATGGTCTGCACATCCGAACTCATCACTTCGCTTATCCTTTGCATGTCATTCTCCTCATTGGCTCGCCTGTGGCCTCACGGGCGCACATAAATCAAAGCGGTTTACGGCCGCTGATTACCCGAAGCAGAATCACCACGATGGCTATTACCAGAAGAAGGTGTATGAAGCCGCCCATCGTATAGGAACTGACCAATCCCAATAGCCACAGGATGATCAAAACAACAGCGATTGTGTAAAGCATGATAGCCTCCTTTTCGTTATCATGAAGTTATCAGCAAGCACCGCCCCTGGATCTTGGCTACATGACGCTTGCTTTACTTGCCAGGGATATATCCTCAAGCCCGCTCTTCTGAGTATTGTGCTGATGGAAAACCTCTCGCAAGAGGAATCATCTGTTCAGAGATTCCTAATCTTCCCTCTTGGCATCCGCTATCGCAGCCGCTTGCGCGGCTTTTGCTTCTTCTAGACACACATCCTTCACATTGCCTGACAGGTCATCACATCGCTCTTTCGCCACCCGATAGTCAGCTTTCGCTCTTGCCGCCCGCACTTCGTACCGGCTTTCCTTCGATGGCCTGTACTTATCTTCCAGCTCGGCCTTTGCAACTTCTTCCCGACCTTTGGCTTCCGCCTCGCATATATCCTCGGCATTGCCATCAAGGGAATCACAGCGCTGCTTGTCCGCCTTATATTCACGCTCGATGCGCTCCTTGTCGGCCATATATACCTCATAGACGTCGGATGGCAGCCGATACTGCTGCGCCATCACGGCTGAACTGACCGAGAAGCCAAGTGCAACAAGAATGACGTTTAATTTACGCATGATTCCCCTCGCTTTGATGGTTTGACTGTGTGGTTCGGACAGAAAAACAGTCCTCCATTCCCACTTTTCCCTTCAATAAGAACGATGATGTGTGTCCTGCTGTTTTTCCCATTCATTGATCTGTTCCTCGGCTTCTTCCTTCGTGATCCCGTATGATTCCTGGATCTGGCCGGAGAGCTGATCCCTTCGTCCGGCGATCTGGTCGATATGATCGTCGGTGAGCTTGCCCCACTGCTCTTTCACTTTACCCTTGAATTGCTTCCAGTTGCCTTCTACTTGATCCCAGTTCATTTTTGGCTCCTCCATTAAGGATGATCCCATTTGAAAAACTCTTGAGCATCCGTGCGCATTGATACCGATCTACTGTCGATAATCTGGAATTCCTATCGCTTGATGCTTATTTTATTGACGACGTTCTTGACACCTTCAACGCCACGCGCAACCTTGACGGCGCGATTCATCTGCGCTTTATCGTTTGCATACCCGCTGAGTTGAACTTTCCCTTCGTGCGTTTCCACAGCGATGTCAGTACTGTTTTTGATGCTGTCATCACCTGCCAGTGCAGCCTTGACCTTAGTGCTGATAATACTGTCATCTATCTTCTCGCCGACCGAGGCCTCGCCCCCCTTTACCATCATTTTGTTGTCAACGTGTTTTACCCCCTTGATACCCTTTGTAATCGCAACGGCCTTGTCAATCTGCTCCTGGCTATCCACATATCCGCTGAGCTGAACTTCCCCTTTGCGCGTCTCCACCTTGATGTCCAGTCCCTTGACGTAATCGTCCGCCAGAAGCGCGGTTTTTACTTTAGTGGTAATCCCGGTATCGTCGATCTCGGTACCAATCGTCGTTTTGGCCTCCGACTTAGGTTCTCCGGAGACAGGTTGCTGGGCCATCAGGGCAAAACTGACTGAGAAGCCGAGTGCGGCAAGAATGACATTTGATTTACGCATGATTCCCTCGTTTTGATGGTTTTATTTTTTACCTAGGTAGGGTGGCAAATAAGCCCCCTACCCGTCCCACTTTTCTCTTTAATAGGAACGATGATGTGTGTCCTGCTGTTTTTCCCATTCATTGATCTGTTTCTCGGCTTCTTCCTTCGTGATCCCGTATGATTCCTGGATCTGGCCGGAGAGCTGATCCTTCCGCCCGGCGATCTGGTCGATATGATCATCGGTGAGCTTGCCCCACTGCTCTTTCACTTTACCCTTGAATTGCTTCCAGTTGCCTTCTACTTGATCCCAGTTCATTTTTAGCTCCTTTCTGGTCTGATTGAGTTAAAAGTCCTGAAATTGGCGCCCGCGGTGCAGACGCTTCTGAATCCTATTTATTCCTTGATGCTCATTTTATTGACGACATTCTTGACACCTTCAACACCACGTGCGATCTCGACAGCGCGATCCATCTGGGCTTGATCGTTCGCATGACCGCTAAGCTGAACTTCCCCCTCCTGGGTTTCTACTGCGATATCAGTACTGTTCTTGATACTGTCATCCCCTGCCAGCCCGGCCTTGACCTTCGTAGTGATGATAGTGTCATCAATCTTTTCGCCAACCGAGGCCTCGCCTCCTTTTACCATCATTTCATTGTCGACGTTTTTGACGCCCTCAATACCCTTCGCAATTGCAACCGCCTTGTCAATCTGCTCCTGGCTATCCACATATCCGCTGAGCTGAACTTCCCCTTTGCGAGTCTCCACCTTGATATCCAGTCCCTTGACGTAATCGTCCGCCAGAAGCGCGGTTTTTACTTTAGTGGTAATCGCGGTATCGTCAATCTCGGTGCCAATCGTCGTTGGAGCTGTTTGAGCCTCCGACTTCGGCTCCCCAGGAGCAGGTGCTTTCTCTTCCTTCTTTCCGCAACCCGCGGTAGCAAGCACACCGATGAGCGCAATAGTCAGAACAAGCGATTTATTTTGAATACTCATGCCGTTTTTCTCCGAGTAGATTTGAATTAAGGGTCGCCAATGACTCGCAGCTAAAGGCCAATTCATGCCCTGCTCCACACCGGCTTCGTTTCTGATCCTGCGATTCAATCATCCCGCGCTATCGCTTATTGCTCAGTGCGCTGGCGCACATAAATTTAAAAAAGTCAATTAGCCGCATTTCGAAGAGTGCCGTAAGTCACTGACACTAAAAGTATAATTGCGCAAATGCCTGCTCTTGCCCGCAGCCGCCTTCCCGCTCAAAGGGAGCTGAGGGACTGAAGATGGCTGAAGCAAAAAGCAGTCAGTAGCAAAGAAAAAAGGTGAGAAACCCGAAAAGAATTTTTTATTTCGATGAAACTGCGGGTTTGAAAGAGGGAGAAAATTGCAGCCGAAAAGATAGCAGGAATTTATAGAAGATTGGTAAGCATGAATGACAGTTTTCTGGAAACACTGCCACCTTGCCAAGGCGGCTGCAATTTCAGTGAAGCGCGCTTGAATACGTTTGAATTCGATCAAAAATGCCGCCGTCCGCAAAATGGATGTTTAGAGCCTCCTTCCAGCCACCAAACACATCATCGACGGTAAACAATTCGAGGGATGGAAACTGCATCGAATACCTGGAGGCTATCCTTTCATCACGTGGGCGATAATAGTGTCTGGCTGCTATTTCCTGTGCCTTCAATGTGTAGAGATAATCGATGTAAGCCCCGGTCACTTCACGCGTTCCATTCCGTGAGGCAACATCGCTTACTATGCTCACAGCGGGTTCGGCCAGAATAGAGAGGGAGGGGGTAACAATCTCAAACTTGTCTCCGCCGTGCTCTTTGACGATCAGGTGGGCTTCATTCTCCCAAATCAGCAGCACATCCCCTATGCCGCGTTCGACGAAAGTCGTTACTGAACTACGCGTTCCGGTTTCCAGAGTCTTTACGTTGCCAAATATTTTTTTTATGAATTCAATCGCTGTTACGTCACTTCCTCCATGCTGCTTGAGCGCATACCCCCAGGCAGCGAGATAACTCCAGCGAGCATCCCCCGAAGTCTTTGGATTGGAAGTTACAATCTCGATACCGGGGTTCGCGAGATCATTCCAATCCCGCACCTTCTTCGGGTTGCCATTGCGCACCAGAAAGACAATGGTTGAGGTATAGGGTGATTTTTGTGGTAAGGATTTTTGCCAGTCAGGTAGCGAAAATTTACTGGCTTTTTGCAGTGTCTCCGGATCATAGGATAGAGCAAGTGACGTGACATCAAGCCCATCTACATTAGCCCCGGAGGGGTATACCCGGCTTGCTTTCTGCATGTCGGATCGTAACCTCCACACCCGTTCGCGTTTTCCAGTGTTTGATAAACGCCTTGTTGAAATCATCAAACATTTTGTGACTTGCATCGGAACTGTAGCTCGCAGACATGCTATGCAGCGCGGCAACTGCTGCGCTGAAGCTGAGCAGAATTGCCAGAACCGCAAAAACCAGCCGGAAGCGATATGAACGCATCTTTTTTCCTCCTATGTATTGATACCGGGAAATTTACCATCGGTTTATTTCAACAGCATTGCATAGAAGAAATGAAGAAATAGAGCGGATTGCCGTTCTTTTAGAAAAGCGGGAAGGAAACCGTTTGCTGTATATCACCCTCGGCTCGGCACAGGAGCCTGTAAATAAATCGCACTCGGTAGTCTGGACGTATAAAATTAAAACAGGCAATGATGCAATAGGTAATTGGCGAGCAATTGCAGCGATTCATGAATATCAGAAACTTTATCAGTTTTTCCAATGTTACCCTTGCGCTGCTGCTTGCGGCGATCGGTGCGCTCGTCTTTCATTCGATGAGTATTCGTGAGGAGATCAATATCGCCGAGCGTCACCGATTTCAGGCGCTTCTGCTTGGGGATGAGCTGCTTCATACCTCCAGTGACCTCACACGCATGGCGCGTACCTATGTTGTTACAGGAGACCCCGTCTACAAGCGGTATTTCAACGAGATACTGGATATTCGCAACGGACTGCATCCACGCCCGTTGAATTATTCCCCGACATACTGGGACCTGATGATGGCGGGAAAGACTCCCGTCGTCAGGCAAGGACATGCCGTTCCTTTGCTGGAGAGGTTTCAGCAAGGAGGCCTGAACAATGAGGAATATGGCTTACTGCAAGAATCGCTGGAACGCTCCAACAGGCTGGTCAAACTCGAGCAGCGCGCCTTCGCCGCAATGGAAGGCTTATATGACGACGGCGAAGGCAATTTTACCGTGCGCGGCAAACCCGACCGCGACCTCGCGATAAAGCTCCTGTTCAGTGAACGCTATATTGCAGAAAAAGCCGCCATCATGGAGCCGATTCAGGCGTTCCTGGACTTATTCAGTGAACGCATGCAAACCCAATCAAATCTCGGGCTGGCGCGACTCGAGCGGCAGATCATCTTCGAGATGGCGCTTATCTTCGTTGCCCTGGTGGCCACCCTGGGCATCATTTTTTATACCCGGCTCAACATACTACGGCCGCTGGCCGATCTCGGCCGCCAAGTCGCGGGAGTCACTCGGGGCATTCTTCCCAGCCGCTATGGGCAAGCGACGAGTAATGAGGTCGCCAAGCTCGGCGAAGCATTAGCCCTGGCAGATGCGGAAAAACAGCAGCTTCTCGAGAATGAGCGAATCGCCCGAAATGAAGCTGAGCGCGCAAGTCGTCTCAAGGACGAGTTTCTGGCAACCCTTTCCCATGAATTGAGAACTCCGTTAAATGCAATCCTGGGATGGTCCCAACTCATCCTGAGCGGAAACCTTAAAAAAGAGAACATCCACATGGGACTGGAAACGATCGAGCGAAATGCGCGTGCCCAGAACAAGCTGATTGAAGACCTCCTCGAGATGAGCAGTATCATCTCCGGAAAAGTCAGACTGGATATGCGTCAGCAGGATATCGCCAACCTGGTCGAGACATCGGTCGAATCAGTAAGGCCGACAGCGCAGGCCAAGGGGATCATTCTGCAAAAAACGTTGGGCAAAAAAGTCGCTTCCATCATTGGAGATTCCAACCGGCTCCAGCAGATACTCTGGAATCTGCTCTCCAATTCGATAAAATTTACGCCCAAGGGCGGTAAAATAGAAGTTACAGTAGAACAGCGCGACTTGTTCCTCGAAATCAGGATAAGCGACTCCGGGCTGGGAATCACTCCCGAATTCATGCCCTATGTCTTTGACCGCTTCCGGCAGGGGGATGCTTCGCTTACGCGGCAGTACGGTGGACTCGGCCTTGGTCTCGCCATTGTGAAGCAACTGGTGGAGCTTCACGGTGGAACGGTGCATGCAGAAAGTCCAGGTGAGGGACAAGGATCATCCTTTATCATCAACCTGCCGATCGCTCCTCCTGTTCCCGAGATAAAAAGTGAACCGCTCCCCTCACAGGAATGCATCGAACCGCAGTCGTTGTTCAAGGGCTTGAAAGTGCTGGTTATCGATGATGAACTGGATGCGCGCGAACTCATCAGGCGGATTCTGGCGCAGCAGGAAGCAAGCGTGATTACGGCTGCGCGTGCGGCAGATGGCTTGGAACTCTTGAAGACCGAGAAGCCGGATATTGTTATCAGTGATATCAGCATGCCCGAAAAAAACGGGTATCAGTTCATTGCCGAGGTGAGAAGCCTTTCGGCAGAAAATGGGGGAACAACCCCCGCTATCGCCCTCACGGCATTCGCCCATCCGGAGGACGGGACCAGAATGATGAGCGCAGGCTACCAGAAACACCTGCCCAAGCCTGTGGATTCCGTTGCATTGATTACGGCCATCGATAACCTCGTCGGATCAAAAAAACTGACCCATACCAGCACTAGCGCTACCTGACTAGCCGTATCTTCAGGCGCCACAACAATATCATTCTGTCATCCTGGGACCCAGGATTCTCCTCCACGACGGATCCCCCTCCACCATCATCTTTCAGTTCCCAGGTTCTCGGCGCCCCCTTCCTCTCTTCCTATTTATTCCGTCATATCTCACCAGCGCATTGCTTCTTACGGTCCACTCCGCGCTCCCCATCAACCATTCCATCAGGAAGCTGCGACATATTGCCGCATGCGACAATATGCCACATTGATTTGTCTGTATGAATAATAAATACTCCTTATCATCGGCACTTAAGCATAAATATGCCGATATATTAAAAATACGGAAAAACACCTACCTTCAACAGACAATCAACGAGGGACCAGTATGAAAAAAGCATTCGGATATCTGCCTGCTGTCACCGCCACCGTCGCCGCCATTATCTCGCTGCCCGCAATGGCGCATGTGGGTTATACGGACCGCAATTTCGGTACTTTTGACAACACCCATAGCACAGCGATGTTGTCCGATCAGGCGGTTACAGGCAATTACGGCTGGATCGATGGGACCGACTCAGATAATGGCGATAGCCACAAGCTGCGCCCCTACCGTTTTACCCTTGCTGAGGAAACGAACGTGACACTCACATTCGAGCAGGCAACTTCCCAGGTGAGTGACCATCTGGGCAACGTCTCGACTTCCCAGCTGGGCCTGAAACCTGGTTTCTCTCTCTATCAGGGCTTAGCGCACCTCGCCCCGGTGAAGGCTGATCATGATTCTGCCGAAATATCGGTTGCCAATCGTGACCCCGGTACAGAGGGATCATTCAAAGCTCTTGCGGATTGGTCGATCGGTAACGACCCGGGCGAGTTGAACGGAACCCCCATCCCCGCAAGCCTGAGCTTCTTCAAGTATATCGGTCATGCCTATGATGGAACCGGCTTCGGCTCCGACGGTACGCCCGATGGCAAGGTTTCGCATACATTCATGAATCTCAAGCCCGGCGACTACTCTGTGTTCGTCGGCGGCACGGACTATTTTGCCCAGGAAGCCAGCAATCCCGACCTCTCAACAAAGTACGGCGTTACAGCAACGCTAGTGGCAGGCGTGGTCCCCGAACCCGAAGTTTATGCAATGTTATTGGCGGGCCTTGGGTTGATGGGCGTAATGGTGCGACGAAGAAGCATGCATTAATCTCCGCTGCTGAATGTTGCCGTCCTGATCGGGGCGGCTCCACGCAACGCAGCCACTTCCGCCCCGTCCGTCCAGTTTCGACATCTCCAATCAAAATCTAGGTCTTATCCCACATCACGTCGCAGTGCTTCCGGGCTGCTGCGGAGAGCAGTTCAATCAGCGGTAATGCGCGATACCTCAGGCTGACACTCTGGTCGTCCGCCTGTTCGGCATTGTCTCGCGGCTTCTGTGCCTCGTCCGCTCTTCCCCCATCAACGGCGTGCCTCAGGCGGTCGAGCGCTGCAGGAACTTCATCCGCTATCATCGCACTGGGCACGGTCCCGCTATGCCCCATCATCTTCAGCAACTGTTTTGCAATGTCACCGAACATGATGATGTCAGCATGGGCAGAAGTCTTGAATGTCACCAGCATAGGAATGGAAATATCGTGGAAACCGTTTCAGGCAATATCGTCACCTCTATATCACTTCGACACTTGCACTTGTACCTGCCGCCGCGCTGGCATGGTTTTTTGTCTCCTGCTTGCTGTGAAGGCCAGCACCAGCAGGCCAAGCATGAACATAAAGATCGCTGCTGGTTCCGGCACTGCAGCGGCGAAAGCTGCACCCAGAATGGCATGGGCATTAGTGGTGGGATGAAAATCATCCCAGAAGAGACGCACCTCGGGATTGTCGCATGTAATCCCCAGTAGAGTGAAACACGGATTGGTCACATCAGTGAGTCCATAATTGATTGGATTCTGCACGACATCATTCAATAACGCGAAGGTGTCGAAGCGGTGGATGTTTACCCCTGGAAAAGTTCCGTCGCGACTTCCGAGCTGGTTCGCCAATTCCGTATTGAACACCACGGAATAGTCGTGCGCCAGCGACACTTCGCCATCCATCCTGGCGGAAGGGGTAAGACCGAGATCAGGCAGGTTTGGCACAAGAAAATTCCGCGCTCCCGCCGCTGCAAGCACATTCACGTAACTCCCTATGTTTCGAGCAGCCTGAACGGGAGAGTCGTGGATAAGATAATCATTGCTCCCGCCCCACACGAAGTACAAGGCATTTGGATCTGCTGCTCCGCCTGCATTACTCAGGTAGAGATTCATCTCCTGCTGCATGCCCGGCAGGTTCAATAGGCCTGTTGGATCAGCATCATTACCGATGTTATGGTTACCCGACGTCGAACCGGCGACGGCATAGCCCTGAAAATTAGTCGTATTTACTCCGGCGGGAAAGAGGTTTTTCGCCAGATACTCCGAGGCGACGGGCCCGTTGGAGAAGCGACCGTCATCATACGGTCCGAATGGCGGGCAGAGATGCAAAGGATCGCAATTACCGCCGAGCTCTTTGTAAAGACTGTTGACGGCGGAAGGATTGTCTCCCGCATCGGACAGGCTGTCCCCGAATACGATAAGACTGCTGAAAGGGGAGGCAGCACTGGCGCTTCCGCCAGACAGCAACACGACAAGCGCGACAACTGTTGTTGATATTTTCATTGTCAGTCAGTCCTCCTTGGCTCAGAGATCGTTTTTTTAAGGGAGCACCTAATGTCGCCGGCAGATAGCGGGAAAGTTTTCAGGACGGCTTCTCCTTGCGAATATCATCGATCCTTTTCCTTGCCCCGCTTCTCCACCACAGCCCCGGGCTAATCGCGCGGGCTTATCAAATACCCGACCAGAATACCCACCGCAATCGCCAGCCCGACCGTCTGCCAAGCATTCTCATGTACATATTCATCAGTAGCACGTGCGGCGACTCTGGATTTATCCACCACCACATCCTCAAAATTACGTAAATATTCCTTGGCTACACTCAGGTTCTGGTTAAGCTTGTCCCGCACCATTTGCGCCTTTCCTTCCCCCTCGTTGCTTACGAGCTTCATTAATTCTTCTGTATCAGCAATAACCGAACGGAAATCTTTGATGAGTTTTTCTTTGCTTCCCCTGCCGGTTCTAACCATTACAACCTCCTATGAGCTATGAATAGAGTAAATCAAATTCAAATCAACATTCCTTATCTCGTGCACGAGCATAACTGATTTTTTCTTTTTTCAAAGCAGATGTCTGTCTGACACCGCACATACGCCTGTGCAAATTGAGGGGTAATCTCTTCCAAAGAATAAAGGAAAATTTTTTATCGGACCGGCGAAAGTGAGGAACACATGTCACATATTCTTACTCCCACGCAAAAGCTTTCTCAGAGGCAAAATCTTTTGTTAGCGGCTCTCCCCCAACAGGATTATGAGCGTTTGCAACCTTCCCTTGAACTTGTCGCCCTCTCACAGGGCTGGTCGGTCTATGAAAACGGGGGCGAACTGGACCTGGTGTATTTCCCCACCAGCAGCGTCATCTCCCTGCTTACTGTTTCCGATAAAGGAGAAACAGTAAAAATTGCCGCTATCGGCAAGGAGGGAGTATTCGGTATTTCCATGCTGATGGGGAGAAAGATCGCACCGACTCAGGCTCTGGTGGCAACCGCGGGCTACGCCTATCGTCTCAGTGCCGCGAGCCTGAGAAGCGAGTTTGAGTTGGGAAGCCCTCTACGTTATCTGCTCCAGCGCTATACCCACGCCCTGACGAGCGGGTTTATCCACTCCCCCATGCCTGGAACGCATCCGGCAGCAAGACGAGGCACGCCAACGAAAGCGCTCCCTACTCCGGCTGCCAGGGTTTCCCCGCGCATATTTACACCTTCTACCCCTGACGAGCCCCCTTGTCGGCTTCCATCTCGTTCCGCCCACACTCCTGGTCATTCCCTATAACCTGGACTTGAGCAAGATTGGCGCTTCTGTGAAAGAAACTCCCCCTCGCTCAAGCCGGCTTATCACCTGATCATCTATACGAGGAGCAAAGCGTAGCTTAAAGCGACAATTTAAAGCGACAATATTAATTCGGCGACCAAACAGTACAAACGTCATACCGGCGGAAGCCGGTATTCAGTTCAAAGCACGCCATTATTGGTTTGGCTGGATTCGGTTTGGCAGGATTCCGAATCAGGCCCGGAATGACGAGATGCATAGTATTTTCTGGGCAGATCAATAGTACGTAAATAGTACGTATTCAACTGCTCCGGACTCATTGTTTGAGCGTATCGCGAGAGCGGCTCACCCGCACTTCTACATGGTGGGGGCCCCTGTCATCGACAAGGCTGAGAGTCAGTTCTTGCTGCTCGACCCCATCGGCGATAATGACCTCCTTATCCGGATCGATGGCTGCCTGATTAACAATGATCGGATAGATGGTTTCTCCATAGCGATATTTCACCGTGAAACTGGCCCAGTCTTCCGGCAGGCAGGGGTTAAAATGAAGTTTCGTCCCTTCCCTTGTAAAACCCAACAGTGTTTCCAGCATCAGGCGGTACAACCAGCCGGCGGAACCTGTGTACCACGACCACCCCCCCCGGCCCGTATGGGGAGGCACCGCATAAACATCGGCTGAGACGACATAGGGCTCGGTCTTGTAGACCGATACAGCCTGTGAAGACCGCCCGTGGTTTACTGGATTGATCATGGAAAGCAGTTCCCATGCCCGCTTATGATCCCGCAGCACTGCAAAGGCCATTGTTGCCCATATCGCAGCGTGCGTATATTGCCCCCCGTTCTCCCGAACGCCCGGCACGTAGCCCTTGATATAGCCCGGATCGAGATCAGAGTGATCGAAAGGAGGATCGAGAAGCTGAATCAGGCGAGCATCCCGCCGGACAAGCTGCTCATCTACCGCTTGCATCGCCTGCCGCTGACGCTCGGCGGAGCCCCCGCGAGACAGAACCGACCAGCTCTGTGCGATCGAGTCGATACGGCATTCGGTATTGCTGGAAGAACCCAGTGGAGAACCATCGTCGAAATAGGCACGGAGATACCACTTTCCATCCCAGCCATGCTGTTCGATATTCTTGCCCAGCTTGTCTGCTTCCTTCTTGCATCGTTCGGCAAAGGCCGTGTCACCGTGCCCGGCAGCGAGACTGGAAAATTGAATGAGAATGTCATACAGGAAAAATCCGAGCCAGATGCTTTCACCCCGGCCATGGAAACCGACGAGATTCATCCCATCGTTCCAGTCACCCGTACCCATCAAAGGAAGACCATGTTCCCCAAACCGCAATCCATGCACGATTGCACGGACACAATGGTCATACAAACTGGACACCTGCGCGGAGTGAGCAGGCAGATCGTAGTATGATTCCTCATCTGAAGCGACAGGCCGGCCTTCGAGAAAGGACACTGTCTCGTTCAGTACTCCGGTATCTCCGGTCGCCACGACATAGTGACAAGCGACCAGGGGCAGCCAGAGATAATCGTCCGAGCAGCGGCTCCTGATACCGCGCCCCACCGGAGGATGCCACCAGTGCTGAACATCCCCTTCGATAAACTGGCGGGCCGCAGCTCGCAACAAGTGCTCGCGTACCAGAGCGGGTTCGACGTGAACCAGCGCCATCACATCCTGCAATTGATCGCGGAATCCGAAAGCGCCTCCGGATTGGTAGTATCCGCTGCGCCCCCACAGACGGCAGGCAATTACCTGATACAACAGCCAGCCATTGACCATCACGTTGACGGATGGATCGGAGGTTTCCACCTGCACGCCTCCGAGCGTTCGATCCCAGTAGCGGCGCACCTTTTCAAGTTCATCATGTGCCACCTGTAGTCCGCGCATTCTTTGGACGGTTTCCAGCGCATCTTCACGGTGAAGCCCCGCGCCCAGGCGAAAAACAACCTCTCGGGTCGCGCCTGCAGGCAAATCAAAAGGAACACGGATAGCGCCGCAGGGGTCCAGTCCTGCTCCTACCCGGCCCGAAAGATCCTGAGCAGCCATACCCGCGGGATTTCGCATTCGTCCATTGCGGCCGATAAATTCCGTCCGGTCGCCAGTCACACTTTGTGTTCTGTCATCGACGTCGAAAAATGCCACCCGGCTTGAAAACTCGTTATTGTAGGGGTTGCGCGCAAGCAGCACTCCGCTTGCGGGATCGATCTCCGTGACCACATGCATTCTCGTCTTCTCGGGAAGGTCCCCCAGCACCCACTCCACGTACCCTGTTGCGGAAAGTCTCCGGTGCCGTCCGGAATCATTGCGAATCCGCAATACAACGAACTTGACTGGAACGTCACGAGCAACATAAACCCACAGTTCGGAAAAAACACCCTTTCCTGCATGCTCGAATACGCTGTAGCCGAATCCGTGGCGGGTAACGTAGGAAGCGGCTCCAGGACTGGGAAGAGGAGCAGGCGACCAGAAATCCCCACTTTCTTCGTCTCGCAGATAGTAGGCCTCTCCACTGGAATCGCAGACCGGGTCGTTATGCCATGGAGTCAGCCGGTATTCATGGGCATTCTCACACCAGGTATAAACGTTTCCGCTTTCGGAGATAACCGTACCGAATTGTGAATTCGCCAGAATATTTGACCAGGGAACCGGTGTTCTCCGATCCTGGCCGACAGCGATGACGTATTCGCGCGCGTCGGAAGCAAAACCCCCAAAACCATTATCAAACAACAGATTCCGCTGCGGCAATGCTCCGGTTTCTTCGGCATTGGAGCGCTGCACCGGTTTCAGGG
Source organism: Nitrosospira sp. CT (assembly GCF_059489795.1). Lineage (NCBI taxonomy): Bacteria > Pseudomonadati > Pseudomonadota > Betaproteobacteria > Nitrosomonadales > Nitrosomonadaceae > Nitrosospira > Nitrosospira sp. CT. The sequence goes on from NZ_JCAHZJ010000006.1 coordinate 88,059, forward strand.
GGTGCGGCCGCAGCGGAAGGTCGGCCGGAAGGCGGTTCGTCAACTGTTCGACCAGTTTCCCATTCGTATCGAAAATAATCACTCGCGCCACCGCCTGCATCAGGATCCGGTCTTCCGGAGCAATCTGCTCCCCACGGCGGATGAAAATACCGCCTGGCCGATCGAGCACATGGGCTTCCGCACTGCCAGCCAGAAGCCCCATGATGTGATCATGCAGTTGCTGGCGGTAACTTGAATGATCCTCGTTCCAGATGACCAGGTCGACCGCCATCCCTTTCACCCGCCAGTAGGCATGCGCCTGCACCAGTTGGCGTACCAAGTCAATATTTGCCATATCGTTGATCTGCAGCAACACAATAGGCAAGTCGCCGGAAATGGCATAACCCCATAAACCCGATTGCCCCTGCCAGTTCTTGCTCAGCAGTGCCTCGTCAGCCCGCAGATAAGGACTTGCATACAGGATGGAACCCGCCATGCGTCCAAACAGCTGTGCATCGGCTTCAGTTGCATTGAGTTGACGCAGGACAACGAGGCTATGAGTCCAGGCGAGATCGAAAACGCGATTTTTCAGATGCTGGTCCTGGTATTTTTCTACCAGATGCATGACAGCGTGACGTGAATCCCCCGCGCCCGTGACAATATCTACGATCGCCGACTCCCCCGGCTCGAGCATCATCCGCTTGCGGATGGCAACGACCGGGTCGAGCACTGAACCCGAACTGCCGGACAGCAGTCCCGCTTCCATCATTGCCACCGGCGCAGACACATCGTTTCCCCGCCCAATGAATGCCATGCGATCAGTCTCGTAGGAAACCGCTTCAGGAGTGGCCCCATCCACCGTCATCAAGTGGAACATCCATGGCACCGGGTCGCTTTGGGAACGAGGACGCCTGCTGCATAAAATGGCGTGCCGGTCCGCCAATATTTCCGTTTGCACGAAGAGATTGCCGAAGGCGGGCGCCTGAGCATCGGCCATCGCGGGCGCCAGCACGACCTCAGCATAAGACGTGACCTCGATTTCCCGCCGCGTCCACGCGCGATTGGTGATACGAATCCGCCGCAGTTCGATATCATCCTCGGGCGACACGGTAATCTCGGTGTGGGTATCGAAATCCAGATCTCGCCGGCGGAACTCGACCCGTCCTTCAGAAAAAACCACTCCGTAACGCTTTGGCTCTTTCAGCACGGGCTGATAGGTATTCGACCAGAACTCGCCACTCGCAACGTCGCGCAAATAACAGAAGCTCCCCCAGTAGTCGCAGGTTCCATCTTCCCGCCAGCGCGTAATGGCCAGATCCTTCCAGCGGCTGCTTCCCGCTCCGCTGTTGGTCACCATGACATGATACCGGCCATTGGAGAGAAGCTGCACCTCCGGAATCGGCGTGTTGGCGGTTGAAAGCAGCCGGATCGGCATTTCCGGAAGTTCCTTGATAACCCGAACATCGGGGAGCTCGGCGATGGGGGAACGTATGACAGTAGCCTTGGGAATTCTCTCCTGCAGCAGGAGCATGGTTGCCTGGAATATGGGTTCGGAATCGAATCGCCGCTGCATGGGCCGGTCAAGCAGCAGGTATGCGAGCGAAAGAAAACTCATTCCCTGATGATGAGCCATGAATGAGCGCACGATCGCGGACGTCTCGCCCCGGCGAAGTCGCGAGGGCGTATAATCCAGCGCTTCGTAAAAGCCGAATTTTCCCATCATATCCAGGGCGGCCAGCTCCTCCAGATTACGGCAGGCGGCTTCCGGCGCAACCATCAATGCCAGAGCGGATGCATAAGGTGCAATGACCAGGTCTTCTCCCAGACCGCGTTTGATGCCCAGGCCGGGCACACCGAACGCCCGATACTGATAGTTGAACTGAACGTCTACAGCATTGTAGCCGGATTCCGAAATGCCCCAGGGCACCCCCCGCTCCCGCCCATAGGCAATCTGCCTGTTGACAGCGGCCTTGCAGGTCTGGTCAAGAAGCGTATTTTCAAAGGTGGGCATTACCAGTAGCGGCATGAGGTATTCGAACATCGAGCCGCTCCAGGAGAGCAGAGCGGTTTCCCCATTGTGAGCTGTAAGCATCCGCCCCAGCGCAAACCAGCTTTCCTGCGGCAGCTCACCCTGTGCAATCGCGACAAAATTGGTAAACCGCGCCTCTGAGGCCAGCAGGTCATAGTAGCTGGCGTCCCGTCGCTGCTCACCCACGTTGTACCCGATCGCAAGCTGCCGCTGCGCAGGGTTGAACAGAAAGCCATACTCCATTTTCGCCATTTCTCCCGCCTGAAAGACCAGGCGTTCGAGAACAGCCAGATGTTCATGCGCTGCCTTCCCACCCTGGTTTGCAAGTTGTCGCAAGGAGGGGATCTCCGCGGGCGCATCGCGGTCCTCCAGTGCGGCAGACGGTATGAGGCTGCCAAGTTCAGCAAGAGCGCGCTCACATTGCCGATTTAACGCCGTTGCCCATTCATGCGCTTCCTGCCCGGTTGAAGCACGGCGTGCTTTCTCGATCTCATGCACGATTTCCCTGGAAAGTGCAGCCAGTCGATCCAGTTCGGCATGCAGTCTGAAAGAAGTATGCGGGGAACTTTCCCTTGCGAGCGCCAGCGCCTTTCCGAACCGGGATAAAGGAGCACTGGCAGCCTCGGAACCAGGAGTGCCCTCAAGAATCTGCAGGGTATCGGCAAGAGCCGGAAATAACTGCTCGTGAACGATCGGCATATCCGCTATTGCCATCAAAGCGGCCCGCAGTGTCAACAGATGCCCTGCGAGATTGCCGCTGTCCACACTCGACACGTAACGCGTCAGCGGAGCCTTTGTCTGTGTATCGTACCAATTGTAAAAATGGCCGGCGTGTCGTTCCAGGGTTTCCATCGAGCCGAGCGCGTTTCCGGTCCTCTCGATGAGTTGCAACGGGCCGATGTAGCCGAAGTCATAGGCGGTCACATTCGCGAGCAGCGCCAATCCCATGTTGGTCGGCGACGTCCTGTGGGCAACGGTCGGCACCGGGTGCTCCTGAAAATTATCAGGCGGCAGCCAGTTATCCTCAGGACCGACGAAAGTTTCGAAGAAATACCACGTGCGTCGCGAAGTCCGACGTAAAAAGTGTATTTGCTCTTTACTTAACTCTGTACTACGGGGCGGAAGAGGCTGGCTTGCCCACCACGCAATAAATGGCGCTGCTGTCCACAAAAGTAATATGGGCAAGGCCGGAAGCAGTGCCAAAGGAGCAACTGCTATCATTCCGGTGCCTGCTGCAACCGCAGTCGCTGGCGCTATCCACATCGACCTGAAGGAAGTGCCGAGACCGCTCCACCTGCTCGTTGGATCATGTTCACGCTCCACAAGATGGGAAGGTGTCCACTCAAGAAGTCGCCGGTGTGTGATGAGAAGCCGCACATGGGTGCGCACTATCGCATCGAGGCTGAAATAAGCCTCGTACGGAAGACAGACCAGCGCAAACAGATTTTGTGCAAAATGCCGCCCTGCAGTGCGTATCGAAGTGACGATATGAGAGCGCAGAGGGACTTCGGATTGTCTTTTCAGCAGGTCGGAGGTCATGGTAATGGCGCTCGGGATAATGATCGAGCCGATTACAACCAGTGTCCAGAACCATGGGTTGTCCAGTGCCAGCCAGCCCACCAACAGAAGCAACAGCAGGGCTACCGGCACAAGACTGCGCCGGAGGTTATCCATGAGCTTCCATCTCGACAGGATGGACAGCGGGTTTGACTGATAACTTCCGCCAAGCCCGGGAACACGCCTCAGCAACCAGCTCGCGAGCTGCCAATCTCCCCGTATCCACCGGTGACGACGGCTTACGTCTGCGCTGTAACGCGATGGAAATTGCTCATACAACTGTACATCGCTCAACAGGCCGGCACGCGCATAACAGCCTTCCAAGAGATCATGGCTTAAAATCCTGTTCTCGGGAAAACGTCGGCAGACTGATTGTTCGAACGCATCAACCTCGTAAATCCCCTTTCCGACGAAGGAGCCTTCGTAGAATAGATCCTGATATACGTCCGAAACAACCCGGGTATATGGATCGATGCCTGCTTCACCCCCGAAAAGCCATGCATACCGGGACCGGTTTGTGCTCGATAACGTCACTGCGACACGGGGCTGCAGAATGCCATAGCCTTCGGTTACTACAGCATTGCTGCTGGTCATCTCCAGGCGAGGCCGATTCAAGGGATGCGCCATTGCTCCGACAAACTGACGGGCAATTTCGCGCGGTAATTGGGTATCGGTATCGAGGGTGATAACGTACTTGATATTGGAGAGCATGGCGGTATTGCCTACGACGAGGGAAAACGCCTCCCTCCCTCCGCCACGCAGGAGCGTATTCAAGTCCGCCAGTTTTCCGCGCTTGCGCTCATGACCCATCCACACCCCTTCCTGCGGATTCCAACGGCGAGGACGATGGAACAGAAAAAACCGCGTTTCCTGGTTCTGCACTGCCGCTTCCGGAGCGCCATTCGTACCACTGATCATGTCACCTGCAATATGGCTCCCATACTTCCGGTTGAGATCCTCGATGCCCGTGCGGGCGATTCTCAATAAGGAGTCATCTTCGGGAAGCGTTTCCTGATTCGCATCCATGAAATCGGTGAGCAAACCGAAATAGACATTCTCGTCCTGATTTGCCAAGAACCGGACTTCAAGCGCCTCCACCAGGGCCGCGACTTCCGATTCTCGCGACAACATGGTCGGGACCACGACCAGCGTTTGAAATACGGAGGGAATGCCATTGGAGAAATCCATTCGTGGCAGCAGATGAGGTTTCACCAGCAGGGGGCTCGCCCAGTTGACCAGGGCGACAGCCAGTTGACTCATCGCGAACAGCGTGAGTACGCCAACCAGACCTAGCAGCCATCCACTTGCACCCTCATCATGCGCTTCGACTAGCAGGGCACCCACCAAACCCAGCGTAATTAATACGATGCTGCCGAGATACCAGAACAGCGGGTATTTACGCGTTGCACGCCAGAATTGCTCACGCAGCGACCAGTGGACCTTTATCGCTTCCTCAAGATCAGCGAGACCATCGTCCGTCAGATAAAATCCGACATGCTCTCTAGCGTTCTCCTCGACGGTACTTGTCGCTGCCTCACGCGCCAGGCGAAGTGCTGTCCGGGCCACGTCAACTTCCGAAAGAGGGCTTGCCTTGGCCAATCGCTCCACCGCATGCCGGTAGTGGTCGCGGCTGGCGAAATCCATCTCCGCATAGATTCCGCTTGGATCTTCCCGGAGGGTCTGTTCCACAACGCTGGTGGTTTCAACGAATTCGCGCCAGTCTATGGCGCCCAGCGTCCGCAAGCTGTTGATACTGTTCGAGATGGAAACCTGATCGGCAGCCTGCTGCTGGTTTCCCAATTGCACCAGCTGGTCGATCGTCTGGTTTGATTCGGCCAGTCGCTGCTCGATCCAGGTCAACGGAAACGCCAGGGCTGGTCCCTGCCCCTGCAATCGGCGCACCAGTTCCGAAATGAACGGGGTTGTCATGGGGGGGTTCGATCGCGCCATATCTGCAATGACGAGAACAAGACTTTTCGGGTCTTTTGCCGCCACCCGGATGATTTCATCTGCCCAGGTATCAGCGAGATTGCGGTCTGTTCGACCCGCTGCCACATGCACGCCGACGCGCCGGAGATTTTCGATCAGCGATAGCCGCAGCATGATCGGTATCGCCCATAGTTCACCCAGTTGCAGATTGACAACCGACTGGTACGCGGTTACGAAGCGTCTGAGGCTCTCTGTATGCACTCTCCCGTCCCCGTGCGATATGGCTTGCAATGCTATATCGTATACACGGGGGAGATTGGCGGATGTTCCCTTGGCAAGGAGGGGTAATTCGCGGCTATAGCTTTTGGGAAGGTGACGCTTGGCGGTGCGAATCTGATCCTCAATGAGGTAAAAGTTGTCGTAGAGCCACTCCCCTGCAGGAGTGAGCAGCTTATCCGCCATGACTGCCTCGGTCAGCACACGGCAGATATTGAATAGCGTTGCCTCATTCTCATCCAGCCTGGCCAGTAACTGATCGGTGCCGCGCGCCGACGATAACTCGTGTGACGCCGCAAGTATGCCACCGTAAAGCTCCATCTGATCCGCACCGAACAGCTCGGACCGCAGGGGAAGTTCTTCGCTCAGTGGAATACGCGGCTTTCCGATATTGCGAAACCGCGTGGTAACCAAACTCAAAAGTTCAGAAACAGGGGTGCCTTTAGCGTTCAATTGGGATATTCTCCAGGCTGTGTCCGGTCAGCAGCGAAATTAAAATCGCCTGCCCTTCAGATAGAAGGGCTGCGCCACATGACATTCTGCTCCCGTCCTGTTCTTTGGGTACCGGAAGTTCATGCCCCAGACCTGCTGGAACTGGCAGCGCTTTCCGGAACCCGCATGGTTAAAAGAAGAGCGAAAGAGCGATTCTGGAAGTATTGCCTGACACCTTCTCTATCGGGTGTCTTCACAGGGCCTGTTACCTCGCTGGGATGGCCGCATCAATTATCACGGGGATTTCACAGGGACATCGTTACGATTTCCAATCCCAAGTCCTCTTGCAATTCTCTCTGGATATCGGGCTGATGTATAAAGAAACCGGCTTGAACGATGCAAACGTCCTTTCGAGGCAGATCACAGCCCTCAATGCAGGCATTTTTTCAAGCAGGAAAATGATAAACGGATAACTCATCCGTAGTATGTACGCTAGCGCACAATGTGGCCACCGGTAAAATGGAATACTCAAACCTCGCCGCGCGCATCGGGATCTCCTGGAAAGAAATGCTATCATAGGTCTGAACGGGTATCTTGCAGCCGCAAACCTGTGAAATTCGCCGGTGAAATCCTTTTAATGCATTCGCATTTCTTTTAGCATACCCAGGCCACGCCCGATTTCATGAGACTTTCTCTCTTCTACTAGCGGATGCAAAGTCCCCCGCCACAGTTCAACCAAAACCACCTTCTAGCCGCTCTGCCCCCGGCTGAACTTGAACGTCTGAAATCCCATCTGGAACTGATTCATATGCCACTTGGCGATGTGCTGTGCGAATCCGGTGGACGCCTCTCCCACGTCTATTTTCCTACGTCGGCCATTATTTCTCTGCACTATATTCTGGAAAATGGTTCATCGTCAGAAGTTGCTGGCGTAGGGAATGAGGGTATGCTGGGCATTTCGTTGTTCATGGGCGGCGAGAACACGCCTACCTGGGCAACGGTTCAGACGGCGGGCTACTGTTACCGCCTGAAGGGCACTCTCCTGCTGCAGGAGTTCAATCAGGGAGGCCCGCTGCAGCGCGTATTGTTGCGCTATACCCAGGCGCTCATTACACAGATTTCCCAGACCGCGGTATGCAATCGACATCACACGATCGAACAGCAGTTGTGCCGCTGGTTGCTGCTGACGCTCGATCGATTGAACTCCCAGGAACTGGTCATGACTCAGGAACTCATCGCCAGTATGCTGGGCGTGCGCCGTGAGGGTATTACCGAGGCTGCCGGCAAGTTGCAACACGCCGAAATCATCCGCTACCGTCGAGGACATATTACCGTCCTCAACCGCGTGGGGCTGCAGGAACACGTTTGCGAGTGCTATGACGTCGTCAAGAAGGAGTTTGATCGCCTCTTTCGTGACGTGCGAAAGTCCTAACTGTCGGCCTTTTCTCCCCCTTCGCCTCGAGTTCTGCATCTCCCTACCGCATTTATCTCATTTTCGTGTGGCAACCCAAATCCGCACTTGGTTGCAGGTACTCGCTGCCTTCCAGTGTGCGCTGACGTACCGAACCGTGGTATGGGCAGAAGTATCATGGGCCTGTTTTCTTCTGCTGCAGAATCAGGAACCCGTCTTCCCATGAAAGTCCGTACCAGACAAATACTATCGGTCTCCGGCATTGCCTTCCTGCTGCTTGTCATCGCATTCTTCATATGGTTCGACTGGAATATGCTGAAACCATTTATTGAACGACAGGTTACGGAGAAGACGGGCCGTGAATTCACGATTCGCGGCAATCTCGATGTAAATCTGTCGCTCAATCCTCTCATCAGTGTTGAAGGACTTTCGCTTGCGAATGCCGAGTGGGGGACCGAACAACCCATGGTTGCCGTGGATAAGGTGGCTGTGCGAATCAGTCTATGGGACCTCCTGTCGGGCGACATCGTGCTGCCCGAGCTATCCATTACGCGTCCCCGAGTACTCCTGGAAAAAAGTATGGATGGAAAGCAAAATTGGGACCTGAAAAAAGAAGAAAAAAAGAAGATGGAACTGCCTCAAATTGGCCAATTCACCCTGGATCAGGGAAAAGTCCTCTTCCGTGATCCGAAGACCAAGACAGATATAGCAGCCGATATATTCACGGATCCAGCGGTGGATGCCAGAGAATTGCCCCTTCATGTGGCAGCGGAAGGTAAATTTACCGACCTGAAATTCACAGCACGAGCGCAAGGCGGCAAGATAATGTCGCTTGCAGATAAGGCTGTTCCCTATCCGATCAAAGCGAGTGCCGAGGTCGGAACAACGCGCGCAAGTGCAGACGGAACCATCAAAGGGCTCGCCGAGATGGCGGAAGTGGACCTCAAGCTGGACTTACACGGGGAGGATTTATCTGCACTCTACCCCGTAACCGGCATCGTTATTTTCCCCTCCCCACCGTACCACATTTCCGGAAGGGTGTTGCACCACGATACCGAGTGGTCCATGAAGGGACTTTCCGGAAAGGTGGGCAACAGCGATCTTGGCGGCGACATCCTGTTCGAGACGGGTGGCGAACGTCCCCTTCTTCGAGGCGACCTGGTATCGAAAGTTCTCGACCTCAGTGATTTGAAAGGTTTTATCGGGGCGCGGCGCGGCCCGCAACCACAGGATACCCCAGCGGAAAAACAGAAAAAGAAAGCTTCGGCAAAGGCCCAGAAAGGTCGAATTCTGCCGGATAAAGAGTTTGGAGTAGAAGGTCTTCAGGCAATGGATGCCGACGTAAAATTCAGGGGTGAATCAATCCGCAACAAGGAACTGCCGGTGGAGCATCTCGTAAGCCACCTGAAAATAGACAACGGGCTTCTGACCCTTAACCCTGCCAACTTTGCAGTAGCAGGCGGGAATATCATTTCGAATATCACTATCAATACGCGCCCGGAAGTGCCTAAGGGAGAAATCAAGGTCGCCGTCAAGCGTCTGCAATTACCGAAGCTCTTTCCCAAGATGGAAATCACAAAGAGTAGCGCGGGCGTGATCGGCGGAGCAATAGACATTAAAAGCCACGGCAAGTCTGTTGGTGCATTGCTGGCGTCGGCTAACGGCGACTTTGGGCTGATCATGTCCGGCGGCCAAATCAGCAATATGTTGCTGGAGGTGATCGGACTTGATGCGGGCGAGATCATCAAATTCCTTTTTGCGGGGGACAAAAACGTCCCCGTCCGGTGCGGCGTACTCGACTTCGACATCAAGAAAGGCATCATGAGTAGCAAAGCTTTCGTCATCGACACCACCGATACCAAAATTGTCGGAGAAGGTCAGATAAGCCTGGTGGAAGAAACCATCAAAATGAAAGTGTCACCCCAGCCCAAAGATGTCAGCATCCTGAGCCTTCGCACCCCTGTTCATATAGGGGGCACTTTCAAGGATCCCACAATCCTCCCCGACAAGATACTGGCTATACGTGCAGGAGCGGCCGTCGTACTGGGAGTTCTTGCGACACCTTTGGCAGCACTCATCCCGACCATTGAAACCGGACTTGCCGAGGATGCCAATTGCAGGGCGTTGATTGCTTCAGTGGGAACGGCGGCAAAGCGCGCGGCTGGAACCAAAGATAAGAAAGACAAGGATCATCCCAGGGCTGAAAAGTCAAGGTAATACCAGGGAATCAAGGAATATCTGCTATGCCTGTTTCCCCTGCTTACCTTACTCGCCCCCCGCTCAGGGAGTCTTTCGGGTTTTAGTGAGGAAGCGAACGGAGTAAAAATCACAACTGTAAAAAATGACTATTTTCTGCAGAATGACAAGCAATGGTAAGAAAAGCGTCAATAGCCTGGCTTGTCTGCTATTCATCCGTCAATTACCCGAAAAGAACTGCAAATCGGGCGAACAATTGTGTGACCAAGGCACCTAGGTGCGGACTTAAACCAGATTAGTGAGAAAGCCATGACCAGTGATACCGAGAAATACGAGGAAAAAGGCAGTGACATTCCAAAGCAACATCAACCACGCCAGCCCGGGCTGGAAACGGAGATGACCCCCCAACCCGACTCGACAATGCAGGAATACCGCGGAAGCGGCAAACTGGAGTCAAAAGTTGCGATCATTACTGGGGGAGACAGTGGCATAGGCAGATCGATTGCAGTCGCTTTTGCAAAGGAAGGGGCGGATATTACAATCGTATATCTCGACGAGCATGAAGATGCTCAACGTACCAAAGAAGAAGTCGAGAAGTGCGGAAGAAAATGCATTTTAATAGCGGGCGACGTTGGGGATGAAAAATCCTGCACGGAAGTGGTAGCAGAAACGATTTCAGCCTTCGGGCGCCTCGATGTCCTCGTGAATAATGCTGCTGAACAACACGTGCGGGAAAGTATTCTCGATATCGATAGCGCGCAGCTCGAGAAAACCTTCCGCACGAACATATTTTCAATGTTTCATATGGTGAAGGCAGTGCTCCCGCATCTGAAAAAAGGAGCGCGCATCATTAACACCACCTCTGTCACCGCCTACAAGGGAAGCCCTCACCTGGTTGATTATTCCGCAACCAAAGGCGCAATTGTTGCGTTTACCCGGTCCCTGTCTCTCCAGCTGATCGAGCAGGGAATACACGTAAATGCGGTCGCCCCCGGTCCAATATGGACCCCACTCATACCTTCCACGTTTCCTCCGGACAAGGTAGGTGAATTTGGAAAAAATGTTCCCATGAAACGCGCCGCTCAACCTGATGAAGTAGCGCCCTGTTATGTCTTTCTGGCCTCTCAGGACTGCTCTTACATGTCCGGGCAGGTGCTGCATCCCAATGGCGGCAATATCGTAAACAGCTAGAGAATAACTGCGAAACGTGGATGTTACTCCTGATATGATAGGGCGTTGCAGGAATAGTACTACTCAACAGGATATATAAATTCCATCTCGAGATGGGAGGGAGGAGCCGAGATGTTCAATTTAGGATCGATGTTCAACCTGGGCCCCTCCGAGCCAGTAGTGGGCAAGGCGAGCATTCTTCTTGAATGTCCGGCCAGACAGGTGTTCAAATTTATCGGTGAAAATCTCTTTTTGAACTACCCCAGATGGTCACCGGAGGTGAAAGAACTCGAGCAAATCACCAATGGTCCGGTCTGCCTCGGAACTATCGCGCGGCAGGTGCGCGTTGACCAGGGACATCGTTCGGAGTCAAAGTTCAGGATTACGATTTATGAGCCTGATCGCCGTCTGGCATTCGCGGGCATCTCCGATCCCTTTCGCTGCATCTACGAGTTGCAGGACGAGCATCCTCCAGGCTCAGCCAGGCTTTTTTTTAAGTTCGAATTACTCGAGATCCAGATGGTAATGCGCCCATTTGAGCCAATGATCAGGACCGCGGTGCAGGGCGGCGCGGAACGAACGGTACAAAATATAAAGCGCCTGGTGGAAAGCGAACCAGGCGTGTGAGCTAACGTGTCTCCATCATTCCCGCCCGAGGAACCTGCAATGGTCCAAAATTCCATGAACACGCCCACCGAGCAGATAGAAGACGACCGACCCCTCTGGGATGTCGTGCTTGGAGTCTATGGCTACCCTGCATTACTGCTGGCGCACAAGCTGAAAATATTTCCCCTGCTCGCCGACGGGCCGCTGTCGCTCACCGCTATCTGCGACAAGTTGAATATCAAGGCGCGGCCCGCTGAAGCCATTTTAACCACTGCAACCGCGGCCGGTTTCTTATCCTTTCAGGATGAGTACTACTCCCTCACACCAATTGCGGAGCACTATTTGCTGGAGACGAGTCCGAGCTATTTCGGCTATTTCTGGGATCTGATGATCGACGACGATCAGGTACATTCCTTTGCCAGTCTGAAAAAAGCAATTCTTTCGGATAGTCCTCAGGTTTATGAGGGGTCAGGCATATATCATCAGTCTCCGGAGGAGCAGGCGGAGCAGGTACGCAGGTTTACCCGCGGCATGTACAGTTTCAGTATTACCTCGGCCCTCTACTGGCCAGGTATACTTGATCTGTCCAACTACCAGACAATGCTCGATATCGGAGGAAGCTCAGGCGTCCATTCAATTGGAGCCGTATCAAAATGGCCGCAGTTACAGGCCATCGTTTTTGATTTCCCGCTCGTCTGTGAGATTGCCCAGGAATTCATCGCCCGCCATGATCGGCAGGATCGTATCCGGACGCAGGAAGGAAACATGTGGAGCGACACGTTGCCTGCAGCCGATCTTCACTTTTATTCCACGGTCTACAATGACTGGCCTCCGGAAAAATGTAATTTCCTCACTGCTAAAAGCTTCAACAGTCTTCCTTCCGGGGGCCGCATCATCATCCATGGCATGCTTTACAACGATGAAAAGACGGGACCGTTTGCGGCCGCTGCCTTCAGCATGCTGATGATGGGATGGACGGAAGGCAGATCATATTCTGGCAGCGAGCTTTCAACAATGCTGAGGGAAGCAGGATTTCAGGACATCGAGGTGCGCCCGGCCTTCGGTTACTACAGCCTGGTTACAGGAGTGAAGCCCTGATATCTGCCCTTCATGCCTTGGATGAAGGGTTGAATCCCAGCTTTTTCATGGCAGGAACTATCGACTGATTCATCTCTGCATAGTCGGCCCAGGGGTCGTTACCCTTATCCAGGCGTTCATGAATATTGGAGGCGGACCAGCGCGCACTGCTTTTCAACGAAGAGAGTTCTTCCCATGCCAACGGTACAGAAACGCCCAATCCGGGCCGCGCACGTACTGACCAGGCAGATACGGTGGTGGCTCCGAACCCATTGCGCAAGTAATCGATGAAGATCTTTCCCACCCGGTTGCGAGGGCCGCTTTTTGCGGCGAAACGTGTCGGAATGGTTTTAGCCAGATGCTGTACGATGGCTTGGGAGAAACCTTTCACCGTATCCCAATCGCGCAGCCTCCTGATCGGCACGATGATGTGCAAACCCTTGCCCCCACTCGTTTTCAGGAAAGATTTCAACCCCAGTTCCTTGAGAAAGACATTGACGAGCTGTGCTGCCTCCTGGATGATTGGCCATTCGACTCCGCTGCCGGGATCCAGATCGAATGTGATTCTGTCAGGCTTGCCAATGGCATTCCTGGTGGCGTTCCACGTATGGAACTCGATCACGTTCATTTGCGCTGCGGAAAGAAGGCCTTCAGCGGTTGAGATTTCGAGCAGCGGAGGGTGGTCAGGGTCGAGCGACGGATCAAGCTGCTCGACCCCCGCCATGTTCTCTTTCTCCCAATGCTTCTGAAAAAAGAGCTCGCCCGATACCCCCTCGGGAGCGCGCACGAGCGAGACCGGCCGCCGCGCAAGGTGGGGCAGCATCAAAGGCGCTACCAGCGAGTAGTAGCGTATGAGATCGATCTTTGTAACCCCGGTGGAGGGGTCGATCACACGGTCCGGGTTCGTCACTTTCAGGGTTTTTGGAATGGCGCTTGCAGGCGCCGACTCTGCGGCAGGATGCACGGGCTTCTCACGAACAATGACATCCGCCTTTTTGTCCGATCTCAAACCGTGGAATACCGAGTGGCGAATGTGGCCCCCTCGCGTCCATTCACTGAAGGAGACTTCTGCGATAAGCCGAGGTTCGACCCAATGCGCGTTTTTATCGATGCCGCTCACTTTCACAAAAGGGCTATCCGTCGAAGCAATCCTGGCCAGCTTTGCCTTGAGGTCCTGCAGCGTCTTATCGCTGAATCCCGCGCCCACATTTCCCGCATATCTGAGTTTTCGGTCTTCATCATAAAAGCCGAGCAGCAAAGATCCGATACCCTTTCGCGTACCTTTGGGATCTGTATATCCGCCGATAACGAATTCCTGGCGGTTTTTACATTTGAGCTTTATCCAGTCCTGGGAGCGGCGCGAGACATAAACGGAGGTTTTGCGTTTACCGATCACGCCCTCCAGTCCAAGCCGGCAAGCGGAATCGAGAATCTCTGCTGGAGAGGCATTGAAAACGTCGCTGAAGCGTATTTCGTCAGGAATGGGTGCCTCAAACAGCTTTTGCAGTAACGCGCGACGTTCGACAAGGGAAGCGTTCCGCAAATCATACCCATCATAGAAGGGCACATCGAAGAGGTAATAAATGATGCGTTCGGTATGCGCGCTGTCGAAGGCATTCTGCAATGACTGGAAATCGGGAATGCCATTTTCGTCCAGCAGCGCAATTTCGCCATCGAGCCAGGACGACTTCAGTTTGAGCTTTCCCAGCGCTTTTACCAGATGTGGCAGCTTGCGGGACCAGTCGTTTCCGTTCCGCGTTATGAGACGCACTTCTCCTCCCTCTACCCTGCTCAACATCCGGTACCCGTCGAACTTGATCTCGTAAATCCACTCTTCCGGATCGACAGGAGGTTCGTCCACAAGCGTGGCGAGTTCCGGTGTCAAGGTGCGCGGAAGGTCGGCCTTGCGCGCATTGTCCGGCAAGGCCGTTTTCGTTCCCTTTCGCGATATCGAACTGCTTTTGGGTGATCCGCTTTCCAACATTGCGGGAGTTTTGGAAGGCTCAGGCAGGTCGAGTTCGGCCACACTGTCCGGCATTTCATCCACCACGCTGTACTCCCGTGACGAACGGATATATTCATCTTTTTCTTTTATCAACAGCCAGGGTTCCTGCTTTTTGTTTTCCTCCCTTCTCATGCGTACCAGGGCCCAGTGCCCTTTGAGCTTGAATCCGCGCAACTCGAATTTCAGCTTGCCGTCACGATACCCCTTATGAGGATCTTCGAGAGGAAGCCAGGTTCCCTTATCCCAAATAATGACTTTACCGGCGCCATACTGACCTGACGGTATCTCGCCTTCAAAACTGTTATAGGAAACGGGATGGTCTTCGACGTGGACCGCCATGCGTTTGTCATTAGGGTCGAAACTGGGCCCTTTAGGGACGGCCCAGCTCTTCATCGTTCCCTCCAGTTCCAGCCTGAAGTCGTAGTGCAGACGCGTTGCCCAGTGCTTCTGGACAACAAAGGACAAAGCCTTGGCGGTGCTCTTGATGGCTGTCTTGCCGCTGGCACCGTCGCTCGGCTCGGGTGTTATCGAGAAATCACGTTTGGCACGGTAAGTTTTAAGCGAGTCCTCATTTCTCATTCTATGGAATCCGCCCTATACTGCCCGGCGCTTATGCGCGCCGCGGGCAGGTGCAGATGAGGCAGTCGTCGACCTGGCGGGCTTTCTGGCAGGTTTCCGGTCACGGTCTTCGTTATCTGTGTGCTTCTTCAGACTGCGCTGGAGCAATTCAGTGAGATCGAGTATTTGTGCGCCGCCACGCTGTAACTCGACTTCCTCCGGTTGAGCCACGGTCTGTATATCACCCGTTTCGACCTTCTCCTTCACGAGTTTCATGATTTCGTCCTTGAACGAATCGTGAAATTCATCCGGGTCCCATTTGCCGCTCATGTCCATCACCAACTGCTCAGCCATTTTCAATTCTTTATCGGTAATGCCGGCCTCCTTGGCACCCTTGGCCGGAAAATCCAGGTTTTCCCAATTGCGGATTTCATCCCCCCACCGCAACAGATTAAGAACCAATGCGCGGCCGGACGGAATAAGAGCGGCAAGGTGCTGTCTTGTTTGAATAATCACTCGAGCAATGCCGACGCGCTCGGTCCTAGACAGGGTTTCGCGCAAAAGCGCATAAACCTTTTCGCCTTTATTGGCGGGTGTGACATAGTAGGGACGCTCCAGATAGATGAAGGGAATATCGGCTGCCGGTACGAACATTTCGATCGCAATCGTCTGCGTGGCCTTGGGATAAGCGGAGGCAATCTCCTCCTGGCTCAAAACCACGTAATGATCATCCTCGTACTCGATTCCCTTGACGATATCTTCCTTATCGATCTCTTTCCCGGTCCTCTTGTTGATGCGTTTATAGCCGACGGGATCCATGCTGCGCTTGTCCAGCCAGTCGAAATTCAAACCCTGCTCTGTCGTTGCAGCATGAAGGGCCACGGGAATATGCACCAGTCCAAAACTGATGGCGCCCCTCCATAAAGCCCGGGTTGAAGCAGATGCAACCATGATTGAGCGGAGAAGTGAATCCCTTTTCAGGGGCAAATATCGAAATACAGATCATGCTCTTCCCTCCTCCATTTGTATGTGCGATTGCGCACCCTGGAAAATACGAGCCTTTTCCACTCTGCCACTCTGATTTGTGTCCTTTCGAACGGAACTGCTGGTCTATGGATGAGATGATCGAAACTGGATGCAAACCCCTGATCGCGGGAGTGCGAAAAAGCTGTGCCTGGCAGCATACGGGACTTCACACCTTTAACGCTTTTTACATATTTAACATAATCGTAATATCTACATAATATCGACTGGAGCCAGCTTCAGGAGAATCGGAGGCATATGGATTACTTCAATTTGCTACAGTGGCCTGCCATGGTGATCAACATCCTTTCGGTCTGGCTCCTGACCTACCAGGCCAGGCGGAGGCGCCAGGCCGGTTTTCTGCTTTCTCTCCTCAGCAATGTGTTATGGATAATCTGGGGATGGCATGTCCAGGCGCTTGCGGTTCTCGGTCTCCAGTTCGCCCTGGCAGCAATCAATATCCGGGGAGTTCAAAAAACCGACTGAATAATCCGGAACAAGCGCGCAGGGACATCCTGCTCGCAATTCCACCTGGTTGCCCTTTCCCCTGCAATAACCCTCCATCACACCCAGCTTTGGGTCGAATTGCCCCATTGAATTCCTCGTTAATATAAGGGTTTTTTCAAGACCGTGTCCGTAATTTAGGTTATGATAACCCCCGTAGTCTGCGGCCCAATTTATGCGAACTCTCTTTGCCTATTGCATGCTTTCCCCGAGGCGTACTGCATACGTCCTGGTTGCGCTTCTGGCGGCAGGCATTGCAGAAGGCTTGAGCCTCACTGCCCTCCTTCCACTCCTTTCGATCGCTGTCGGCGATTCCGCCAGTTCGGACATGGGTCGGCACATCGCCGAAGTTCTCCAGAACATCGGGATTTCTCCCACCATAGGCGCCATGCTGCTGATCATCGTGGGAGGAATGATCCTCAAAAGCCTCATATTATTGATGGCGAACAGGCAGGTCGGTTATGCGGTCGCCCATGTGGCAACCGTCCTTCGCCTCGAACTGATCGACGCGCTGCTTGCCAGCCGCTGGCAGTATTACCTGCGCCAGCCGATGGGTTCCCTGGCCAATTCCGTCGCCACCGAAGCCTACCGGGCAGCCAATGGCTTTGAGCACAGCGTTACTGTACTCGCGCTGGCCGTACAGGTTGTCGTCTACGGAACCGTGGCCATGTTTGTTTCATGGGAGGCCACCCTTACTTCCATTCTGGTGGGCATCATCATGATGCAGGTGCTGCACCAGTTGATTCGTGCGACACGCAAGGCGGGAACCAGGCAGACCCACCTGCTGCGAAACCTGCTGACGTATCTTTCGGATGTACTCGTTTCAGTAAAATCGCTCAAGGCCATGGCGAGAGACAATGTAGCCGAAGCGATCCTGCGCGACCAGACCCAGCAACTGGAAAAGGCTACCCGGCGGGAAATCATCGCGCGTGAAGCCCTGATGGCGCTGCAGGAGCCTATCCTCGCCACACTGATGGCAATCGGCCTTTATCTGGCCTTGGAAGTATGGGGGCTCTCGTTGCCCTCGGTAATGGTGATGGTCTTTCTTCTGACCCGGCTCCTCAGTTTGCTCAATAAAACGCAGAGGAAATACCAGAATCTGATGGCGCAGGAAAGTGCCTACTGGGCCTTGCGTACCGCTGTTGCAGAAGCGCGTGCCGCAGCGGAAAGAACATCAGGCACGCGCGAACCGACGCTTGAAAAGGGCATCAGCCTGCGCCACGTCAATTTCGATTACGACACCAAGCCGATTTTTCAGGACCTGAATCTCGAAATCCCGGTCAGGTCGTTCACCACCATAGCCGGACCGTCGGGGGTCGGCAAAAGCACTATGCTGGATCTCTTGTGCGGGCTGGTGGAGCCCAAGTCCGGCGAAATCCTGTTGGATGACGTGCCCATGCGTGACATCAATCCACGTGCCTGGCGTCGCATGATCGGATATGTCGCTCAGGAGAACGTCCTGCTGCATGACAGTATTCTCAATAATATTCTCGTCGGCGCCCCTGAACTGACTGAAGCGGATGCGGAAAGAGCACTGCGCCAGGCGGGCGCATGGGAGTTCGTCAGTGGATTGCCGGATGGCCTCTATACCATTGTCGGTGAGCGTGGCGGCCTGTTATCCGGAGGGCAGCGCCAACGCATTGCGATTGCCCGGGCGCTGGCTCACCGGCCTCTCTTTCTGGTACTGGATGAACCGACGAGTGCGCTCGATCCGGAAAGTGAACGACTTGTCTGTGAAACACTGCGAAACCTCACACAGGAACTCACGATTGTTGCCGTCTCCCACCAGCCAGCGCTGATCAGCGCAGCGGATGTGATTTTTGCGCTTTCCAGGGGAAAAGCGGAACGGATGCAGCCGGCGGAGGCAGCTCGTTACGCACCCCCGGAGCGGGATACTTCCTCCCTGTCTCACAGAGAAGCGGCTTTCGTTTCCCGTTAAGCGGACGACGAGCGCCTGCCTAGCCTTCGTCTCCATCTGTCCCAATCATTGCCCTCCCCTGTTCACCCTGAACCCTTCGTCTCCGTTCGCCCTGATCCCGACTCTGTCGAAGGATCGAAGGCGCGAACAGTGCTCAGAACAAACCCCTTCGACAGGCTCACGACAAGTGAATCGACGAGTCGGCAAAGAGGAGTTGATCGATCCTATTTTGCGAACACGAAGCAGGTTTCACCCCAATTTTGGGTGGTTTTGAATCTGACTTTCAAACCCGCCTGTTCCATCAGTGCTATTGCCTCCTGCTGCTCCTCGACTGTCCCCAGCTCGACGATGACGGACCTCAGTGCCGGATTCCTGAGCACATTCCCGGCACCCCGAATGATGGGTATCTCGATGCCATCCACATCGATCTTGATGTAGTTGGGATAGGGAAATCCCCATTTCGAGCATAAGTCATCGAGTGTCACGCCGAATATGCCCTGTATATGCGTAGCGGGTTTTTTCATATTCTTCAAATCTTCTTTTCCGAACTGGGAGCGGTTCCCACCGCCTATGAATTTGGGAATATAAAGTTTCGAAAAGCCTTCCTCTCCGGAAACAGCCACGCAATAGGAGGTAATATTTTTTTCCAGCTTGTTGAGGTAAATGTTCTTATTCAATAAATAATAATTGGCGCATTGGGGCTCGAACGAATATACATGGATGCCCTTCCCGTATTTCTTTGCTGGATACAGGGAATACTGGCCGATATTCGCACCCAGGTCGAAAAAGCAGGAACCCGGTTCAAAACTGTCAAGCCAGTCCAGGGTATCGGGTTCCTTGATGGAATATGTTTTTGCCCGCTGGAGTGTCCGAAAATTATCCACTGCGATACGTATGGGTTGACCCTTGACATTGACTTTCGTGTAGCCGCCCTTCAATCCGTACAACGCTACTGCGCATCCGGATAATACATCCATGAAAAATGAAGACATCTATGCCGACCGTAACTTATTAGTAGAGATGAGAATAGAAAACAGGTGAATGGCGAAGGATATCTGGTTTGTAGTCCCCGCCGAAATATTTTTGCTGTGACCCGCTGCCGCGGGCATCAACAGGGTAAGCGACTCAGTCTCCAGGTTGCTCAATCATCACTTCAGCGAAAGCGGAAATCATATGCAATAGTTTCTGGATTCCCTCTTTCGAGGCTTTCAAGGGGATGACGAAGGGAACCGCGGTCGAGCAAAATCGTGTCTTATCTGCGAGGTGACATCCAGTCGTTGAGAATTCCTGTCTCGTAGGAAGAACCGGCTTCCGCGAGGATCGCTGAAACTTCCCCCAGGCTCACACCCTTTCTTGTCAGCACACTTTTTTTGAGGAACGGGAATCCAAGCTCGGTAATAAGCGGCTTCCTCAGGTGAAAGGTCGACTCGACCCATTGCAGGGGCCTATGATTGTAATCAGTTTGAGCAAGAACCTGCTCCAGACTGTAGAGCGCCGCAAGACGAAAGCGACGGCTGAGAAAGCGGGAAAAACCGACTTCATATCTGCGAACAATGGCCGGCTTGAATTCCAGAACCTCGATTTCCGCGAAGAAACGAAGAAATTCATCGGAGGACACAGCTTTTTTCTTGCAGTAGAGGAAATAGGACTGTAGATGGGGATAAAAACGAAAAGAATCCGTCATTCCCACGATATCAGCCTCGCTGCCTTCGAGCCTGGCGATGATATTGTCAATATTGAAAAGTGGGCCGAGAACGCTGTCGTTGGCTAACAGAAGGCCCCTGTGCTCGCGATATTCGGGATATTTTTCCAGCGCCGTTTTCCACCCATAGAAATCGTATCCCTTATTCTCACGGTTTATTATTGCGATACAGCATCGGGACAGCTTTTCCAGATCGCTTCCTGAAATCATGCTGCTCGAACTGATGAATACGATATCGAAGCCGGCCAGCATCAGAGCGTTGAGGTAGTAATACACGTTCTCCCTGACAACGCTATCTTTGTCGAAGCTGCAAAAAAGGCAAACAGGACGATCATAACGGGGAGATATAGCCTTTTCATACAACCTCACCAGCGGCTTTTCACCCTCCTTCTCCCGTTTAAGCAGATGAAAGGATAGATCTCGCGCGTACTTTAAGTCTTTGACTACGCCCTTCACCGCCCACTTTATGGGTAAAGCGCAATTGGGTTTGCGCCGCAATTCAGATAGCTCCTCAGGTGGGACTTTCATGGCCGACCCATGCATATTGCGCATTTATCTTTTTTGAGTGTACAGAATCGTGCTGGATGAACCGGAGCATAAAAAAGAAAAAAGGCAGTAGCAGTCTATTGCTTCTGATACAACCCCACGAGTTCCGATTGCGCGATGATATGTCCCTGCATCTCCTGCTCGAGGATTGCCTTGGTGGGATGTTTCAGATCCGGAAGCATGATATCCAGCGCGTAGAGTTTATGAAAGTATCGATGCTTGCCGATAGGGGGGCAGGGTCCCCCATACCCCGTACGCTGCCAGTCATTGAGCCCGCCGAGCGTTCCAATGGGAAGATCGGCTTCCGCCACTCCCTCAGGCAAACCTTGAGCCGCAGGAGGAATGTTATATAGCACCCAGTGCACCCAGGTCAGCTTGGGAGCGGCAGGATCGGGCGCATCCGGATCATCCAGAATCAAAACCAGGCTTTTTGCATTTTCCGGTATATTTTCCCAGAACAGCTCGGGTGAAGTATCATGTCCCTGACAGGTATGACGAATAGGAATCTCTCCGTGATTCGCAAAGGATGAAGATGTTATCGTCATAGACATGCGAGGTTCCTCCTTCTTTGGTTTTCTTTCCTTCTGGCTCAAGAGAGCGTCTGGCTCAACCGCTAAATACGTTGAGGCTGCCAGCGTAGCCGTCATCGTGCCTGCGAGCAGGCAGATAAGCGTAATCGTAATCTTCGGTGGGGCGCGCCAGCGCCGAAAAGCAAAATGCCAACTCATCATGATATGGAAATGGTCCTGCCCTTTTCAACGTTCAACTTGGGCAGGCGAACGGTCAGCACGCCGTTCTTGTAGTCCGCTCCCGCTTTGTCTGCATCCACATCCGCCGGCAACGGCAGGGTTCGCTGGAAAACGCCGTAGGCACGTTCCATGACATGATATCTGCTGTCATTTGTATCACGCTCAAAGCGTTTTTCCCCTCTCAGAGAAAGCATGTTGCCCTCTATGCCGATCTCAAAGTCTTTTTTTTCCATGCCAGGCACTTCTATCCGTACCACGATTTCCTTGTCCGTTTCTTCCATATCCCCTGCCAGAATACTCCAGTGAGGAAAAGCTGGCATGCTGGCAGTAGAAGCCTGCCTTTTGTCTTCCTCACCCTTGCGGTGTACAAAGTGCGTGAGGGCATCGCTGCCGTGGTGGACGAGTTCACGCCAGCCGTCCGAAATGTGATCCCATGTCCGACTGAGTCTCCGGCTGATATTTTCACCTGCATTCTTCACGGAATCCATCATGATCGTGCTCCTTCCGATTGTAGGAAAAGCCGGCAATGGGCAATGACTGGTTGATCAGAAATTCCGCTCGCGTATTTCCAGTCGCCCCTTGATCCTGCCGGTCTTTTAATGCCGTTGTCTTGCTTCCCTCTGCCGTTGATAACTTGTCAGCCGGGAAATCGCCAGCAGTTCTTCCGATAGCAGTTCCAGCAAGTCATCCAGTGTAAGAATGCCCACCAGGGTGCCATTCTCACCTACTACCGGCAAGCGCCGCACCGTCTTGCTGCGCATGTATTGAATCGCCTCGAATACCCCCACGCTTTCTTTCACGGTAACGAGTTCCTGCTCCATGATGTCGCCTACGGTGATGACAGCAGCGTCCAACCCGGTTGCCAGGATTTCCACCACCAGGTCGCGATCGGTGACAATTCCGACGGGAATATTGAGGCCGCCCCGCTCTTCGATAACGACCACGTCGCCGACATGATGCTGACGCATGAGTTGGGCTGCCTTCCCAATCGTCTCATCCCGTTTCATGATTACAGTATCACGGTTACAGATTTCGCCCACAGGCATCCTGCCCTCCACTTTGATCACACTCTCATTGTAGGGACGGTGAGGTATATTGCAATTGGGAACAGGTATCGGGTTTGTCCGAAATGCTGTCCCAAAGTTTTTTCTAACGCGTCCAGTGCACGCGCAACAAATACTCTTCCGGGTTATAGTGAAATTCCAGATCGCCCTGATACGCGTCGTGTATGGCTTCGCCGATGCCTCTCGCCAGGTGGATATCAGTGGTCGTCACCAAGGTTCCCCCGTCTTTTTCTTCAACGGCCATGATGCGATTGAACGGGTGCTCGACCTTTTCACGCCTTTCCACATTGTGCACGATGTGCATGATTTCACTATGATGCGCGGCATAGAACTCGCCACCCAGCGTGACGAAGCCGGCAGGGAAATCATCCCGGATACGCTGGCAGGCAGCGCACATTTCCTGGTGGGCGCCTGCGGGCGCTTCGCCCCATTGCCAGCGTCCTTCATGGAATACGGCTCCGCAACTGGGGCACACAGTGGGTTCCGACGGTTTGTGCCTCGCCCTGTAAGGATCGTGGATACGCTCCTTGAAGAGCTTGTCATGTCGGGAAATCTGGCGAAAGCCGACAAATGGAGAGTGCGTCATGGTGGAGCTCCTGTCCTGTGGAGCGGAACGATCAGTCTGATGACCCGAAGAGCATTGCCCGGATTATTTCACCTCGATCCGTTTGGCGGTTTTTCCTTCCTTCTTCGGTAACGTCAGTTCCAATGTGCCGTTTTCATATTTTGCCTCGGCCTTGGTCTCATCCACTTCGCTTCCCAGCGTGAAACTCCTGTAGCTCGATCCCTGATGGCATTCCCGGCAAATCACCCTCTCTCCTTCTTTTTCCTCTTTTTCCTGCTTTGTTTCGCAGCTGATGGATACGCGGTTACCCTCTACCTGAACCTTGACATCCTCTTTCTTTACTCCGGGTATGTCGGCACGAACAGTATAGGCGGTGTCATTTTCGGTAAGATCGATCTTGATCTGGGGCGCGGTTTCCATATCCATTGAGAATGGACGCATTCCCCAATTCTTGAACCAGTCATCCAGATTGTAAAACGGGTCATAGCGCATGATGTCGCCAACAAGAGGCGAGCGACGAGTAATATTTGCCATGGTTTTCTCCTTTCAATCAAATGAAAATGAATGTGAATTAAATGAATGACCTTTCCTACCCTTGCTGCCTCATTTCTATCTCACTAGACCTTGCCAGCATTAAGCATTACATGCCTTGAATCTTTTGCCTGAATCTCTGCATCTCCTGCTGTCAAAAATTCCTGCCCGAATAAGGCGCTCCATCTGATTCCGAATCCAAGTCCGACCAATCCTGTGTTTCCCCATAGTGCGCGCCACCACGCCGCTCGACCTGGTAATAACTTGCGGTAGAAATCACTTGGTGGCCTTTCCTCCGTTCCTGCCTGTATGGTCCATAAGATCCGGTTGCTGTGGGGCTGTCGGTAATCGCTTCTTCTGTATTCTCGACCGGGTTTTCGATCCCGTTCTTGTTGATCCTTGCATTGCCTCTGTCAGATGATGTGCTCAAGATTTTCCCTCTGGAACTGTTAATCGATTGTGCGACCGTACCGCTGTGACCGTGCCACTGTGATTAAACGGCCTAGCTCTTTCTAACGGCCGGACCTGCCGATTTTTAACACCTGATCGAGGAATCGCTCTGTACGTTGTCTAACATTCGGGTGGCAAACCCTGGATAGGCTGTCCGCTAACCGGTAACAAGACCTGCTTATCCAGAGTCGTCATAAGGCTTCCAACGATTAACCCGTATTCCCGTTGCTGCTATTTTTTACTCTTGCAGATTCCCGGGCAATCCGCGCCGCCGCGTGTGGGATCGCAATCATCCCTGGGATCATCCACACAGGTCTGGCCTCCAGGGCATGGAATGCCGGCAATTCCGCCGCATGCTTGCGGCTCGGATTTCTTGCACTCCCCTTCATGTTCAACAGAAACACCGGCAGCTGCTGCAGTGCACGAGTTGCTGTAAGTCTTGCCATCACACCCGCAAACAGGCTTGAAGATTTGCGGACAAATGGTGGGCTTGGGCTTGCATTGACCTTGCGCATCCGGCATCTTGCATTTGGCCCCCAAGTCACAGTACTGGTTTGCGTCGGGGCAACGTGTTCCGGCGATACCCCCACAAACAGCTCCCCCTCCACCACCTTCAATAGGTTTGCATTGATCGGTCAGCTCGACATTGAGGAATGTTCCCGTCCTGGGATGAATATCACGCAGCCGCTTGACGAATGCTTTGAACTCTCCCGGCTTCGAGCTGAAGCCTGCCTCCGCGCAGGCGTTCAATCCCCCCTCTATCGGAATAGGTCCCCCTGCTCTTGGACTATAAACAGCGAAAGTGTCCACCGTCTCTTCGCTGATGGCCTTCCCCACTGTCTTTCGTATGGATTTCAGCGCCCCGCTGTCCAGCGCCCCTCCCGTACTACCAAGGTTGATGTTCACGGCACGGTTTGCAGTATCTCCACCAGCTCCCCTATCTTCACCCTGCTGCGCAAAAACCGGGGTTGTGCCAAATATGGCTGCTCCGACCAGAAACGCAACATATCTCAATTTCTTCATCGCTTCCTCCATCAACAGGTAGTGTGGTTACATCATTTGCCCTTTCCCTTTTGATGAACTATCGCACCCAGAAACCCACACCCCAGGTGCGACATCTACGTTTTGTATTTTTTATCCAGATCACGGTCAACTCGATAAGAGCGGCGAGAATGTCATCTCCGGATATGATTCCTCCGCCGCCGTGCCATTACTCCCATCAAACCCAGGCCGGCAAGAAACAAAGCATATTGCTCTGGCTCGGGAACTACAGTTATCGTTACGTCATGTTCATGATAGATTACGTCGAACGCCACGCCTGACCCGAAATCGTGCGTGACAGACGCAAATGTCGAATCGTTTAAACGTTCATCAAAGGTCGCGACTACGAAGCTGTCACCAACAACGGGTGTATAGCCTAAATTCCCTACATCGATTACTCCACCCAGCGTTACGTCGTCGGTAACCGTCAGTTGGTCAAAACTGCTCAGGCTGGCCAATTCAAAGTTGATTACACCGCCTGAGGCTTGGGTGAGATCGCCGTCGATAGTCAGATGGCCGATACCATTGCCAGGATTGATTGCTCCACTGTTAGATAAACCAAGCGTTGGTGTGATAACTGTACCGTCGCCCCGGATTTCCCCCGTCCCGCTGTTGACAAAAGTTGTATTACTGGCACGTGCAACCTGGAATGCTGCTGCGGCGTTTACGTCAATCACGCCCTCATTCGTGAATGAGTTAGTGAGGTGCATCGTTCCAGCATTCACGTTGGTCGTGCCGGTATTGTTGTAGGTTACTTCAATGGTAGTCAGGGTACCGCTCTGCTTGTTATAGGTACCGCTGTTGTTGAAGGTATTGGTGCCGTTGA